>JBEKOF010000036.1:0-35348 GCA_049522055.1 Verrucomicrobiota bacterium | reverse complement strand
TGGGAGACGCTGCCGGAAACCCTCAAGCAGTATTCGGAAAAAATGGGAAATCTGGACCTCAACAAAGTGATCGCCCTGTACCGGCGGGTCCACCCCGACTATTCGGCGAGCGACGTGTTCTTCGGCGCGACGACGGATTCGCGGGACTGGCGGCCGGCGGTGGTGGAGATCGAACGCCGGGCGGCGCAGCCCGCAGGCTCGGCGCCCACGTATTCGTACCAACTGGACTGGGGTTCGCCGGTGAATCCCAGGCTAAAGGCGTATCACGGGCTGGATACGGAGCTCTTCTTCGACAACATCGGCGCTCCGCAGACGAAGACGGGGAGGGGGCCGGAGGCGCAGGCGATGGCTGATCTGATGAGCGAGTCTTACCTCGCCTTCGCGCGCACGGGGAATCCGCAGACGCCCCAGCTGCCGGAGTGGCCGCCGTATGATCTGAAGCGACGGGCGACGATGTCGTTCAACCTGCCGCCCCGGGTGATAGACGATCCGCGCGGCGAGGAGCGCAAACTGTTTTCCGCGGTTCCGTATGAGAATCCGGGCACTTGATGGGGGCGCAACGGAATCGGTCCCGCTGGCATGATCTTACTCCGGGGGGCGGGCGCGGGAGCCTTTCATGCGTTCGGCTTCGATGATGGATTCCATGCGGCGGAGGTCCTCGACGATGGAGGTGCTGATGATGAGGTATTGGAAGGTGCGCCAGCGGGAGATTTCCTGGCGCGCCACGCCCAGGCGCTTCTGGAGCTCCGGCTCGGCATCGGTGGCCCTTCGGCGCAACCGCGCCGCCAATTCGTCCAGTGAAGGGGGAGTCAGGAACACGGTGACCAGGGCGCGGCGCAAGTCCGGGTCCTGATCCGCCACGGCGCAGACGGAGGCGGCGCCCTGGACATCAATGTTGAGCAAGACATCCCGGCCCTGGCGCAGGCGGGCCAGGACTTCGGATTTAGGGGTTCCGTAGGAATGGCCATAGACGGTGGCGTGTTCGAGAAAATCGCCCGCGTGGACGCGCCGCTCGAAGGTGGCGGCGTCCAGGAAATAATAGTCGGCGCCGTCGCCCTCGCCCGGGCGGGGCGGGCGTGTGGTGCAGGTGATGGCGCGGCTCATTTCCGGGTGGCAGGCGAGAAGCTGCTGGCAGAGGGTGGTTTTACCGCCGCCCGACGGGGCGGAAATGACGATGAGCAGAGGCGACGCCGGGTTTCGGACGCCGGGTTTGGGCCGGGGTTTTCTCATTCGACGTTTTGGACTTGCTCGCGGAATTTTTCCAGTTCGGCCTTCAAAGAAACGACTTCGCGGGAAATCAGGCTGTCGTTGGCCTTGGCGCCGAGGGTGTTGATTTCGCGGCTGATTTCCTGGGAGAGGAAATCCAGGGTGCGTCCAACAGGTTCGGCGGATTTGACGCAGTCGTCGAATTGCTGGAAGTGGCTGAGCAGGCGGGTCAATTCTTCGGAGACATCGGAACGGTCGGCAAAATAAAAGGATTCTTTGACCAGGCGTTCCTCCTCCAGGGCCGGGGTCTGGAGGCCGGCCTCCTTGATGCGGTGGATCAATTGGGCGCGGTAGCGTTGGACGGCTGCTGGGACGCGGCGCTGGATGCGGGCGATTCCGTGGCGCATTTTGGTCATGCGCGCTTTCAAGTCCCTGGCCAGCCAGGCGCCTTCGCGCCGGCGCATTTTGAGCAACATGTCCAGCGCGGAGTTGAGGGCGGCGGAGGTGGCGGGCCAAAGCGCCTCGGCTTCGCCGATGACCTCGGCGGGCTGGACGACGCCGGGGAGGCGTGCCAGCAAGTCCACGGTGATGGCGCCGGGCAAACCGAGGGACTTGCCCAAGGCGCGGAGATCGCGGACATAAGATTTGGCCAGGGCCAGATTTAGGCGAGTCTTCGGGCCGGCGCTGGGGGCGGCATGGACGGAAACGCGCACGGTGACGCGTCCCCGGGAGACGCGGCGGTTGATTTCATCGCGGATTTGGGCCTCCAAGACTTCCAGGTCGCGGGGCAGGTTGACGGCGACTTCGGTCTGCTTGCGATTGACCGAGCTGACCTCCGCGGTGATTTTGAGGCCGTGCCGGGCGTGCTCGCCCCGCCCATAACCGGTCATGGATTTCATTCAAGGAAGCATGCAGCTAGGTTTTGATGAAGGCGGGGAGGTAGATGTTGAAACAGGTGCCTGCGCCGGGCTGGGAAGAGAGGTGCAGACAGCCGCGGGACTCTTTGAGAAGACGTTGGACGATGGACAGACCCAGGCCGGTGCCTTTGCCGGGAGCCTTGGTGCTGAAGTACGGCTGGAAAAGTTTGACCATGATGTCCGGGGGAATGCCTGGGCCGTCGTCCTGGACGGTCAGGTGCAGGATCGGGACGGTGTTTTTGAAGCCATCGCAATTGAGCACGCGGTCGTGGGCGGTCTCGCGGAGTTGGGCGGTATTGACGGGGGCCATGAGGACTTGGCCGGCGATGACAACGGCGTGCGGGGTGGAGGCGCATTGGAGGGCGTTGATGGCCAGGTTGAGGAGGATTTGAATGAGGTCGGTGCCGTTGATTTGCAGTTGGACGTTTTCGGCGACGGGTTGGATTTTGAGGCGGTTGCTGCCCTTGCTGGGATGGACGTTGAGCAACTCGCGCAAGTCGTCGAGGATCTGATTGACGCTGACCCAGGAGGCGGAGGCGCCTTGCTGGCGCATGAAATTGAGGTAGCGATGGGAAATATCAATGCAGTTGCTGACCTGGCGGGTGATGCGGCGGAGGCGGTCCTTGACCATGTCCAGGTCTTCGCCCTCCAGGCGTTTGGAGTCGCCGACGCGCTGGTTGATGATTTGAATGAAGCCGGAAATAATGGTCAGGGGGCCGTTGATGTCGTGGATGATGCTGGCGTAAATCTCGCCGCGGGTGCGGGTGATTTCCTCCTGGAGCTTTTGATTGTGCAGCTCGGATTGGAGGGCCTGGAGTTTTTCGTTGTTGCTGCGGATTTCATCGGTCAGGGAGTGCCGTTCCATGGCCGTGGCGACGGCTTTGCGAATGGTGGCGATGTCGAAGGGTTTGTTGAGGTAGTCGCAGGCGCCCAGGCGGAGGGCGCGGCGGATGGTGTCCACGGTCTCGTAGGCGGTGAGCATGATGACTTCGATGGTGGGCTGGATGGCCTTGAGTTTTTCCAGGACTTCGGTTCCGTTCATGCCGGCCATGCGGATGTCCACGACGGCGGCGTTGATTTTGTGCTGCCTGGCCAGTTCGAGGGCGCGCATTCCGTCGGCGGCGATGAGCAGGTTGTAATCCTCCTTGAAGACCACGCGCAAGGACTGGCGCGGCCCCTCCTCGTCGTCCACGATGAGCAGGGTCTGGCGGGACTGGTCGGGCGGAGGGTTGCCGGGATCGGCGCTGGGAGCGGAGGCGGGGAGGGTGTTGATGGCTGAAGAATTCATGGCGTCGGTGGCGGGGCGAAGGCGCGATGGAGGTCCCCGCGCGCGGGGAGGGCGCGGGCGATTGGAGATAATCCTGCGTATTTCAATTTGTTGTTTTGCAAGGCGAACGTTTGGTCAGGGAAGTTGTGGCAAAGTTCTGCCTTCCCGACAAGAACAAAGTTGTAAAATGTCGGACGGCATAGGCCAGCAGAGAGGCGCAGGGCGGTCAGCCGAGGATGCGTTTGCCTTCGGTGAGGAAGATGCCCTGGAAGTTCATTTCCAGCGCCTGGGCGTTGGTGGCCTTGGCCAGGGCGTCGGCCTGGGAAACTTTGCCGTCCTTGACCAGTTGAAAGAGAGACTGGTTAAAGTTGATCATGCCTTCTTCGCTGCCGGTTTCGATGGCGGCGGCCAGGCGTTCGAGGCGGTTTTCCTCGATGAGTTTGCGCACGGTGCCGGAGTTGATCATGATTTCCTGGGCTGGGGTCATGCCGCCGGCAATGGTGGGAACCATGCGCTGGCAGACGACGGCCTGCATGGTGCCGGCCAGCTGGCGGCGGATTTGCTCGCGTTCGTCGGGTTTGAAGAAGTCGAGGATGCGGCCGACGGACTGGGAGGCGTTGGTGGTGTGGAGGGTGGAGAGGACCAGGTGGCCGGTGTCGGCGGCGGCCATGGCGGCGGTGAAGCTGGTGGCATCGCGCATTTCGCCGATCATGATGACATCGGGGTCCTGGCGGAGGACGTGTTTGAGGCCCTCCTCGAAGCTCAGGGTGTCCAGGCCGATTTCGCGCTGTTCGATGACGGATTGATTGTCCTCAAAGACGTATTCAATGGGGTCCTCGAGGGTGATGATATGTTTGCGGAAATTGGCGTTGATGTGTTCGACCATGGCGGCCAGGGTGGTGGATTTGCCGCAGCCGGTGGAGCCGGCGAGCAGGACGATGCCGCGGGGGCTTTCGGCAATTTGGCGCAATTGGGGCATCAACCCCAGTTCCTCGAAGCCGGGCACCTGGGTTTTGACGTAGCGGAGGGCCAGGCAGTACTGGCCGCGCTGATGAAAGCAGTTGGTGCGGAAGCGGCCAACGCCGGGCATAAAATAGGAGAAATCCACTTCGCGCAGCTCCTCGATGCGGGACTTGAGATGGCGGGGCAGGATGTTTTCAACAACCGTATTCAACCATTCTTCGGTCGGGTAAGGCCCTTCCACGACGACCAAGCGGCGATTGATGCGAAAAACAATGGGGGCGGCGATTTTGAGGTGGACATCGGAAGCGCCGCCGTCCACGGCGGCCGCGAGGATTTTGCGGAAAGTTTCCATGCCGGCATGTTAGAGGACTTGAGCCGGAGAAAGCCAGTCAGGAATAAGCGAGCAAGAGAGCCTGGGATTGGCGGGAGAGGTTGGTGAAGAGCATGGAAATGGCGAAGCCGTCGTGGCGATTGCCATTGCAGGCGACGATCACGCCGGTGCAGCCGAGCTTTTTGGCTTCGCCCGGCCGCTGCAAACTGAGGGTCATTTCGGTCCAGGGCTGGATGGGGTCGCGGCTGTGGAATTCAATTCCGTTTTTGCTGACGCGCACGGCCTCGGCAGGCAGAGTGAGGCATTGTGTGGTAGAAGGGGGAAAGTGGACGGCATTGGGGGCGGCAGTTTTTCGAGCACTCATTATTAAATAAAGTTTATTACAATAGTATGGGAATAGTATAACACCTAATAGAAGGACGTCAAATGGGACCTTTGGGCATCCCAATTACCATTCGATGACGGCGGCGGCCCAAGTCAGGCCGCCGCCGAAAACGATGAGGAGGATCAGGTCGCCCTTGAGGATTCTGCCGGATTGGACGGCTTCGTCCAAGGCGATGGCGACGGAGGCGGCGGAGGTGTTGCCGTATTTTTCCAGGTTGGTGAAGACTTGCCCTGGGGAGGCGCCCAGGCGCTGGGAGAGGGCGTCGATGATGCGGCGGTTGGCTTGATGGGGAATGACGCACTTGATCTGGGAGATGTCCAGATGGCAGCGGCGCAGGGCCTCTCGGGCGGCGGTGAACATGGCGTTGACGGCGCTCTTGAAGGTCTCCCGGCCGTTCATGCGCAAGAAATGCATTCCCGAGGAGAGAGTATGGGCGGAGGCAGGAGATCTGGAGCCGCCGCCGGGCATGCAGAGGAGGTCGGCTTTGTTGCCGTCGGAACAGAGGCAGGTGGTGAGCAAACCGCGGGAGCGGGGGCGGTGGCGGAGGATGGCGGCGCCGGCGCCGTCGCCGAAGAGGACGCAGGTGTTGCGGTCTTTCCAATTGACGATGGAGGAAAGTTTTTCGGCGCCGATGACCAGGACGGTTTCGACGGTGCGCGCCATGATGAAATGGCGGCCGATTTCGAGGGCGAAAAGGAACCCCGAGCAGGCGGCTTCGATATCAAAGGCGGCGGCGCGAAAGGCGCCGATTTTTTGCTGGACGAAGCAGGCGGTGGAAGGAAAGGGCATGTCGGGGGTGATGGTGGCCAGGACGATGAGGTCAATTTGTTCGGGGGCGATTTTGGCGCGGGACATGGCGAGGAGGGCGGCCTTGGCGGCGAGGTCGGAGGTGTGCTCATCGGGGGCGGCGAGGCGGCGCTCCTTGATGCCGGTGCGGGTGAGGATCCATTCGTTGGAGGTATCCACCATTTTTTCGAGGTCGGCATTGGTGAGGACGCGACCGGGGAGGTAGGAGCCGACGGCGGCAATGGAGCAGGAGCGGCCTTTGAGATCGAGGCGGGGGCGGGAGCTTTTGAAATGGACGGGTGGGGGTGTCATGTTTTTGGCTCGGCCAGACGGGCGTCGGCCTGGGCGACCTCGGCCTGGATGATTTGGTTGATGTGTTGTTGGGCGGCCTGGACGCCGATGCGAATGGCGTTCATGATGGCGCGTTCGCGGGCGGAACCGTGGGCCTTGATGACGATGCCGTTCAAGCCGAGGAGCGGGGCGCCGCCTTGACCGTCGGGATCTATGCGCCGGGAAATGGCGCGGAAGGCGTTACCGGCCAGGAGGGCGCCGAGTTTGCGCATGGGGTTTTTGTAGATTTCGCGTTTGAGCCAGGCGGCCATTCCGCGGGAAAAGCTTTCCATGGTTTTGAGGAGGATGTTGCCCACGAAGCCATCGCAGACGACGACATCCACGCGGTTGTGGAAGAGGTCGTGGCCTTCGACATTGCCGATGAAGTTGAGATCGGCGCGCTGACAAAGTTTGAAAGCTTCGAGGGTCATTTCGGTGCCTTTGTTGGGTTCGGTGCCATTGCTGAGAATGCCCACTCTGGGGGTTTTGTATCCGAGAATCTCGCGGGAGTAAATACTGCCCATGATGGCAAAGTCCAGCAAGTGGCGCGGGCGGCATTCGACGCTGGCGCCGGAATCCAGGAGGACGAATTCATTTTCCTGGGCGGGAATGACGGTGGCAATGCCCGGACGGTCCAGGCCGGGGATGGGGCGCAGGCGGATGGTGGAGGCGGCGACAATGCCGCCGGTGTTGCCCGGGGAGATCAAGGCATCGGCGCGGTCTTCCTTGAGGAGATCAACGGCGCGCAAGATGGAGCAATCCTTTTTGCGGCGCAGGCCTTCCACCGGTTTGTCCTCCATGGCGAGGACTTCGCCGGCATGGAGGATTTTGAGGCGGGGATCGCGGCAGCCGACCCGGGCCAGGGCCGGGGTGATTTGGTCTTCCCGGCCCACCAGAAAGAGTTGGGTGATGGCGGGGTAGGATTGCAAGGCGAGCTTGACGCCTTGGATAATAACTTCGGGGCCGTGATCGCCACCCATCACATCCACAACGATTCGCATAGAAGAAAAGAACGCGGAAGAAGTGCCGCCGCGCTCCCCCGATCCAGATTAAGCGGTCGCTTGGATTGTAATGACCTGGCGGCCTTTGTAGAAGCCGCAAGCCGGGCAAACCCGATGCGGCACGTAAGGGGCGGCGCATTGGGGGCATTGGCTGAGTTGCGGCAGCTTGAGGACGCTGTTGTAGGCGCGGCGCATCCGCTGGCGGCTGTGGGAGGGCTTGCGTTTTGGAACACCCATAACTTGTTGTCTATTAAAACTTTAGTTTGTTTAACTCAGCCCAGGCGGACGCGCTTTGCGTCTGGCTGGGCGCTGCTGTTTTTTCACTGGTCGCGTCTAAACGATTGGGCAGTCCGGCGCAATCGGCGTCACACAACGGATGTTGCGGAAACTCGAGGAGAATATCTTCCCTGAGATAAGGAGTCAAGTCCACGGCATCATTCTTCATCGCCGCCTTTTCCGGGCCGTCCAAAGGGAGATGCAAGATCCAGTCGGCCAGGACGATGGGGAAAGGGAACGGCTTGAGGCACCGCGCGCACTCGCAATCCAGGGCGATCTTCAACTCGCCGCGCACCACCACAGCGCGCCCGGCCTGGCGGGCTGTCAAGTCATAATGCAGGGGCAGGCGCGCCTTGACCAGTTCGTCGGCGGCGTCGAGGTGCAATTCGGAGACGGGCAGTTTTCCTTTGAGGCGCAGGTCCTTTTCTTCGAGATGGCGGAGGTTGATGAGCAGGGGCATGGGCGGCCTTATTTTTTGAGTTTTGCGGCCAGAGCCAGCCGCACGGAATCGGAGACGAAGGGGCTGACGTCGCCGCCCAGACGGGCGACTTCCTTGATGATGTTGGAGCTGAGGAAGGTGTAAGTTTCCTTGGGCATCATGAAAATGGTTTCCACCCGTTCGTTCAACTTCCGGTTCATGAGGGCGAGCTGGAATTCAAATTCAAAGTCCGACACGGCCCGCAAGCCGCGGATGATGGCGTGGCCGCCCTGCCGCTCCACGTAATCCACCAGCAAGCCGTCAAAGGAGTCGGCCTCGGCTTTGGGGATGGTTTGGATGGCGCGTTGGACCATTTCCACGCGCTCTTTGTGGGTGAAAAGCGGTTTCTTGTCCGCATTGGCCGCGACGGCCACGACGACGCGGTCAAAAAGTTTCGCCGCCCGCTCCACCAGATCCAGGTGGCCATTGGTGATGGGATCGAAACTGCCGGGATAAATGGCGGTGCGCATGAGGTTAATTTAGCAAGGGGCGGCAGCGGTGCCAGTAAAAATTTTTGGAGGGGACTTACAAAATCGACGGCATCGCGCAAATTAGCGGATTCATGTTTGCTTGCCGGGGCGGAACGGGATAGCCTCATTGCCATGATCACGCGCTTTTACGCTGATAATTTTAAGTGTTTGGCAAACGTCACTCTTGAGTTTGAGCCTTACACGGTTCTTGTTGGGCCAAACGGGTCTGGCAAGAGCAGTGTCCTGGAAGCTCTGCGAAAGATTACTGATTTAGTGGCGCAGCGAGGCGCAACCGAAACATTGTTTCCCACAGAATCTTTAACGCGCTGGGATCGGCGTTCCGAACAACTGTTCGAGCTGGATATTCGGCTGCCGATGGAAGGTCAGGGTGAGGAAGTGCTGCCGGAAGGGGTGTATCATTACACCCTTCGCCTGAGCCACGATCGGTTGCGCGAAAAGAACCGTATCGCCGAGGAGAAACTCATTTTTGAAAGCAAGACACTTTACAGAGGCTGGCTGGATACATCGCAGGCGGCCGAAAATGGTGGCGTGCCGAGTTTTCGCGCCGAGCTTTTTAAAGACAACGGGGTCAAGGGTTCAGAGGTCCTGATGGATTGGCGTCTCTCCGGCATCTCCAGAATTGCCCCGCGTACCGAAAATCGGCTGCTTCAGCGATTCCGCCGTTTTATCGCTCATGTCGTGGTTTTGTCGATCAACCCCGCATCAGTGACTGCTGAAGCCCGGCGGGAAGAAAGCATGGTGAGTTTCAATGGCTCGGATTTTGCGGCTTGGTTTCTTTATCTCCACAACAATCAAGCCCTCGCCTGCCGGGAGGCAGAACGAAAACTTCGGGAGAACGTCCTCCCGGAATTGGCGCTGTTTCAAATGGAGTCAGATGGCTCAATGCAGGTGGCTAAGGCCATCTACCAAAGCAGCGGGAAAGACGACGTTCGACTGCGCCTTGACGAGCTTTCTGCCGGCCAACGGACCCTGGTCATCCTAGAGCACGCTCTGGCTGTGACCAAGGCTTGGCGGAGCAGCGTGATTATCGATGAGCCGGCTAACTTTCTTGGGCTTTCTGAAATCGAACCATTGCTGGTGCGAATGCAGAACAATGCGGATGAAGGTCAGGCCCAGTCTATCTTAACCAGCCATCACCCGGTGGCGTATGATTTGATCGCCGAACGCGCCGGCCTGTGGCTTGAACGCACGCCGCTGGGTTCAACCCAAGTCAAGCGCGTCTGCACCGTGATCGAAAGTCTCAAGGATACCGCCATCCCGCTTTCCGAGCTAGTGGCCCGCGGGTGGGTATCCCGGGACGCGCCCTTGTCGGACTCCCTTGATGTGACCGTCATGGCAAAGCAATGAGCCGGTACTGTAAAATTGTTGTCTTGCCCGAAGACGCTGCTCACGCCGATCTGGCGAGAGGATATTTTCAAGGGCGAAGCGTGGACGAAAGGACTTACGAGCTGCAACGCCGATGGACTGGGCGCAACGGGAACTTTGCGGCCGTTCGTCGCTGGTTCTGTGAAGAAATACGGCTGCAAGTCCGTCGGCTCAGCTCACGGCGGTCGATTCTCGCCTTGATTGATGAAGACGGCCAAGGATTGGAGTCCCGTCGGAATGAGATTAGAGACGAACTAAACCGGCTCGGTCTCCCAGAGATCAATCCATCCGAAGGGCGGTGTTTGGTATTGCCCATGCGAAATGTGGAGACGTGGATGGTCTGGGCCGCCCGCTGGCAAAATGCTGGTTGCCCCACCTCTCCTGCGGCTCCTCCCGGGTACTTGCCCGTGGATGAGTTGAACGATTGCAAGCGATTCAGAACAAGGAGCGGGGAAATTGTGCCAAGAGAACCGTTGGCGGCTGCGTATATCCTTGGTAAGGCAATCGCCAAACTCAATCCGGTGATGCCGCCTGCAGGGCTTCCGCCGGCGCTCCAAGCGGTTCTGCAACCGCTGAATGATTTTCTCCGTTGGGCTAGAGCGGTTTAAGAAAAAGTGTAGCCGAGGGTGTAGCCGAGGATTGATGGGGAATGTGTTCGGCGAGGCGCCGAACACGGCAGGCGAGGGCGCCCGCGCTCCCCAAAAATCCAGACGTTTCAGCGGCTACAGTTTTCATGGAATTGCTCTAGACTTTGAGGCGAGGCGTTTGCGGCGGCGCGATCTTCGTTGTTGCCTGGAAACTCAGCGGGCGTACTGGCGGGCGGCGGCTTGCCACCAGGGGGAGAGGGTCTCGGCGGGGCGGAGCCAGACCTGGCGATGGAGCCAGGGAAGGGATTGGGCGTCGGAGAGGATGAGGAGTTTCTCGCGGCGGAGGAGTTTCTCCGGGCCTTCGGCCAGGAGGCGTTCGCGCAAACGAGGGATTTCCTGGCCGCCCGCGCCCAGTTCGGCCAGGGCGCTGGCATAGGCGGGATTGAGCCGGTTTTCCCGCAGGAGGGAGGCGTGCAGGGCGTTGACATAGGGGTCCAGGATCGCGGCGGCAAGGCCGGAATCCAGGGAGCCGGGGGCGGCTTCGCCCGCCTGCTCCAAGGCGGCCATGCGCGCGCGCAAGCCGGCCAGTTCGGGCGGCGGGTCAGTCTCTTCTGGAGTCAGAAACAAGTTTGAATCGCGCGCGCGCGCGCCCCAACTGACGCGGCTGGTGAGCACGCTCAGGGGAATGCTCAGAACCATGCCGGCCATGACGGGCGCAAACCACCAAAAGGTGGGATGATCCAAACGCCAGACGGCCGTCCCCCACCCCAGGCCGATCAAGGTGTGGAGGGCGTGGCGCCTGGCGGCCTCCGCCCAGCCGACGCCCACGGCGACGCGTTTCTGAGGTTCCCAGGAGGTGTCCGATCCGAACAGCGCGGAGAGGACAAACTTGGAGTGCCAGAGCATCTGGATGGGAGCGTGGAGGGTGGAGAAGGCGGTCTCCGCCAACACCCCGGCCGCGGCGCCGCTGAGGCCGCCGAAGGCGCGCGCGCGCCGGCGGTCCAGCCCCAGGTCCATGAGGGCGAGAACCTTGGGGAGAAAGAGCACGGCCATGCAGATGACGAAAATAAGAAAGGCGTGCTCGGTGCCGGTGAGGTGGATGAAAGGGGTGAAGTTGCGCACAGTGATGTCGGAAAGGCCGGTGTAGTTTTTGTACCAGAGCATCCAGTTGAAAGTGAGGAGGAAGAGGAGCCAAAGGGGGCTGGCCAGATAGCCCAGAATGCCCATGGCCAGGTGGATGCGGCTGACGCCGCGGAGGCCGGCGGCCTGAATGACCATGGCGTGCTGCAAATTGCCCTGGCACCAGCGGCGGTCGCGGGCGGCGTTGTCAATCATGGTTTGCGGGGCCTCTTCGTAGCTTCCGGGCAGGTCGCAGGCGAACCAGACCTGCCAGTTTTCCTTCAGGAGCAGGGCCGCTTCCACGAAATCGTGGCTGAGGATCTGGCCGCCGAAGGGTTTGCGTCCGGGCAATTGCGGGAGATCGCAGCATTGCATGAAGGCCTCGGTGCGGAGGATGGCGTTGTGGCCCCAGTAATTGCCGAAGCCCTGCGCCCAAAAATTCAGGCCGGCGATGAAGACGGGGGCGTAGAGGCGGTTGGCGAACTGCTGGATGCGGCCAAAGAGCGATTGGGCGTTCATCAGGGCGGGGACGGTTTGAATGAGGCCGGCGCCGGGATTGGCTTCCATGAGTTTGACCAGGTCCACGAGGGTTTGGCCGCGCATGACGCTGTCGGCGTCGAAGACGACGAAGTAGCGATAGCGCCGCCCCCAGGAGTTGAGGAAATCGCGGATGTTGCCGCTTTTTTGGGCGGTGTTGACGGCGCGGCGCCGGTAATAGACGCGGCCCAGGGCGTCGAGGTCGCGGACCAAATCGAACCAGCGCCGTTCTTCTTCGATCCATTTGTCCGGGTCGGTGGAATCGCTGAGGATGAAGAAGTCGAAATGTTTGAGGTGGGAAGTGTTTTGGAGGGACTGAAAGGTCGCGCGCAGGCCTTCGCAGACGCGGGCGATCTGCTCGTTGTAAATGGGGAAGACGAGGGCGGTGCTGATGCCCTCCAGACTTTTTGACTGGTAGTCGGCCAGGCGAGTAATGCGCCTGTCGCCATTGGTCAGCCGCACGGCGAAACCAAAGACGGCGTGCATGCAGCCAACCACGGTGAGCAGAAAGAGGATGACGAACAACCCCATCAGGCAGAAGCCGGAAGTGGACCAGCCGGAACGCCAGATCAGGTCGGCAAAGAGCATGGAAACCAGACCGGTCAATAGAACGACGGCGGAGTAAAAAATAAAGATGCGCCAGCCTCTTCCCGAAAGGCGGGAGGGGAAGAAGGCCGGAGTCGGGGACGAGGCGGCGGCCATAGAGGTCAGTGGGTGAGGATGAAAAGAAGCACCAGGAGGCAGGCAAACAAGACCCAGGTGGCCACCATTTTGGCGTAAGGCAGGCGGCTGATCTGGGTGAGGGTGGCAATGGGTCCCAGGTCCAGCGGACGCGGGGTCATTTGGGAAAGCTGGAAGTCGGGTCCGGCGCGCAGATAGGTTTCGCGCATGGCCAGGATGAATTCGGCGGGCCAGGGGCCGGGGCGAAGGAACTGGTCCTGCCATTTGCCCGCCTGGTCGGCCAGGAGCAGGGCGAGGCGACCCCGGGTGGAAAGCATTTCGGCGCCCTCGGTGTTGTCTTGGAGGACTTGGGCGAACCACTGATTGACCAGAAGGTCCATTTCCTCGACGGCCAACTCGGTGGCGGAGCGGGCGGGTTCGCGGGCGGCGCGGGCCAAGGCGCGTTGGAGCACCAATTCCACCAGTTGGCCCAGCAGGAGTCTGTTGCGCACGCGCAAGGCGTGAAAATAGCTTTCGACCTTGGAATAGGCGGCATTCCAGTCGTCCAGCGGCCGGGCCGCCAGCCGGCCGGGCGACTCGGTCAAGACGAGGGCGTTCATGGAGGGCTCCAGAGGTAAGTCCAGGTTTCGCAGGCCAGGCCGCTCCCATTTTTCAAGGTGCAACGCAGGTCCACCGGGGCCTTGTTACCGGCCACGGGGGCCATGTTGAGCATGACCCGCCAGGTTTTGGCGGCGTGGTTGCGGTAAACCAGAGTATCGCCCATGATGGTTCCGTTGGTGCCGCAACTGGCGGCGGCGGTGGGCGGCTCATCGTCGGAAGTGATGCTGGGGATGTCCCAGTCAATGACAAATTGACGCTGGGCGGGGTCGCGGGGGTCGGCGCCCACGCGGGTGGAAACCACTTTGTTGGAAGACAGGGGCATGTCGGTCTCGCGCGTCCAGTAGAGGTCGTACTCGAAGCGAAAGGGCTGGAGGGGCCTGGGTTTGTTGAGGGGATTCCAAAAGGCGACGATGTTGTCCAAACCTTCATAATGGGTGCTCAGTTCTACCAAGTGGACTTCGCCGTCGTCCCAGTTGGCGCCGGCCGGCACCACCCAGACGCTGGGGACCGATTGGTAGGAGTTGAACAAATCCTGGTAGTTGTTGAAGTTGCGGTCGCGCTGGAGCAGGCCAAAGCCGCGGAGATGTTTGGCGGCAAAGGTCTGGTGGCGCAGGACGGGGCCGTTGTCCAGGGGACGCCAGAGCATTTGGTCGCCATCCAGTTGCATCAACAACCCATCGCTGTCGTGGACTTCGGGCCGGTAATCGTCAAATTTTTGCTGGGAGTTTTCGCCGAACCAAAACATGCTGGTCAGCGGAGCCATGCCCAGGGTGGCCAGGGGTTTGTGCTGCGGATCCACGGCGTGGATCAAGTTATCGTCGCGGAAAAAAAGGACCGCCTTGACGCCGGCCCTGGTGGTTTCGCGGGGCGGGACGGGGGGCTGGATGACAAATTGATATGCCCCGACGCAACTGACACTGTCCAGAATGGCGTAGAGAAGCAGGGCTTGATCATCGCGTTGGGGTTTGCCCAGCCACCAATCGGTCCACAAGGGAAATTCTTCCGGCCGATCAGTCCCCCCGCAGTCCATGGCGAGGCCGCGGGCGGAAATGCCGTAGGTTTGCCCGACGCCGAGGAGGCGGAAGTAACTGGCGCCGATGAAGGAGCCTAATTCGTCCCATTTGTTGGAGACGTTGAGGGGATGCAAGATGCGGAAGCCGGCGTAGCCGGTGTTGGCGGGAATCTCCTCCGGGAGGCGCAGCTGCCGGTAATCAAAAAAATCCTGGACGAAGCGGATGGACTGCACGGCGGTGAGGCTGAACTCGTTGAAATGCACCGGCTCCTGGTAAAGATAGCCCGGATGGAAGAACTCCACCCGGAAGGGAGCTCTGTCATCGAGCCAGAGGGCCTTCTCGTGACGAAATTCAATCTCCCGGTAGCTGTCGTAAGTCAGGCTGCGCAGGAAATCGGGCAGGTCCGCCTTGGGGGAATGGAAGGGTTTGCGCGCGCGCTGCTCGGCGAGCCGGGCCACGTATTCGAGGTTGACTTGCGTGGCCTCGATCCGGGGCAGAGCCAGGACGGGGGAGGCCAGAGCCAGAAACAAGCTCCAAATAGCGATTCGTTTCATCATCCAACCATAGAAGTAGCAAATCCGGCGGGATTTTCAAGAACCGTCGGATGGGCAGGCGATAAGAACAAAGAATGGGCAAGGCCATGGACTCCCGGCGGAAGAGGCTTGAAACGGCTATTTGACGGAAAGCAACACGCAGCCATGGGCGGGGATTTCATCGGTGTAACGGTCCTGCCTGCCCAGAGGGCGCCGCAGCCAGAGGTCGCGGACTTGCGGCGGCGCCAGGAAGCCGAGGTTTTTCCAGGGAACGGCGATCTGGGCCGTTTGATTGCTACGATTAAAGAACCCAACCGCCGTGGAGCCATCGGCCAGGGATTTCAACCATGTTTCCACAGGGACGGGCGGCCCGTAGAGGCGGCGGCCGGCCAATCCCAAAGGATCTTGATTGATGGCCAGGACTTCCGGGTTGGAGAGAATGGCGGTGGTCCAGGGGTCGTTGTCCGGGAGGTTCATGCCGAGCATGAGGGGCGAGGGGGCGAGGAACCAGAGGGAGAGGAGGGTGAGTTGTTCGTCGCGGGTGAAGCGGGTCCAGCGTTCGGGATGGACGTCACAATTGCGCAGGGCGATGTGGCCGAAGGGGATCATGTCGGCATCGGCCCAATGACCGGGTCCGGAATCGGGGAGCCAGTCGGCCAGGAGTGTGAAGTTGGCGTTGAGGGATTTCCAGTTGTCCCAAAAATCGCCGGAGACGCGCCAGAGGTTGGCAAACTGCTTGAGGTGCGGGGCGCAATCCACCGGGGCCGGTCCGGGCGAGAGGCTGAGCACAATGGAGCGGCCGCTGGCGCGCAATGCTCTTGAAAGAGCTTCAATCTCATCCGCGCCGTAAAAGCGTCCCCGCCCCAGGAAGCTGATGTCGTCGCACTTGATGTAATCCACGCCCCAGGCGGCGTACTGGCGGGCAAGGCTGGCATACCAGGCCTTCCCCGCGCCGGTGTTGGCGTCCACGCCGAACATGTCGCGGTTCCACAGGCAGGCGCGGTTGGGGTCGTCCGGGGGCAAAACCGCCTGGGAAGCCCTGAATGGGGAACCGGCGATGGGGGTGTCCGCCTCCACGGCTTTGCGGGGGATGCCGCGCATGATGTGGATGCCGAACTTCAAGCCCATCGCATGGATTTGGTCCGCCAGCGGCTTGAACCCCAGGCCGCCGGCGGCGGAGGGGAAGCGGTTGGCCGGCGGAATGCAACGGCCATTGGCGTCAATCAAAACGCCTTCGGGGTTTTGCACGCGGATGCCGTCGGCCATGCTGTCATACCAGCGGAAATCTATCACGACGGTGTCCCAGCCGGCGGGTTGGAGATGGGCCTTGAGCCAGGCGGCGTTGGTGAGGACTTCGGACTCATGGACCGAATCGCCAAAGGCGTCGTAACTGTTCCAGCCCAGCGGCGGCGTGAGGACCAGAGCGTCGCCGGCGACGATGCGGAATTGCGCCTCGGCCCGGCCGGCGGGGTTGCTGGCCAGGAGGGTGAAATCATGCGGCCCCTTGGAGGAAATGGCGCCGGTGATCAGGCCGGTGGCACGATCCAGTTTGAGTCCCGACGGCAGTCCCTTGACGGTGAGAGAGATGGGGGCCTGGCCGGTGACGGCCACGTCGAACAAGAACGGCGTGCGCGGCTGAATGCCGATGATCCGCGCGCCATTGATGCGGGGTTCCGGCCCGGGTTTGGCGGCGGCGATGATCCGTTCGTCGCGCGCCGAGAGGGGAGGCCCCTGGTCTGTGGTTTGCGCGGGGAGAGCGCGGGCGGAACAGATGATCACCAATACTAAAACCCACTGTGGCGGAAGAAATCGCATGGCTGCGTTGAATACTTGTCGCTGCGACCGTTCATTTGCCATGTCTGGAAGCATTGGTAAACTCCAAAGAGTCGGCGGCTGGGAGGATTTCCGGACGAAGCAGGCCGACGAAGGGGAGGTTGCGGTATTTCTCGCCGTAATCCAAGCCGTAGCCGACCACAAATTCATTGGGAATGGTGAAGCCGACGTAATCGGCGGCAATGTTTTCGGTGCGGCGGCCCTTCTTGTCAAGTAAAACGCAGACTTTAATGCGGCGGGGCCGGAGCCGGCGCAGCCTGGGGAGCACGCGGGCGAGGGTCCCGCCCGTGTCCAGGATGTCGTCAACCAAAAGCACATCCCGGCCGCGGACGTCCAGGCGCAGTTCCTTGGTGAAAATGGGGTCGCCAGGCAGGAAGCCCTGGCGGTAGCTGGAGACGCCGATAAAATCCAGCCGCAACGGGAGGGAAAGACGCCGGAGCAAATCGGCCAGGAAGATGACAGTGCCCGTCAGGAGGGCGACGATCACCATGTCACGACCGGCGAAATCCTTCTGGATCTGCCGCGCCAGGGTGTTGACGCGGCGGGCCAGCCGGGCCTCGGAAATGAGAACCGAGCGGATCTCCCTCTGCCAGGGATGGGGCGGGCGGACGGGCTTTTTCAAATGTGATGTGGATTAACCATCGGAGATGAGTTTAAGTTCAAAACTTCAGGTTGGAAGTTTAAAGTGGGGGCCTTTTTTTGACTTGGGAGGGTTGTCGGAAGTCTGTAAAGTGTTGGGAATACCGACAGTGTGATTGGCTTTGTTGTAAGATGCTCAAGTTTAATGTGATACACAACAGTAATAAGCGAGAAATTGTCGGAATTATTTACAATTTGGTTTGGCGGCGGCATTGGATTGTTTTTGTTTAAATAACATATCATCAATATGTTACATCAATTCTGCCTATGTGGCGAAATGGTTGGCACTCTTCATGCGAGGATTGGTAACGAGACAAAACTACAGGTTTAGAGAAGGTGAGCTTGCGATGGTGCGTCATTACAATTGGACCAGACCATCAGAAATCGGAATGAGTTTGGGCGGACTGGCGGTTTTTGCCCTGGCCCAGCGAAAGACAACAAGCAAAACATACAGATCCCTCATTTCCCGACCAACCCCGCAACCCCGCAGCCATTGACTACGGGGTTGCGTTTTTGCGGGTGCAACGGAAGCGAAATCAATCGAGGTGGAGGTGATTGGACAACTGAGGCGTTGACGTCTCTGGGTTGGCCCTTACAATCCGCCTTCGTGCCAAAGCACCGCATTTATGGCCAAGACACCTCCCATTGCCGCCGAGAACATCACCTCCATGCTCCATGAGGAGCGAGTCTTCCCGCCGTCGAAATCCTTTTCCGCGCACGCTTACGTGGGGTCAGAGAGGGAATATCGCAAACTTTACCGGGAATCCATTGAGCATCCTGAAGAATTCTGGTCGCGGCAAGCTAGAGCGGAATTGGTCTGGTTCAAACCGTGGAAAAAGGTCCTGGAATGGAAAATCCCGCACGCCAAGTGGTTTGTCGGCGGACAACTCAACGTGAGCCATAACTGCCTGGACCGCCATTTGAACACCCCCACCGCGAATAAAGCGGCCCTGATTTGGGAGGGGGAACCCGCCGGGCCGGGCAAGCCCGGGGAAGAACGAACGCTGACTTATCAACAGCTTCATCACGAAGTATGCCTCTTTGCCAACATCCTGAAACGACACGGCATCCAGAAGGGGGACCGGGTGATCATCTATTTGCCGATGGTGCCGGAAGCGGCCGTGGCCATGCTGGCCTGCGCGCGCATCGGCGCGGTGCATTCGGTTGTGTTCGGCGGGTTCAGCGCCCAATCGGTCGCCGACCGCATTTATGATTGCCAGGCAAAATTAGTCGTCACCGCCGACGGAGGCTTCCGGCGCGGGAGCATCGTGCCGTTGAAGAAGAACGTGGACGCCGCGCTGGAGCTTAAGGGGGCGGCGGGGCAGCTTCTGGCCGCGACCATCCAAAAAGTCATCGTGCTGCGCCGGGCCAACAATGACATACATATCCAGGAGGGCCGGGATGTCTGGTGGCACCGGGAATTGGAGTACGTGGACGCGGACTGCGCGGCGCAAAAGCTGGACAGCGAAGCGCCATTATTTATACTTTACACGAGTGGTTCCACGGGCAAGCCCAAGGGGATTCTGCACACCACCGGCGGTTATCTGCTCGGCGCGAAATTGACGACCCGGCTTGTCTTCGATCTGCGCGACCCGGATGTCTATTGGTGCACCGCGGACGTCGGCTGGGTCACCGGGCACAGTTACGTGGTCTATGGCCCGCTGGCCAACGGGGGCACCAGTTTCATGTACGAAGGGGCGCCGAATTTTCCGGAGCCGGACCGCTTCTGGCGCATGGTAGCCAAATACGGGGTGACGATCCTCTATACCGCCCCCACGGCCATTCGCGCCTTCATGAAATGGGGCTCACAATGGCCGGGCAAACATGATCTGAGCACCCTGCGCCTCCTGGGCACGGTGGGCGAGCCGATCAACCCGGAGGCGTGGATGTGGTATCGCGAAGTCATCGGCCAGAAGCGTTGTCCCATCGTAGATACATGGTGGCAGACGGAGACCGGGAGCATCATGATCACGCCGCTGCCGGGGGCCACGCCCACCAAGCCGGGGACGGCCACGCGGCCGTTTTTTGGCGTGCTGCCGGAAGTGGTGGATGACCAAGGCCATCCGGTGCCGCAAAACTCCGGGGGCAAGCTGGTGATCCGCAAACCGTGGCCCAGCATGTTGCGCGGCGTGTGGGGCGACCCCAAACGGTTCGTGGAGACTTATTGGAACGAAGTCAAGGGAAGCTACTTCACCGGCGACGGCTGCCGGCAGGACAAGGACGGTTATTTCTGGATTGTCGGACGCATTGACGACGTGCTCAACGTGGCGGGCCATCGCATCGGCACGGCGGAAGTGGAGAGCGCGCTGGTGAGCAATCTGAAAGTGGCGGAGGCGGCGGTGGTGGGGCGTCCCGATGCAATGAAAGGGCAGGCGCTGGTGGCGTTTGTGACGTTAAAGACGGGGATTGCGGCCTCGGCGGCGATCCGGGCAGAACTGCGCGCCCATGTGGTGCAGGAGATTGGGGCGGTGGCCAGGCCCGACGACATTCGCTTTGCCGAGGCGCTGCCGAAAACCCGTTCGGGGAAAATTATGCGGCGGCTGCTCAAGCAGATTGCCAGCGGCCTGGAAATCAAAGGGGACACCACCACGCTGGAGGATTTCGGAGTGCTGGCCAAGCTGGCCAGCGCGGAGGAGTAGCGGCGCGCCGCAGGGACGAACTGGAAGCAAGCCCGTCCCGCAAGCCGCTCACGCCTTGGGCAAAGAGGGCGGGGGCAGATTTGCGGCCGCGTTGAATCCGCCCCATGACGATTTCTTGGCAATCTGGTGTCAGTGCCATCTTGCCATTTTGCTGAGGAAAAATGGTGCGCTTAGCAGGACTTGAACCTGCACGGCTTTCGCCACTACCACCTCAAAGTAGCGTGTCTGCCAATTCCACCATAAGCGCGACCAGTAATAATCAAGAGGTTGCAGAATCAAAAGGCAAGCCCAATGACCCTGTTCCAACCGCTGCTCTGACCGTAGCGCAAAGAAGGCGCAATTCCAAGCGTTTTCAGCGGGTCGGAAATGGATTGTTTCGGTTCAAGATGACGGGGGGAGTTAATGGCGCTTTCAAAGTGGATGATCAGTGTTCGCAATTGTTGCGATGGACTACTTCGCCAGCTTAGGCAACAATCTTTCGGCCAGTTCGTCGGCGCCATTTTGCAGGGCGGTTTTGGCGGCGATATGCTCGGCCAGATCTACGGCGACACTGGTTTGACGATCCACAGTAAGGATGTCTCCGCTGTAGCGGTTGCGCGCCTTGATTTCGATGCGCGCGCGGCAGCTTTGCAGGTTGCCTTTGCGCATTCCGGATTCGCTCAACGCTTCGCCGGTGATTTCGATGTCCGGCTTGTCGGTGGAAAGGTCGTCCACCAGCGTGAAGCCGCATTGCTGCAAAAGGAGGGAGAGTTCTGTCTGCGCCGCCGGATCAATGACATGCTGGCCAAAATGCTGCTCGGGAATTTTCACCGAAACGGATGGAAGCTTTTTGCCGCCCAACGCCTTCTTGATGTTGGCAACCCGGTCCTCGTGCGTCTGGATTTTGGCGACTAACGTGTCGCCTTTCTGCGCCACGTCGCCGGCGATTTTTTTGGCCAGTTCCGCCGATAAATCGGCGAGGCTCGCGCCGGGCTTGCCATTGACTACCTCACCATAGACGCGGCTGGTTTCGGTGCCGATGATCTTGGCGACGAGGGTCAGACCCTTGTCAATTTCAAAAACACGCCCAGTGACGAGGACTTTCGCGCCGGTGAGGTTCCCGACCTTGGCGGCGCTCTCGGTGCTGACCGTGCCGGAGAGGCCAAGCTCCTGCTCGCCGAGCACTTTGTCCAATTCGGCGCGCTCGACGGTGATGAGTTGCGGCTCCGCCGAAAGATCCGCGTTAATCAGGGCCGAGACTTTCGGGCCGAGATCGCGCACGGCTTCGTCTTTCGATTCAAAATCGAAGACGGCAATGGTGAGAATCTGATCGGCGGCGATGGTTTTTCCCGCAGTCAAAACGAACGCCGCGGTAAGGAGGAGTTTTAATAATAGTTTCATATTTCTTTGGATTGGATTATTTGGCGAGGAGGGGAAGAACTTTTTCGGCCAGCGCGTCCACGGCATTGACTTTGGCGGATTTGTCGGCGCTCGCGCTGGCGGCGCCGGTCGCCGAGCCTTCCTCATGCGCGAAAGCAATAATGGCGCCCGACCGCCGTTCCTGAACCTTTAAATCAATGACGGCGCGGAATGAATATAAACCGCCTTGCCGCGGCCCCGGGCTGGTATCTTCCACGCCAGCGATTTCCACATCGGGTTTCCGGTCCGATTTGTCGTCCACAACCTTGAACCCTGCCTTGAGCAGGAGGAGTCCAAATTCCGTTTCCGCCGAGGGCGTGTGGCGGGCATGGTCGGTGGCCCAGACGATACTGACGGACACGCTCGGACGATTGGTGCCGGTGACGCCTTTGACGATTCGCTCCAGGCTCTCTTCTCTGGATTCCTGCGCCCCGGCGATCAGATTGGTCGTCTGGTCGCTAATGGTTCGGGCGATTTTGCGGCTCAATTGGGCAGTCAAATCCACCAGGTTATCCCCACCGCCTTCGACCTTTTCGGCAAAAAGCCTTCCCGTTTCCGTGCCGATGATGTTCGCCACGATGACCAAATGGCTGTCGCCGGTTTTGAGCACCTGTCCGGCCACTAAAACTCTTGCGCCAGTGATCTGCCCGATTTGGGCCGCCGCCTCGGAACTAACCAGGCCGGAGACGCCAAAGGCTTGTTCCTGCAACGACTTTGCCAACTCGACGCGTTCAACCAACGCGAGATTGGTTTCGGCAGCGAGGTCGGCCGTCACCAGGCTGGTCGTCGGTTTTCCGTAACTCGCCGCCACCGCCTCCCCGGTAAAATCATAGACGGCCACCGTGAGCGGTGATTTCGGGCTGTCGGCGCCTCGAGCCATCATGGCCAGCGCGGAGAACAAGAGGAGGGTTGGTATTTTTTTAGGGTTCATATTTTTGGTTGGCGAGGACGGGGAGAATTCTTTCGGCCAGGGCGTCCACGGCATTGACCTGTGAGGCCCGGTTGGCCTCCATGCTCGCCGCAGCGGTGGCGGAGGCTTCCTGATGGAGAAAGGCCAAGATGATGCCTGACTTGCGTTCCTGCACCTTTATATCGAGGACGGAGCTGTCTGAATAGAGAGCGCCCTGTCGCGGGCCAGCGCTGGTGTAATCCACCCCGGTGATTTCTATGTCGGGTTTCCGGTCGGCCTTGCCGTCCACCAGGGTGAACCCAGCCTGCAACAGGATAATTCCAAACTCTGTTTGAATGGCCTCGCTATGTTGTCCCCCAAGCGACGGAAGACTTATGCTGACCGACACGGTCGGACGATTTGTCCCAAGGCCTTTGATAATTCGCGCCAGACGTTCCTCCTTGGATTCCTTTGCCGACGCGATGAGGTTGGTTCTCTGGTCGCTGATGGTCTGGGCAATCTGGCGGCTCAAATGAGAGGTCAAATCGAGCAGATTATCCGCGGCACCCTCCATCTTGGCGGCGAAGAGGCGTCCGGTTTCGGTGCCGACGATGTTGGCGACGACGACCAGATGGTTGTCGCCGACTTTCATGACTTGTCCGGCGACCAAGACTTTCGCGCCGGTGATTTGTCCGATTTTGGCGGCGGCATCCGGACTGACCATGCCGGAAACGCCAAAGGCCTGTTCGCTCAAGGCCTTGGCCAGCTCGGCGCGTTCGACCAGGACCAAATTTGTCTCGGCGGTGAGATCGGCGGTGACGAGGGTGGTCACGGTGGCGCTGTAATTGGCGACATCCTGATTACCGCCGAAACCATAGACGGCGACGGTAAGGGGGGATGAAGCGGCGGCGCGGGCCATCCCGCTGGCCAGCAACAGGGTGGCCAGCGCAAGTGTGAGTTTGTGTTTCATAGTTTTATTCGGTTTATGGGTGTGGAGATAAATCAGGCAATGTCAATGGTCGTGGGTTGAGCGCCATCCGGCAAAAATAAACCAGGTTGAGTTGCGCTTGGGGATGGTCCGGCAAGCCGGCCACGAGTTCGGGATGAACCATGACGACGACATTGGTGTTTTCCGGCACGGTAAAAAAGGAGGGCCAGATTTTCCCCCGCGTTTGGGGTGGCGATTGAATCCATACCACCGGCGTTCCCTTTTGGGCGAGGCCGGCGATGCGATCCGACAAGCCGCGCCATTCCGGGTCGTCGGAAACGCACGAACCAATCATCGCCAGTTTTCCGTGGAAGGAATCCAACTCGGTTTCCGCCAAATCCACAAATTTTATGGCGGCACGGGTCAAGGCTGGTTTGATTTGATTATGGGGATCGAGCACGCCGAGATTGTCTTGACTGTCGTCCATGAGCAGCCGCAACTCATGCAGTAAATTGGTCGGATAAACGAGCACCTCCGTTTTGCCGATGATGTCATTCTTGCCATAGACCCACTGGACGAGAAATTTAGTCCCGGCTTTTACCGGGGGAAAATCCAATGGCGCCGACTCCAGCACGGTTTGCCCTGGCAAGACCTGCAATTCCTTCCAAGGCCTTTCGCCCAAGGGAACCAACGTCGCCGAAGTGGTCTGAGAAATCACCAGGCGAATTGGCTGCTTGAAATCCAGGCCGCCCGGATTGTGAAAGGTCGCGGAAATGCTTCGCCTGTAACCAAAGAAAACAGACTGCGGCGCCGGGTTGGTGACCATTTCAAGTTGCGCGCGAGCCACGCCCGACGAGCAAAAGGTCGCGACCATCAGCAACGTCCATGGCTTTTTCAATTTCATTTGTTAGTATGACGATTCACGAACTCGGTTCCTTTGGAAAATGCGATTATTTCGCCGCGCCTTTCGGCACGACCCTTGGGGCAGCACCCGCGTCAGCAGCGGCTTTTTCGGGTCGCTCTTGCGAGGCGAGAGCCACTTCAAGCTGGGAAACGGGCATGAGCCACACTCCCGGCTTGTAACCGTAGCTATCGTGCTCGAAAAACAGAAAGTTGTCGGTGAAAAGCATCCAGGGACGCGGCGCTTCGGGAACCGTGGCGGTTCCACAAGGCGATAATAAACCACCCGCGATGCCTGTAACTGCTGACCCCAGAAGATGCTATGAAAGTGAAAAAACAACACCGTCAACTTGGGCAGCATTAGACCCTGATGTTGGTAGAAGGAAGAAGCCCAGTCGGCCAGGCCGGCCAGGGGCCAGGAAAAATTCTCGGTGGAGAGCACCACCCCAGGTTTGACGGCGATTAATCGGGTGGTCAGGTTGGTCGCGATGGGGGTTTTGTTCACATTGAGCAGGAGCAATCCATCCGCGCCCAGAATCTGGCCTAGCTTGAGATAATCCCGGTTGCCCACGGACAAGGCTTGTTCGCGATAAACCCGTTCGATCTCCTTGCGTTCGAGCAGTTGGATTTTTGGATCGCTGGAAAACTGCGCGGTCAAAATATCCGCCACTGTGCCCGCTTCGTCCATTTCCGAAATAATGGCGAGCCGGACCGGAGCGTTCGTTTGTGCCGGCAACAGGGTTGCGAAGATCAAAAACGCCAATATGGATACAACGGCTTTCATGGGTTCACATCGCCGCCGCACCAAGAATCTTGGCCTGGATTTTCAAATGATTGACGACAGGGCTGCGCTCAGCGTTGGACCAGACAAATTGGTCGCCCGCCAAGATGATGCCGCCGTGCGCGTCGGATAGAACGGTCACGGCCTGCCCGGCCATTTGAATTTCCTGGCCACTGAAGGTCACGAAGGAGGAACAATGGTCGCCGTCGCAAATGCGGATGTAAAGGGGTGGCGAAGCGGGCAGGTTATCGTGTTCAGACAACACCAGATGCAAACCACTCTCGTTTTCAACGATGGCGCGGACTTGATTCGGAAACATCGCCAGCGTTTCGCCGGCAAATTTCGTGCTGGCCAGAATGTCGCTGGATGCCATGGTTTGCGTTTCCTTTCTCCCACGCCAGTGACCGATGGCGAAGGCGAGAAGGATGCAGATAGTCGCCAGCCCGGCGGCCCAGGCCGGACGCGTGAGAAAACTCCGTGCAGGGCGGGGCGGAGCTGGGTCATGCCGGAGTCGGTCGGCAACCCGCCGCGGAAACATTTCCAAGGATTCTTGGGAAATTTCCGGCAGCCGCGCCTTTTTCAGAAGGGCTTCGAGTTCAGGATTATTCATGGGGCAGGTCTTTCAAGAATTGTTTGAGTTTCCGCCGCGCCGCAAAGACGCGCCACGAAACAGTGGCTTCGGTGCAGCCCAGGGTTTTCGCGGCCTCGGCGTGGCTCTGGTTTTCATAAATGGTGAGCACAATGGCCGCGCGTTGTTTGGCGGGCAGGCGGTTGAGGGCTCCCTGCACGCGCCGCGAAAGCTCATCTGGGATTCCATCGCCCGGATTGTCCCCAGCCACCACCTCGGCCGCCCATTTGGTCCGGAGGTGGTCTCGGCGGCGTTCCCGTCTGCGCCAATCCAAGCTCAAATTGATGGCTATTTTACAGAGCCAGGACGAAAACCTCGATTCCCCGTTGAATGTGTCGAGGCGCTGATAGGCGCGCACAAAGGCGTCCTGAGCCAGTTCCTCGGCGTCATCGGGCGAGCCGGTCATCCGAAAAGCCACTCCGCGAATCATTTGTTGATGTTGTTGTACCAGCGCGGCATAGGCTTCCGAGTCGCCGGCAAGGCTCAACTCGATCAACTTGGATTCTTCGTCCAGCCCGGCCATGTGCGCCATTGTACTCAGTAGGACGAAAGGTGGCAGCAATTCCTTTGAACATTTTAATGCGCAATTCACCCATTCTGTGGCTTCACAAATTTGCGAAAGAGCCAGGGGTAATGGGCTTGTGACATCCCGATTTCCAACAAGGCGCAATTCCAAGCGTTTTCAGCGGGTCGGAAATGGACTTACGAATCTGGAGCGGTGTCGAGTTCCGCCAGGGCGGCCCCTGAGATGGGAGAGAATATTTCGTGCTTGCCATTCCAGGCCAAGGGGTCGGTCACCGAAATGGCGTCAATCACCCAGCCGTCGTCGGCCCAGCCAATGCGAATCGCGCAGAGAGCGCCGGCTTTGTCCTTGGCGTAGAAGATGTTGGCATAGCCGTTGGTCTGTAGAAACCCGGCCTGGCCATTGCCTTGCCGATCCAGCAGCGCGCAAACTGCGGCAACGGTCGCTTCGACTTTGTCTTCGCCGCCCAGTTCCTTGATGATCGGGCCGTCGGCCGAGATGCGCAGCAGCCTGTATTTGCGGTAGGCCGTTTCCGCGGAGGGCTTCTCAGTCTTGTCGAAGAAGCGGATTTTGAACTCATCAAAAATCATCGCGATTTTTACCCGTGTGTTCCTTTTGAAGCAATCCCGGATCACCAGCGGCGCGCTGGAGGCTGGGACAACAGCGGTTTCCAGAGGCTCAAGCAGAGGTGTTTTGAGTTCGGCTAAATTGGGCATACACTTTATTCCTTGGTTGGTTCAATTCGCGGTCTCTTTGCCCAGCGGCGGCTCGGCTTGGGCCGGCGCGGGTGAATCCACTTTCAACCGGTATCCCACCCTCGCCTCGGTCAGCAGCAATTCAGGTTTGGAGGGGACCGCCTCGATCTTCTCGCGCAGATAAGTCATATAGACATGCAGGTAGTGGGTTTTGTCCTTGTGACCCGGCCCCCAGACCGCGCCCATGATTTGCGGGTGTGTGAGCACCTTGCCCGCGTTGCGCACAAACAACTGGAGGAGGGCGTACTCCGTCCCGGTCAGCTTCACCGGGTTGCCGTTCACCCGGACGCTGCGCGAGGCCAGATCCACGGTCAGCGGCCCGCTCTTGAAAATGGTCTCCTCGTTCGCGGGCTGGGCGTGTCGTTGGGCGACTTGCAGCCGCGCGAGCAACTCGGCCGTGCTGAAAGGCTTGGTCAGGTAATCGTCCGCGCCGCGACGCAGAGCCGTCACCTTGTCCTGCTCGCCTTCGCGGACGGACAGGATGACCACCGGAACGGAGCTCCACTCCCGGAGCCGCGACAACACATCCACCCCGTCCATGTCCGGCAGGCCCAGATCGAGCAGCACGACGTCGGGATGGCGCGCGGCCACCTCGGCAAGGCCGCGCTGACCGTCCGGCGCGTCGAAGACTTTGTAGCCATTGGCCTCGAGAAACACCCGGAGCATCCGGCGAATCTGGATCTCGTCGTCAATCACGACGACGATCGGCTTCATGGGTTCATCTTTCACGCGCGTTCTCCTGACGGCCGGGAGCCAACTGCCGTGCCTGGCGCGGTGCCCAGGCCCTCAACTGATGACTGCTCGGTTGTGTTTCTCATTTTCACCCATCAACATACGCACTGCGGCGCAAAGTTGGATAGTTAAAGCGGGCAAGAATTTGATTAAAATTACACTAAAATCAAATCCATGGGAAGTGATTAAACGCCTTGAATCCACGCGCACGGGTCATTCTGTGCCACAGCCAAAGGTTGATGGGCGGCTACGAAGCTGGGTGAATTCGGCCTTGTTCTGCGAGATTTTGCGCGTACATGGACCGATCTTCCTGCGACTCAAATCGCGGATAGAGCAGGGGCAAAATGAACAGGGTCAGCACTGTGCCGGTGATCAGCCCGCCGATGATGACGACTGCAAAGGGGCGGGCGGTTTCAGCCCCGACGCCGCTGGAGAGGGCCATAGGCAGCAGCCCCAGCAAGGCCATCAACGCGGTCATCACCATCGGGCGCACCCGGGAAGTCGCGCCTTCTTTAATGGATTCCACCATTTCTCTGCCTTCCCTCCGCAACTCGCGAATGCGGGTGACCAGGATCACACTGTTTTGAATCGAGACGCCAAACAGAGCGACAAAGCCAACCAGGGCGGCCACCGACAGGTTGAGCCCGGCGACGGGCAAGGCCATGATGCCCCCGGCGGCGGCGAAGGGAACGGTGAACAGGATCAAGACCGCGAATTTCGACGAATCGAAGGCGATGAACAACAGAAAGAAAATCGCGGCAATCGTGATCGGCACCACCACCGCCAGACGCTTCTCGGCGCGCTTTTCGTTTTCAAAGGATCCGGTCCATTCCAGCCGGTATCCAGTCGGCAGGTGGACTTTGGAGCTGACCTTCTGCTGGGCTTCGGCGACCAGGGAGCCCAGGTCGCGATCACGCACGGAGAGTTTGACGGCGGTGCGCCGCTCGTTCTCCTCCCGGTCAATGATATTCAGACCGGGACGCATCTCCACCGTTGCCAAAGTCCCCAGAGTGATCCGTTCGCCGTTGGAGCCAAAGACCGGGATATTGCGAATGGATTCCAAATCCGCCACCGATTTGGGTGAGAGCCGGACGACCAGATCGAAGGAGCGCTCCCCTTCCAGCACCTGGGTGGCCGGCTGGCCGCCGATGGCCGTGGCCACAACCGTCTGCACGTCCGCGACCGCCAGGCCATACCGGCCAATGGCCGCCCGATCCACGGCAATTTGAATTTGCGGCTGGCCCACCAGCCGGTCCGTCCCGACATCCGAAGCCCCGGGCACGGTTTTGACGATGTCCACGATTTGATCGGCAAGGCTCTGCAGCTTGTAGGTGTCCGGCCCGAAGATTTTGATGGCCAGTTCGCTCTTAATGCCCGAGACCGCCTCGTCCACGTTGTCCTCAATGTACTGGCTGAATTGGGTGTCAATGCCGGGAATTTGCCTGATCTTCGCGTTCATGGCCTCACACAGTTTGTCGCGGGTGTGCGCGGTGGTCCATTTTTCGCGCGGGATCAAACCCACGCTGTATTCGGTGATGTCCCAGCCGTTGACATCCGTGCCGTCGTCAGGGCGGCCAATCTGGCTGACGACATACCGGACCTCGGGAAAGGAGGCCATGATCTTGCGCACCTTTTGGGTGATTTTGGCCGATTCGGAAGGCGATATGGATTGTGGGACGAACGTCCGCACCCACAGATCGCCTTCATCCAACTTGGGCAGGAATTCGCTTCCCAGAAAGCAATACGTCACACCGCCGGCCACCAGCAAGGCGGCGGCGATGAGATAGGCCGATTTGGGAACCCTCATCGCAAAGGCCAGGGCCGGACGATAGACGCGCACGAGCCACTGCACGATCCAAGACTCATGGGCCGCAATTTTGCCCTGCACGGCAAAACTCGCCAGCGCTGGAAGAACCACGATGGCGAAGACGGTGCCCGCGATCAGCGCGAAGGTGAGCGTCAGCGCCATCGGCTTGAAAATCCGGCCCTCCACCCGCTGCATGGTGTAGAGGGGGATGAAGGCGGTCAACAAGATCACCTTGGAAAAGAGGATGGGGCGGCCCATTTCCGTGGTCGCTTCCACAATCGCCGCCACGGGGGAGCGGACTTTGCCCTTTCTGCCTTCCAGAATGCGCAGAAGATTTTCCATGACCACCACGGCGGAATCGACGATGATGCCAAAGTCAATAGCCCCCATCGAAATCAAGTTGGCCGGGATGCCGCGCAAGTCCAGGAGCAGGAAAGCGCCCAGCAACGCAAAGGGGACGGCCAGCGCCACCACCAGCGCCGAACGCCAGTTGCCCAGCCCCAGAAAGAGGAACAACACCGCCAGCACCAAGGCGATGCCTTCGACCATGTTTTGACCCACCGTATGCAGGGTCCGCTCGGTCAGCCCGGTGCGGTCGTAGTATTCCACCAGCTTGACGCCCGGGGGAAGATACTCCGCGTTGACTTTGTCCGCCATTTTCGCGATGCGCTGGCATACCTCCAGCGGATTCTCCCCTTTGCGCATCACGATAATGTCTTCCGGCACGTCATCCTCGTCGTTGGTCCCCTCCGTCCGGCCCACCCGCCCCAGCCGGTTGGCGTGGCCGATGATCACCGTGCCAACATCGCTGATGCGGATGGGCGTGCCGTTGACAGTGGCCACCGCAATGTTTTCAATGTCCGAGATATTATTGACCAACCCCAACCCGCGCACGACATAGAGTTCCGTCCCGTGCTCCACGTAGGAACCGCCGGAGTTGGCGTTGCCGTTGGAGAGCGCGGTGAAAACCTGCGCCAGGTTCAGGCCGTAGGATTTGAGTTTGGCCGGATCAATCAGCACCTGGTATTGCTTGGTCAGTCCGCCAAAAGGATTGACATCCACCACGCCCGGCACCGAGCGCATCTTCTTCTCCACCACCCAGTCTTCCAGCGCCCGCAATTCTTCCGGCGGATAACCAGGGTACCCTCGCATGGTGTAGCGGTAAACCTCGCCAATCGGGGTGGCGTCGGGCGAAAGTGAGGCCTGGGCGCCCGCCGGCAAGGTGACCGTGCCCAGCAGTTGGTTGGCCAGGTTGCGCACGACCGCATTGTCGGCGTCGTCCTCGAAGACGATGGTGATTTGCGAGAGGCCGAACTCCGAGATCGAGCGCATCGAAACCCGCTTGGGGATGCCGTTCATGACATTTTCAATCGGGATGGTGACCAACCGCTCCACCTCCTCCGCCGCGTGTCCCGGGAACAAGGTGAATACTTGGATGGTGACATTGGTCACATCCGGATAGGCTTCGACGGGAATGTCGTGGAAGGCTTCTGCTCCGCAGAAAATAAACACACCCATCAACACCACCACGATGGCGCGATTGTGCAGAACCTTGGTTGTGAGTTCACTGATCATGCTTGGTCGAGGCGGTCAGTCATGCGTGGCGAGTGGCTAGGACTCCGGTTGTTCGACCAGCGCCTGCAACAGGAGCGCCCCTTCCACCACCACTTTTTGGCCGGGGCTGACGCCGTCGTAAATGGGCACTTTGTTGTCCTTTTCAATCCCCACTTTCACCTGCTTGCGCTCATAAGCGCCCGGCGCTTCTTCGATGAAAACAAACGAATCGTCGCCTTTCATAAACAGCGCCTTGGAGGAAATCTCCACGCCCAACTCCCCCGCCCGGGCCGTCTCCTCCACCACATCCACCAGCACATACATCTCGGCCTTGAGCAACTTGTCCGGATTGTTGACACTCCCGCGCACTTTGATGGTGCGGGTGCTCGGATCCATCGTGTCTCCAATCCGCTCCACCTCGCCGTCAAACACTTTGTTTGGATAGGAACGGGAGGAGATTTGCAGGCGCTGTCCCGGCTGCAGGCTGCTCAAATCCGACTCCGCCACATCGAGTTGCAGCCACAATTTGGTCGGATCGCTCACCACGAAACTGGGCGCGAATAAATTCGGGGCATTGGCCAGCATGAGATCCGCCCGCAGTTCCTGGCCGGGGTTGATGTTCTTGTCCACCAGCACGCCGGAGATCGGACTGCGCAAGAGGTAAAGCGAATTGGTGCTCTGGTCGCTTCCTCCGTAGTTGGCCAGCACCGCTTCCGCCCTGTCCCGCTCCGCCCGCGCGGCCACGTAGGCCGCTTGCGCCGCTTCCACATCCTTTTGCGCCGCCGCGCCGTGATCGAACAATTCCTGGGCGCGGGCGTACGCCTTGTCCGCCGCCGCCAGGTTGCCCACCGCCGTCCGCGCGTTGGCCAGCGCCTGGGCCAGATCCGGCGAATCCAACTCGGCCAGCGGGGTGCCCTTGGCCACCGGTTGGCCCAGGTCGGCCAGCAGGCGGGTCACCCGCCCGGCCACCGGCGTAAACACTCCGACCGTCGTGTCCCCATTCCAGTAGAGCCGGCCGGTCACGTGCGTGACTGCCTTGGTGCGGGCTTGCGCCGGTTGCACCGAAATGGAGGCCAATTGCGGAGCGTTGGTTTCAAAAGTAACCTTCGCTCCATTCACTTTGGGGTCCGCCGGCGGTTCGAATACCGCCGCTTTCTCCGGGCTGCACCCCACCAGCCCGATCATAGCCAGCAAACTGAAAAACTGCGCCAGACCGGCTGAGCGGCATGAGCACATGGGAAATGTCTTGGTTAATCTGTCATTTGTTGTTTTCATATTTGGGGCTTTCCTCATTTTTTGCGCGCCTCCAATTCGTTTTCAGAAAGAACATTCTGGGCCGCCGCCAGGTCGGCGATGGCGCTGCTGGTGTCTGACATGGCCTGGACGGTGGCCAGGCGGATGTCGTTGTCCGTCCGCTCGGCGTCCAGCAAGTCCAACAGCGCCGCGCCGCCCTTGTCATACGCGAACTGCACCGACTTGAGCACCTGCGCCGATTTGGGGGCGGTCACGTCGCGGTAACGCGCCCAGCGGGCGGTCGCTTCCTTGTATTCCACTTGGGCGTTGGCCAGATCGGCCATCGCCTGCGCCCGGGCCTTGCCCAGCGCCTCCTCCAATTGCTCCACGCTGGCTTGCGCCGCTTTGATGTTGCCCCCGTTCTGGTTCCAAAGAGGCAGCGGAAACGACAGGCCGATCAAAAATGTGTCCGAGGCAGGGCCGCTGTCGGGAGGGTTGTGCTCCCCTCCGATCGTGAAGGTTGGGTCGGGAATCCGCATCGCTCTCTGCAATTGCAGTTGCGCCCGGCCTCCGCGCAAATCCGCTTCCGCCGCCAGCACGTCCGGCCGCGCCGCCGCGGAGTTTGTTCCGGGAGCGGGCGGGGTCCATTCGGCGACTAATTTATCGAGGGAGTCGGCCGGGGTCCAACCCCCAGCCGGCCCGGGCGCGCCCATCAGAATCTCCACCGCGATCCGGGCCTGCACCGCCGCCGCTTCGGCGGATTTGGCTTGCAGTTCATATTGTTCGGCGTTGATTTCGATCTGCTTCATGTCCGAGTCGGAGAGGTCTCCCGCTTTGTTCCGTTGCGCCGCAATCCCCGCCTCCCGCAGGAGCAGGCCGGAAGATTCTTTGAGAATCCGCACATTCTCTCCGGCCAGCAGGGCGCCGATGTAAGCCTTGGTCACGCCCTGGTCCAGGGTGCGTTTGGCGTCGTAGAAACGGGCCTTGGCGCCGATCACCCCCGCCCGGCCCGCCATCTGGCGGTCTTTGCGTTTGCCCCCAATCTCAATCAGTTGGTTGACCGATAAGATCGTATCGTAACTGCGGTGCCAGAGGTTGTTGCCCAGGTCCGTGCCGGCGTTGTGGGTGCCAATCTTGGCGGTGGAGAGAGAGGCGCTGGGATTGGGAAATTCCTTGGCGACGATAAGCTGTGCCGTGGCCGCATCAATCCCGCTCTTGGCTGCCAGCAAATCCCAATTCCTCTCCAAGGCAACCTCTTTCGCCTGGGCTAGGCTCAAAACTTCCATGCCCGTGTTCGCGTTGGCGCCCATTGGCTGAAGCGGCGGGTTCGTCTGAGCCGCCGCGCCAAAGCCCACACACATCAGCAATAGCCACAGCCCCCAAGATCTCAAACATTTCATCATTTTGCGCCTTACGACATCAAGCTTAACTATAGGGGAAGTTCCATGTTGTCAGATGATCAGAGCGCTGATTCTCCTTTCTCGTCGGTGCGAATGCGCACCACATCATCAATTGAAGAAATGAAGACTTTGCCGTCGCCGATCTTGCCGGTTTTGGCCGCCAGGACGATGGCCTTAACGGCCGCGTCCACCGCGAAATCCGCCAAAACGATATCCAGCTTGAGCTTGGGCAGGAAGTCGGCCGTGTATTCGCTTCCGCGGTAGATTTCGGTATGCCCCTTTTGGCGGCCGAACCCTTTGACCTCGGTGACCGTCATCCCTTCTATGCCAAGATTGTGCAGGGCGCTTTTGACTTCCTCCAGTCGAAAGGGCTTGATGATGGCCTCAATTTTTTTCATGGCTATTCATATTCATGCTGCTCATGGTGATGCGGACTCAACCCAACAACGGACGATCTGGATTTTGGGAGAAAGGAATGGGCGCCGGGGTACGACACTATGGCTAATGCCCTCGCCAATATATCGTGGAGGAACCGATCCGGCGCCCAAATTTTTGTAGCTCATAATTTATTTGCGGTCCAGGCGCCATCTCTCACGCTTTTGGGCGGGCGCTTGGGAACCGGCCCTGCTCACTCAGGGCCGGCCCCAAGGGGCCACGCCAGCAGGACGTGGCCGATTTCGCCTTAGAAGTGATAGATCACGTCGAACTGCGCTGTGAACTGCGATGACCGCGTGCCATTGTCATACGGCATGGATTCCTCTCCGCCCGTGGCGGGGACGGGACCCATTTGGCTGTTATGCGTGACGTAAGAATGTTCAAAGCGAAGTTCGGGCCGGAACGTGATAATGCTGGAGGGCCACCACGTTAGGCCGATGGAGTGTTCGGAGTACAGCGTCGCATACCCGGTGCGCTGGCCGTCACAGTCATCGAACATTTCATTGCGAACGGTGAAGAACAAGTTTGGCCCAAGCCGGAACATGGTGTAGTTGAGCGTCGCCCATTCCCCGGCAAAGCCAGGTTTGACCGGAATTGCCGCGTCGGTGTAACCCAGGCCGCCGTTTTGTGAGAGTGGCTCATCACCGCCAATAACATCAGCTCCCGTGTACCGCCCCTTGGTGCCGTTCCAATTCTCGGGTTCCTGACCGGGACATTGTGTCTGATACATGTACCACGTTTCATGCGACGTCCAAATCGTGTCGCTGAACTTGTAGGTGAAGGTGCCGACGTACTGCTGAATATTGTTGAAACCCCAGTGCGCGTTATTTATCGCGTTGCCCCCGCCGTAAAAACCAAATTTATTGTTGGGGGACTGGTATTGGAACATGACCGACAAGGTGGGCTGGGTTCCCGGGTCCTGGGTTTCCCACGGCGTCACGTCGTTGCCCGCCGACGGGCCGATCTGCACCGTCCAGCAGTCGTTGAGCTTGAGGGTGGCAAACAAACCCCATTGGCAGTAAGGATCGAAGCCATAGAGCAAGGAATGGCTCGACATGAGGTTGTTGGGCGCCAGTTGCGCTTCGATGTCCGCTTCCGAGATGATGCGTCCGAAGGTTAGGTTCAGGCCATCGGCGATCTTGGGAGTGTACCAGGTTAAGTACATCATCGGGTCGTCCATGCCGAGAAACCTATTGTCATGGGTCAGTTGATGGTCATCCCATCCGCGCGAGATCATGTAGCGGTAATCCAAGCCGTAAACCCACGACATCCGAAAGCCCCAATCCGGATGGTCGGTCTGGAACTCATCCGGCGTGCGCTCCAAATAGAGCACAAACTGATTCTGCGACATGGAGTTGGGAGTTTGATCATACACTTCCGGGAAGTTGGCGGCATTGCCTCTCCAACT
>JBEKOF010000035.1:0-24941 GCA_049522055.1 Verrucomicrobiota bacterium | reverse complement strand
ATCTCGCCGTATGTCGGAACGCTCACAGAGGCCGTTTCGGTGAAGTTACTGGTCCCAAAGCCGCCTTCTTCCCAATAAAACTTGCCGCCATCCGTGCCGCCATTGAGCATTTGGTTGGTCACAATGCCTCCGCCATTATTGTAAGTGTAATTGATCTGGGGGAGTTCCGCCCCCGAGACGTTGCAGAGAATGGAGACAATCCCGTTGCCCATCGTGAGGGTGCCGTTGCCGTTGTCCACAAGGGTGATAGCAGGGCCGGTGCCGGTGCCGCCGCCGGGAGAATTAGCCAGCGCGGTTGTCACCGCCGCGCCCGGCAGTATCAACAACGCGCACAAAAACGATCCGATCGGCGATTTCAGTGAGAAGGGTTTCATACTCCAACTTTTGGACAACCATAGCCAAATCCCCCGCCGTGTCAATCCGCAGTTTGGCGCAAATTGGATTTTTCTTGGTTTCCAGATTTTGCCCCTTGCACTTTCGACTCTGCCCCTTTATTTTTCCACATGCTCAACGAACCGCTGTTGGAATTGAATCTGCCGGGGGTCAAAAAAGTCAAGAGCGGCAAGGTGCGGGAAATCTTCGACCTGGGCGAGTGTTTGCTCTTCGTCGCCACCGACCGCATCTCGGCGTTCGACTGCGTGATGCCCAACGGCATTCCGCGCAAAGGCGAGGTGCTCACCCAGCTTTCCTTCTTTTGGTTTGATTTGGTGCGGCATTTGGCCCCCAATCACCTCGCTGCCGGCGCCGCCGACCCGCTGCCGCGCGAATTGGACAATTTTTCCAGCGTCCTCGCCCGCCGCAGCATGCTGGTGCAAAAGGCCCAACCCCTGGCCATTGAATGTGTGGTGCGCGGTTACCTCGCCGGCTCCGGCTGGAAGGATTATCAGAACACCGGCTGTGTTTGCGGCATCAAGCTCCCCACCGGCCTGCAAAATTCCAGCCCCCTGCCCGCCCCGCTTTTCACCCCAGCCACCAAAGCGCAAAGCGGCCATGACGAAAACATTTCCTTCGAAGCGGCCTGCGACATCGTCGGCGCGGAGGTGGCGGAAAAGGCGCGCGATCTCACTTTGAAAATCTATTGCTTTGCCGCCGATTTCGCCCTCAAACGCGGCATCATCATCGCCGACACCAAATTTGAATTCGGCCTGCGGGATGGGAGATTGATCCTCATTGATGAAGTCCTCACCCCGGATTCCTCCCGGTTCTGGCCGGCGGAGCAGTACCAGCCGGGCCGCAGCCAGCCCAGCTTCGACAAGCAGTTCGTGCGCGACTATCTGGAAACTCTTTCCTGGAACAAGCAGCCACCCGCCCCCGCCCTGCCGCCAACCGTCATTGCCAAAACGACCGAGAAGTACCTGGACGCCTACAAGCTGCTCACCGGGCGCGATCTTTAGCGCCGCCGCCGCGCCGCCGCCGGCCATGCAAAATCTGGTTGAAGATTTTTTGTCCTATCTCCGCCATGAGCGCGGGCTTGCCCTTCAAACCGAAAAAACCTATGCCGCCCTCCTGCAAAACTTTATCACCTGGGCGGAGCGGCAGGGCTTGAAGGACTGGAAGGCGGTGGAGTTGTCTCATCTCATCGCCTTCATCGAACACGAACGGACGCGCGCCTTCAAGGAGCCGGCGCCGGAATCCCCCCGCAAGCTCAGCTCGGAAACCATTTACTTGCAAATCGCCGCCTTGCGGGCCTTCTTTGCTTTCGCCGAGGCGGAAAGGCATCTGCCGCTCAACATCGCCGAAAATCTTTCCCTGCCGCGACGCTGGAACCGGCTGCCCAAAAGTCTTTCCAACGCCGAGATCGAACAATTGCTCAATCTGGAAACGACGGGCGACCCGTCTTCGCTCTGCGATCAGGCTGCGTTGGAATTGGCTTACGCCTCCGGCCTGCGCCTGGCCGAGTTGCGCGGCATCCGCCTCGAGCAGCTTCACCTCGAGGCGGGCTTCGTCACTGTCATTGGCAAGGGCAACAAGGAACGCGTCGTGCCGCTGGGACGCAAAGCCGTCGAAGCGATCCAGCGTTATCTCCGCGCCGGCCGCCCGAAATTGGTGACGGGCAAGTCCCCGGCCAATCTGTTTTTGACGCGCCGCGGCACGCCTTTTGCGGCCGTGACAATGTGGCTGCGGTTCAAGCGGCGCGCGGCGCGGGCGGGCATCGGGCGCAACCTCACGCCGCACATGCTGCGGCACAGTTTTGCCACCCACTTGCTAGAGAACGGCGCCGACTTGCGAGTCATCCAGGAACTGCTGGGCCACGCCAGCATCAGCACCACCGAAATCTACACCCATTTGGACGGCCGGCGCCTGCGGGAAGTCCACCGCAAATTTCACCCGCGGAGCTGATGGACGAATGGCTGCAACCGTTCCAGCAACTCCTTGGGGAGCCGCTTCGGTTTTCCATCGGTCGTGGCGCAGACATGCCGTGTCCGGCCTTCGGCCAGCGGCGCCCCGGCCGCGTTGAGGATGCGAAAGCCAAACGTCAGCCGCGCTCCACCCAATTCAGTGATCCACACTTCCACCGTCAGCAAGTCGTCGTAGCGCGCCGGCCCGTCGTAGGAGATGTCCAGCCCGATGACGGGGAAAGTTGTTCCCGCCTCCTGCCATTGCAGCAACGGGGTGCCGAGATGGCGGAAGAATTCCCCGCGCGCCGCCTCCAGCATGTCCAAATAGCGGGAGTAATAAACGTGGTTGCCCACGGTGCATTCCGCATAAACGACGCGATGCGTGTATTGAAAAACCGATCCGGCCATAAAAAATCCGCGGCTACGACCGGATTTCTCCGAGGCGGCCGACTAGGCAAATTCTACCGGCTGCAAATCCCACGAAGCAAGATAAAATCGGAGAAATCGGAGAAATCGGAGGAATCAGAGGGTGGAGTTTTTTCCGGAAGGTGCAAAAAGCGCCAAGCCGATTAAATTGTAACTATTTACATACCAGTATCTTACAACCGACAAAATGAACCGCGGAGCAGTTGCCAACAGAGTATTTCCACACGATTATCCTTCGCCGCCCTCCGGGCTATGGAGGACAAGACAGGACTGACAGGATGTGGTTTTCGATGGGCCTGGCCACCGGCGGCGTTCTGGTGAGAATATCAAACAGAAGTTCACGAAAGAAACGAAGGTATTTCTTCGTGCCCTCAACCAGTTTAAAAAGAGAAATGACACTTGCCCCGAGTTGGCCAACTACAAGCGGCTCCGAGAGTTGGCCGACAAATGGGTCGGTTTATCCTTCCGTCTGGCGAAAGAAAAACGCAAACCGACCGCGTGATACATCGGAGAACGTTTCAATCTCCAGTCATGATTTTTCTTTTCCATTTTGCGTTCACTTGGTACCGTTCCCACATGGAACCAGAGCCTTGCAAATGTTTTGAAAGCTGGTCGGAAGATCTGAAGTCGCGTAGTGATCGGGTCCGAAGATTAATCGGAGATGCTCACTGGTTGTCGGATGGGCATCACCGAACTCCTCTTCATGAACGCGCGCGACCTGTTCATATTTGAAGGCTCAAAAGATGGTAAAATTGATTTGTTCTTCGCAACGGACACGTTGTATGCATGAAACGATACACCTTTTGATCTTGGCGAATTCGATACGTCCTGGGGGACATTGCGTGGCAGGAAAATCGGCGACACCGCTCGAAAATGGGCTTTATGACGTAAATGAGCGTTGGATTCGCCTTGTTGATCCCCACAATCCAAATGGCGGCGTTCCCTACGGATGCACCGTTTGCCAAGGAAACAAAGCAGTTCGACCCCTTGACATGATTAAGGTTGTATTACTGGACTCATGTAACAATCCAGATCATCCAGAGGATTGGTATTTTGATCGGTCACAACCTTGGGAAATGGAGAGGACATTTGAAAACAATTGTCTTCCAGCAATCGCCGATACGCCTGCGACGCTTTGGCACGATGGAATTTCATCTAACGCTGTGCCCTCTGGCTTCGTCTGCGCAATGAAACCTCATCCGTTCAGCATTTGCCTCATTCCAGCGCCGGCCAAGATCCGTTCAGTCACCCATCAGGTTCAAGCGCGGTTTAAGAAAAGCTGTAGCCGAGGATTGATGGGGAATGTGTTCGGCGAGGCGCCGAACACGGCAGGCGAGGGCGCCCGCGCTCCCCCAAAATCCAGACATTTTAACGGCTACAGTTTTCATGAAAATGCTCTAGCGCGTCATGGAGAGTTTGGCCTTTCTTGCCTTTTTCCTTAATGCTGTGTTTGTCTTTTCTTCCCTTTTTGCCTCGCGTCCAACTCGGTTTGGCGTGTTTTTTTGCGATCTTTGCGATTTTTTGCGGCAAATTCATTTTCGGGGAAAGGGGTCCATAGTTCGGTTCATTTTTGCCTGTTCTTGATATGAGGGAAGAACTCTTCGGCCAGGATCCAGCCGGCGCACTCCGGCGCGCCGCAGTGACACGGATGCTCGCGATATTCATCGAGGGTGTAGCCGTAGTTGAACGTGATTTCCTCGCCCGCCGGGATGTCACGCAGGGCGACGATCCAGATGCGACCGCCGCGCCTTTGGGCCTCGCAGTTGGGCGCGCAACTGTGGTTGAGGAATCGGGCCGGGTTGCCGGGGGAATTGCCGTCCAAGTCAAACTCGTCGTCGAGGCAAAATATGAACCCGTTGCCTTGTTCACAGAGCCGCAAGGATTCGGCCTTGGTGATGCGCCGTCCGGCGTATTCCACGACGGCAGCGCCGCGAAGCAGGGCGGTTTTGGCAAAGCCGCCGAGGCCGTGGATGGGGGAAGGCCCGATGCGGAGAGTGGCCGCGCCGGGGCGGGGCGCGGTTTTCATGCCGGGCGATGGCGCGCGGCGGGGAAAGGCGCCCGCGGCGTTCACGCCGGTTTGAATGGGGAAATGGATTCGACGCGGTAGCGCTTTTTGCCGCCTTCGACGGGGACCTCAATTTCCTGAGCGGGTTTGGCGTTGAGAAGGGACTGGGCGACGGCGGTCAGATAGCTGATGATGCCTTTGTCGGGATTGGAGTCCCAGGCGCCCAGAATGGTGAATTGCTCCAGGTGCTGGTGATCGAGGTCGGTCACGGAGACGGTGGTGCCGATGCTGACGACGTCGGTGCGGGGGTTGGCAAAGTCGCTGCCGCGGGCGCGGACGAGCTGGGATTCCAACTCGCCTTTGCGGCGCATGAGGATTTTTTGCATTTCCTTGGCGGCCTTGTATTCATGATTTTCGCGCAAGTCGCCATAGCTGCGGGCGACGGCAATTTCCTTGGAGTTGGCCGGAATGGCCTTTTGCACCAGTTCGGCGTATTCGTTTTTGCGCCGTTCAAGGCTTTCCCAGGAAACGACAAGGCTGGTCTCCTGTTTCTCGCGGGATTGGTCGCCGGAGATCATGGTCTGCACGGCCGGGTAGCTCTTGACGATGCGCGCCAGGAGCGAGCGTTTGTCCATGTCGTCGAAGCAGGGGGAAAGTTGGAGGGCGCGGGTCAAATCCTTGATGACCTCCAGGTCGGCCGAACCGATGAGTTCGACCAGGAGGGTGGGATCGTCGAGAATAAAATCACGCAGTTTGTTGGAGCGCTTCTCGTTGAACTGGTCCCGCTCCATAGCGGTGAGCATGGCGCGAAAGACCTCGGGGCCGAGGATGTCGGCAAAAGAGTCGGAGCGTTCCTTGGCGAGCCAGAGGAGGAGTTCGCTGCCGGCCTGGTGCTGGCTGATGAGGCGGGCGAGGATTTCCTTCAACTGCTCCCATTTTTCGCCGGCGATCAAGGCATGGGCGACTTCACCGGCGAGTTTCGAGGAAACCTGGTTCAGGGCGCCCAGCAAGGCGTCGGGCCAGGCCTCGCGGAGGGATTCCTTGAAGGATTGGAGGGCGCGCCGATGTTTGCCGGCGGGAATCTGGTCCAGGAGCGGGCCCACGCGCGCGGATTCCTGCACCCAGAGGGCGAGGGCGGAAATCTCGTTTTCAGCGGGCGGGACTTCGACGGCGGCGCGGATTTCGTCGCGGACAAAGATGGCTTCCAAGGCGACGGCGGGCTGGGTGCGCTGGTGGGTGGCGATTTCGGTGTTCAAGGTGGGGATGATTTCCCTGGCGGCGGCGGCGCGGTCACCCAGATCGGAGAGGTTTTTGAGGACTTCCGTGGCGGCGTTGAGGCGGGCTTTCAATCCTTTGGCGGCGCGGAATTCGGCCATGAGGCGGCTTTGCAGGGAGACTTCCTTGGCCTGGTAAACGATTGGCTCGGATTTTTTGAGAGGAACCTGGAAATGGCCGTCTTTTTTAAGCTCCCTCTTGGCGCCTTCCCACCATTTTTTCCAGTCGTCCTTGATGATGTCGGGAACAAGAACTTGCTGGATTTGGTCCACGGTGGCGCGGTCGCCAAAACTTTGGAGGACCAGTTTGATGAGGTCCAAATGATGCAAGGCGGCCATTTGGCGGAGGGCATCGAGGTCGGAAACTTTGCGGGCGTAAATGTGGCTTTTGGCGATGGGCTTGAGGGATTCGGCGGCGAAGGCCATATCCATGGTGTGGCCGGGTTTGTCCTGGAAATCTATGGTTAAGCGGCCGAAAACCGGATCGGCGGCGGTGATTCTGCCAAATCCCCAACTGCGATGGAAGCAAAAGCCGTCCTCGGCCAGATGGGTGAGGGGTTCGACTTGCTGGCGGCTGAGTTTCCCGGCGGCGACGAGTTTTTCAAATTCTTCTTTCATTGATAATGTCCCAGAGTCCATAAAGGATATATTATTAGGCTGTGAGCAGGGAAAGTCCAAGAGAAATTGCCATGCGTGTTTTGCGGCGGCGGCGGGTCAGCCGGGAATACGTGGAAATGTTGCTGGAACAGGAGCTGGCGCGCGCCGGGTTGAGCAAGCTGGACCGGGCGCTGTGCCAGGAGCTGGTGTATGGGCTGGTCCGGTGGGAGATGACGCTGGACTGGCTGATTGCGCGCAAAACCAGCGCCCGGCGGCAGGAAGGGGTGGTGCAAATGTTGCTGCGGCTGGGGCTGTATCAGATTTTTTGGCTGGAGCGCATCCCGGCGCACGCAGCGGTGCATGAGACGGTGGAGTTGGGGCGGCGGCTTGGGTGCGGGGCGCAAACGGGATTTATAAACGCGGTTCTGCGAGGTTATCTGCGGGAGCGGGAGGCGACGGTGCGGGAATTGGAAGGGCTGAAACGGGAGGAGCCGGCGCTGGGCTATTCGCATCCGGCCTGGCTGGTGAAACGATGGGAAGGGCGGTGGGGGCCGGAGAAAACGGCGCGGTTGCTGGAGTGGGACAACTCGCCGCCGCCAACCTTCGCGCGGTTGAATCTTTTGAAGACCGATGCCGCCACATTGACGGGGCTGTGGGAGGCGGAGGGGATCGGGTTCGCCGCGCGGCGGTGGGATTGGACAGAGGAGAACGAGGTGTTTGAATTGGAATCGCATCCCAGCCTGGCGGAATGGAGCGATTTCCAGCGGGGGCTTTTTTACATCCAAGACCCGAGCACGTTGCTGGCCGTGCGGGAGTTGGATCCGCAGCCGGGGGAAAACATCCTCGATCTCTGCGCCGCTCCGGGAGGAAAAACAGCGCAGATGGCGCAGCGGATGGGGAACCGCGGACACATTCTGGCGCACGACCCGCAACCGGCGCGGCTGCGGCGGCTGGTGGAGAATTGCGCCAGGCTGGGGGCGGGCTGCGTGGAGGCAACGGCGTCCAACCCCGGCGGCGGCGGCCCGTTCGACCGGATTCTGGTGGATGCGCCGTGCTCCAACAGCGGGGTGTTGCGGCGGCGGGTGGATTTGCGGTGGCGCATAAGCGAGGAGGAGTTGAAAAGGCTGGGCCGGGAGCAAGGGGCGATGCTGCGTGAGGCCGCGGCGCATCTGAAGCCGGGCGGCAGGCTGGTTTATAGCACATGCAGTTTGGAACCGGAGGAGAATGAAGAGGTGACGCGGGAGTTTATGCGGGAGCAGAGCGAATTCACTCTGGAAAGCCAGCGGCAATTGCTGCCGTTCGCGGAGGAGGTGGACGGGGCCTGGGTGGCGGCGCTGCGGCGGCGGGGATAGGCGGAGGCGGGCGATGCGAAGGTTTTTGCCGCGGATTACAGGATTACACGGATGATTTAATCGCAAATCAGTTGACTCCGCGCGGGCTTATGGAAAAGTAAGCCGCGTGCTATGTCAAAGATGCAACGCGCGCTCCTTTCGGTATTCGACAAAACCGGCCTGATTCCTTTTGCCCAAAAGCTGGCGGGAGCAGGCATTGAGATCATCTCCACCGGGGGCACGGCCAAGGCCCTGCGCGAGAAAGGGATCATGGTGAGCGATCTGAGCGCCTACACGGAATTCCCGGAGATGATGGATGGGCGGGTGAAAACGCTGCATCCGCGGATTCACGGAGGGCTGCTGTATCTGCGGGGCAATCCAGCGCACGAGGCGGCGGCGCGCAAGCACGACATCAAACCGATTGACCTGGTGGCGGTGAATCTGTATCCCTTCGAGCAAACGGTGGCGCGGACCGGGGCGACGCTGGCGGAGGCGATTGAGAATATTGACATCGGCGGCCCGGCGATGTTGCGCAGCGCGGCCAAGAACCACGAGAGTGTGACGGTGGTGAGCGACCCGGCGGATTACGAGGAGGTGGCGGGCCAAATCGCCGCCACCGGGAACACGACGCCGGAATTGCGGCGGCGGCTGGCGGTGCGCGTCTTTGCCCGCACGGCGGCTTACGACGGACAGATTGCGGCCTGGCTGGCGAGGACCTTCGGGGTGTCCGGGGCGGAGGCGGGCGCGATGTTTGCCGGGGCGCCGCTGGAACCGGGGCAGGCGTGGCCGGCGCGGCTGCGGCTGGACCTGGCGCAGGCGCAGGAGTTGCGCTACGGGGAGAACCCGCACCAGCGGGCGGCGCTCTACGGAGGTTTTGGGGAATATTTCCGGCAGTTGCACGGGCGGGAGCTGTCGTATAACAATATACTTGACTTGACGGCGGCGGCGAATCTGGCCGGAGAATTTGCCGGGGAGGGGCCGACGCTGGCCATCCTGAAGCACACCAATCCGTGCGGGGTCGGACGAGGGGCGACGTTGCGGGAGGCGTGGGAGAAAGCGTTCGCCACGGACAAACAAGCGCCATTCGGCGGCATTATTGCGGTGAACGGGACGCTGGATTTGCCCTGCGCGGAGGCGATCGCGGAAGTTTTCAGCGAGGTGATTGTGGCCCCGGATTTTGCGCCGGACGCTCTCGCCCTGTTGGAAAAGAAGAAAAACCTCCGGCTGCTCAAGGTGTTGAAAAGTCCACGCGAGGCCAGTCCGTGGGAATTCCGCGGAGTGGGGGAAGATTCGTTGCTGGTGCAGGAAAGCGACCGGAAAGAGGCGGGGGCGGAGGATTTGAAGATTGTGACGCGGCGCCAGCCGACGGAGGGGGAATTGCAGGCGATGCTGTTTGGGTGGCGGGTGGTCAAGCACGTGAAATCCAACGCGATTGTATATGCCGGGCCGGACCGGACGCTGGGAATCGGCGCGGGGCAGATGAGCCGTGTGGATGCGAGCCGTCTGGCGGTGTGGAAGGCAAAGGAGGCCGGTCTGTCGCTGGAGGGGAGCGTGGTTTGCAGCGACGCGTTTTTTCCGTTTGCCGATGGATTGGCGGCGGCGGGGGAAGCGGGCGCCACGGCGGCCATCCAACCCGGCGGCTCGGTGCGCGACGGCGCGGTGATCGCCGCGGCCGATGAGCGGAAGATGGCGATGGCGTTCACCGGGGTGCGCCACTTTCGGCATTGAACCTAAATCGTCTTATCGAACCAGGCGGCGGATGAGGGCGACTTGGGCGAGGCAAAGGAGGGCCAGCGCGATCCAGAGGAGGCATTCGCGCGCGCGGAGGCTGGATTGACGAACCGGGGCCAGGCCAAACTGAATTTTGATGGCGCCCATGGAAATGACATCTCCATTGCGCAGGACGGCCTGATCCGCCGGCGTACCGTTGACGCTGAGGAGGGCGCCATCCTGGGCCTGACAAACCAATCCTTGTGCTTGACGGATGATCTGGAGGTGGCGCGGCCAGACGCCCGGGCCGTCCAGGGAAAGGTCGGCGTCGGGGGCGCGGCCGATGAGGACGGGAAGGCGCGAGGCGATGAATTGCGCGCCGGCCTTGTTGCCCGAGAGAATGAGAAGTTGCACCATGGGATCGAGACTCCAGGAGCGGGCGCGGCCGGCCGGGCGCGCGGCTTACTGGCCCGTAATCGCATCCCAAAATGTCCGTCGGGGAACATAGATCTGATCCCCGGGGAGAACTTCCAGGTCCAGTTTTGGATCCTTCAGGGCCTTAACGCAGTCCACTTTGAGAATCGTTCCGTCCAAGCGGGTCACCTGGACTTTGTGTTTGGCGGCGAACACACTGAAACCGTTCCCCGTGGCGATGGCCTTGGTGACGGTGATGCGGCTCTTATATAGCTGCCTGCCAGTGCCCACGTTGTTGACCTCGCCGAGGACATAAAAATAGCGCTCATTTGGGAGCACGGTGACATTAACAGTTCTGTAAATGCGCGGCACGAGGTTGGTGTGAATGATTTCCTCCAGCTCCTGGGGAGATTTTCCGGCGGCTTGGATGGGATGGTTGATGTAGGCGATGGAAATAGTGCCGTCGTCACCAATGACCCTGTCGAAAGAGGGAGGGTCTTGCGGGGTTCCCGTAAGGCTGATGGTAATGCTATCATTGATCTGGAGGGGAGTGGTCAGCCCCCGGTCCGGCTGCGAATTGGTGATTGCAGGAGGGGGGGGCGGAGCGGCGGGAGGGTGGGTTCGGCAGCCAGCCATGATGAGAGCGGTTCCAGCCAGGCAAATCATCCAGATGAATTCTCGGACGCTGCGTTGTGACGATCTCATACTTAAATAAATGGGGCAGGCTGGCGGGGTTTGTCAGTATTTTTGTTTGATTTCGATTTTTGGCTTGCCTGCGGCGTCGCTGAGCTGGACAACGGTGGAATCACTTTTTGGGGAGTGGCTGTCGTACTCGTAGTAACCGCTGTAATAATAATAATTTTCATCCTGGCTCATGTTGATGTTGTTGAGCACCAGACCCATGAGGTTGCCGCCGACTTTTTGGATCATCTGTTTGGCGCGAAGGGTCATGGGGGTGGGGTAACGGCGGTACTGGATGACCTGGATCACCATGTCCATCTCGCTGGCGAGAATGGAGGCATCGCTGACGCCGAGGAGGGGAGGGGCGTCGAAGAAAACAAAGTCGTAGCGGCGTTTGAGTTCGCGGATGGCGTCTTTCATTTGGGCGGAAGCCAGGATGCTCATGGAACTGCTGGGGAGTTTGCCGCTGGGCAGGAAATCGAGGGTCGGGAGCTTGGTTTTCTGGAGGACCTGATCCAGGGTGATCTGTTTGTTGAGAAGCAGGTCGGTCAGGCCGATGGCGTTGCTGCAGCGCAACATGCGATGGACGTTGGGGCGGCGCAAGTCCGAATCCACCAAGAGGACGCGCTGGCCGTTCTGGGCAAAGACGACCGCGAGGTTGAAGAGAGTGGTGGTTTTGCCTTCGCCGGCGCCTCCGCTGAGGACGGTGATGGTGTTCCAGTTTTCATCTTTGCGGGAGAAGAGAAGGTTGGTGCGCAAAACCCGATAGGCTTCGGCGTGGGGGCTTTCCGGCCCTTCCTCCATGACATTGCCCACATTCTGCGGAATGACGCCAAGGACCGGCGCCTGGAGCGCGCGCTCGACGTCATCAATGGTCTTGACACTGGTATCCAGGTATTCGATGAAGAAGGCCAGACCCACGCCCACAATCAGCCCCATGAGGATGCCGGAGGGAATAATGAAAATGAGCCTGGGGCTGACCGGGCGCTTGTCGGGGCGGGCGGGGTCATGTATAATGACGGTGGAGCGGAGGGGCTGGTGGGCCTCGACGTTTTGTTGGGTGTAAAGGCGGTCCAACTCCTCGTAGGTGCGAGTGGTGGCTTCGACATTGCGTTTCTCGGTGAAGTATTCGCGGTCCCTTCTTGCCTCCTCGTTGCTATTCCTCTTGGCTTCGTCTTCCTGCTGGGCAATAAAATCCAGCAAGGCCTTGTCATGGGCCACGACGCTTTCCCAGCCGGACATGATGCCCTGGACTTTGGCGTGGTAGGCGCTCTTGGCCTCATTGAGATTCTTGAGGGCGGCGACGTACACGGGGTTCTCGACGCCATAACCCCTTTCGGAGGCCTCGGTCAAGACATCCTGGGCATGGGCCACTCGCTCGGATTGGACGAACAAATCCTGGTCCACTTGCCCCTTGACGGTGGGCAGGGCTTGTTCGAGAATGCCCTGTTTGTCGAGGCTTTGGAGGTTGGCCAGGATGTTGCTGTGGTCATTGTAATCCAGTTGCGCCTCGATGTAGCGGGATTCGAGGATGCGGATTTTTTCGGAATAAATGGTGGCGTTGACTTGAGGACTGCTGTCGTCCAATTCCGGGATGTCCAAGGTCTTGCGCAGGTTGTCCAAATTTGCCGTTTCATTGCTTAAGGCTTCTCTTTTGTTATCCAGCTCGCGTTGGAAGCTTTCCAGGCCCAGCTTCTTGCTCTCCCACCAGGAATCGAAGCGGTACTGCTTGTAGGTTTCGGCGATTTTGTTGGCGATAGCGGCCGCCATGTCGGCATCCGGGTTTCGGACAGAGATTTCGATCAAGCTGGTGCCGCGAGTCTGGTCCACGTTGACTTTTCTGGACAGAACCTTGTAAGTCTGGTCGAGGGTCCAGTCCGACTCCTGGACATCGTGGGCCAGAACATGCTGGAGATTCAGGTCCTTGTTGGTGATGACCGGGCATAAAATATCCCATGCGGTGATTATGCGGAATTGGGTGGTCAGCCAGTAAGGGTCCCATCCCAGGGACGCCTGGCTGCCCACGACCTGGACCTCTGGGGCGTCTTTCTGGACCTCCATTCTGACGGTGCTGGAGTACTGTTTGGGGAGGCAGTAACTCAAAATGGCGCTGGAGATGACGCAGAGGAGGAAGACGGTGAAGATCAGGCTCTTGCGCAAGCGGATGACGCGCCAGTAGTCCAAAAAGTGAAGTTTGACCTCCGGTGTTTCGGCGGCATTTGTAAGGGCGTCCATAGTCAAAAAAAGAAAGCTAGATCGTACTCAGATGATACGTTCTAGCTTTCCGACCAAAAGGTCAAATTTATTTATCAATATTCGCCTTTGACACCGAGGTACACCTGATTGCGGGTATAATCGCGATCCAGATCGGCATTGGGAACCTCGGAAACCAGCTTGTTCCAATTGTAACCCGCCTCCGCGCTGAAATAGGGGTTGAAGCGGTAGTTGAGGTTGAGGCCGAAGATCATGAAGTCTTCAGATTTCCCATCTATGTAGCCTCCATCGAACTCGGAGTGCTGCCACTGGGCGAGCAGGCTTCCGGTCAGAGCGCCGGCGATGGTCTGAGTCAGGTTGACGTATCCCGCGGTCGCCTCGTCATCCAACACGGGGTTCCCATTGGCCCCGACAGGCCCCACGACGTCCGTGGCATTGTGCTGGTGTTTGGCTCCGACGGTCAGGCTGGAACCGGCCATGTAGAGCCAGGTGAGGGAGGCGTCCACATACGGATCCGTGGAGTTGACGTGGGTGGGGGCATTGTCGTACTCGATGTATTGAGCGCCCGCGCGGATGGATCCCGACAACTGGTCGGTGAATTTCTCGTCCGCGCCGATAAAGAAGAAATGGGAGTCGCTATTGCGCGCGTTGCTGTAAATATTAGGGGGGCCGTAAATAATGACTTGGGGGCTGGTGTAGCCGACGTGCTCATATTGGTAGCCCAACAGCCCGTGCAGGTCGCCCATCATCTGCCAATCCAGCACCAGCGAAGCCAATTGGTCCATGCGATCCAGCAGGGCGGAGAGGCTGGGCGAGCCGGCAATGGGGGAGTACAATTGCCGGTAAGCATATAGGTTGTTGTCGTACGAGGCCTTGAGGGTGAGCGTCTTGCTCAACTCGGCCGAGCCGCCAATCGAGGCGTCATTGTGAATGTTGTCGAGTGCCGAGCGCGTGAAATCAGCAGGGAGTTCCACACCGGAATAGATCTGAGGATCTTGGGAGTAAATGAACGACTCCCCGGCATGCATGTTGTATGCTTCGGAAATAGTGTGGTTGACGTTGACGTTGAAAATGTGCGACTGATCTGCCGTGCCGCGGGCGTCAAAGTACTTTTTGAGGTCATAAACATAATTGACGTTCAGGGAGGTTTGCTCGGGCGTATAGTTGAACGAGGCCTGCGGACTCAGCTCGTAACCATACTCGCCTTTCTTGGGGAGCGCGGGATTGTCGTTGGGCGCGGTGGAATAGTTGTCATCATAAAATCCGCGGAGGGTGGCCGCCACGGTCCAGGGCTTGGCCATTTCCGCCGCAGACAAACCAGGGTTGAATTGAGCGTGCATTGTGGACGTGCCAACTGCCGCTATACCGACGCAAACTAAGAGTTTTTTCATAAAAATGTTTAATTTGTGCTGCCCTCATGCACAAAGCGCGTCTCGTCGAGCTTTGTTCATCTCCACGAGTTCTAAGGGTACCACGCAATATTGTCAAAAGAAAAGTTAATATATTTTCAATTTTTTTTACCGCCTGCCCCCCCCCCACCAGCGATTTGAATTACTTATGAACATTTGGGCAGGCAAATAGTCTAAAGGTTCGTTTGTCAGCCGGTACTTGGCCCCAAAACCGGTTGGCACCTCCCCTTCAGCCCAGTTGGTGGGCATGCTGTCGAGCATGAAATACTCCCAACTCTGTTGATTTACAAGCATTTGCGAAAGAAATTGCCTGTCGGAAGTCCGCTGGGTCAGGTAGATCGCCCGAACGGGCTTCAGGCGGTTGATTTCATCGAACGTTGCGGCGTCATCGAGCGTAAGCCAAAGGCAGACATGCCCTCCATACCAGGCCACTGCCCAGGGGATATCGCTCATCATCTCCTCGTCGGGCTGCATCATGGAGGCGGTTCTTTGGATAAGGGTAGGCGCATAGGGCGAGACGGCTGGCTGCCTGGGAGGTCCTAAGAGGGCCAGGATCAAGGGGATGCACATGAAAACGGCAAAAAAAACCACCACCAAATTGCGGACCTTGGGGTCCGGATGGGAAATCTGATCCAGGAGCGTAAAAAACACGCTCGTGCCGAAGACCATCACCATGGGTGCCAGCAGCACGAGCAGATTCTCGGAGTTGATTTCGGGCGAATCGCTGCTCAGATGGGTCTGGCCCAGGGCTTGCACGACAGCCAGCAGCGCCAGGGACCAAATCAGAAAAGACCGAAGGCGCTGCAAGGCCGGGTTGCGATAGGGCAGGAGCAAGCCGCAGAGAAAAAAAGCGCAAACCCAATTGCCGCCCAGCCGGGGCAGCTCGTTTCCCAGGATTTCCCCCCCGTTGATCAGGAATTTGTTGACGACGTCCCGCGGTGCCACCAGGGCCAGGCCGGCCGCGCCGGGACTCAGCGAGCGTTCCAGGCGGTCGCCCTGGAGCGGCGGGGTGTTTTCCACCAGCGCGTAGCCGGCCGTGCCGAAAGGGGCGCCACCGAGCGCCCAATTGCGCGCCAGCCAGGGCGCCATCACTGTCAAGAATGAAACCGCCATCCACAGGCACAACCTGCCCCGCTGGCGGACGCAAAACAGGCGGACGAACAAAAGCGCCGGAGCGATCAGCCATCCAAGAGAATACCGGCTCAACGCTGCCAAACCCACCAGCGCGCCCGCCCCCGCCGCCAGGGCCAGCGAGGCGCCCGGCGTCGGCGTCTCCCGGCGTTGGCGCTCTTCCAACTCGACCAAACACCATACCACCGAGAGAAAAACCAGCAGCAGCCAGATGGTGGACAGCCCGGAAACGCTGAATTTCCAGTACGTCTGGCTGCCGGCAAAGAGGATCGCCGAGACCCAGGCCACGCCAGGGTCAAAGAGCCGCCGCGCCAGGTGGAAGAGGAGGAGAACCGCCGCAAAAAAAAGCAGTTCGTTGAAGCCGGCAATCAGGAATTCCGGCTGGTAAAACCAGTTTTGATCCGCCGCAAAATGGAACGGAAGGACTTTCATCAGGCCCGCCAGCACGACGGGGTAGCCGGGGGCGTTGCTCAAATCCGGGACCGGATGTTGGAGCACTTCTGCCGCGTGGTTGGTATCGGCCCGCTGGAGCAGGCCCAGCGTCAAGGGGCGAATGGAATCGGTCGTGAACCCTTTCCCCCCGGCCAACTGCCGCGCCAGGTGGGCCGACTCCATGGATTCCTGGTTGGAAAAACCGTGGTAGCCGTCCGCGTTATACCAGAACGCCAGGAGGGCAAAGGCCATGAGCGCGCTGGACATCTTGAGAATCCTGGCGCCGGCGCCTTCCTCCAGCCCGCGAATAAAGGCCTGGATCCGCTCGTGCGTGCTGCGTTGCAATTAAAGTTCCTCCAAGTGATAAAGATGGAGCTTGCGGTGCAGAGTGCGCCGGCTCATTCCCAGTTTTCTGGCCGCCAGCGTGCGGTTGCCTCCGCCCTCCTTGAGGGCGCGGACGATCAATTGTTTCTCGGCTTCCGACACGGTCAAGTCCGGTCCGGCGAGCAAGCGGGCCGGGCCGGGGGCGGCGCCGGCGGCGCGCAAGGTCGTCGGCAAATCCCGCAGGCTGATGCGCTCGCCTCGCGAGAGGACGACCCCGTGTTCGACGGCGGTGCGCAATTCGCGCACGTTGCCGGGCCAGGCATATTTCATAAGCGCTTCGAGGGCGTCGGGGGTGAAATCGTTCACATTTTTATTGTTTTCGGAGGCGAATTCGCGGAGGAACAACTTGGCCAGCAGGGGAATGTCCTCCGCCCGCTGGCGCAAGGGCGGGAGGGTGATCTCCATGACGCTGAGGCGAAAGTAGAGGTCCTCGCGGAATTTTCCATTCTTGACCTCCTCGGCCAAATCGCGGTTGGTGGCGGCGATGAGGCGGACATCGGCAGTCAAAGTCTTGTTGGAGCCGACGCGCTCGAAAGTACGTTCGCCCAGGAAGCGAAGGAGTTTGACCTGGACGGCCGGGTCAATCTCCCCGATTTCATCCAGGAACAAGGTGCCTCCCTGGGCTTGCTCGAAACGGCCGATGCGCCTCTCATGCGCGCCGGTGAAGGCCCCCTTCTCATGTCCAAAAAGTTCGCTCTCCAGCAGCGTGGGCGCCAGGGCCGCGCAATGGACGGTGACGATGGGATGGGAGGCGCGCGGGCTGAGCTGATGAATCGCCCGCGCCAGGAGTTCCTTGCCGGTCCCGCTTTCTCCCAGCAGCAGGATGGAGGCGCGGGTGGGGGCCACCTGGCGGACCATCTCGGTGATCTCCTTCATCGCGGGGGACTCGGCCATCACGTTCTCCATCCCGTACTTTTTGTCGAGCTGCTCCCGCAGGGCGACATTTTCCACTTCCAGTTGTTGCTGGCGCAACACGCGGCTGATGCGCATTTCCAGCTCGTCAATTTGCAAACGGCCCTTGGCGATGTAGTCATCAGCCCCGTGCTTCATGGCCTCCACCGCCAGTTCCTCCGAGCCGTAGGCGGTCATCAAAATGCAGACCGGCGGATGGGAAAGAGATTTGGCGCGGCGGATCAAATTCATGCCGTCCTCCTGCGGGAGGCGGAAATCGGTGAGCAGCACCTGGAAGTTCTCCTGCTCCAGCAGGAGCATGGCCGCCTTGGCGTCTTCGGCCACCCAGACGTCGTAATGGCCCTCCAGGGCGGAGCGGAGGCCCTCGCGGGTCGGCTTCTCGTCATCCACGATCAGGAGCATCGGCTTGGATTTGGCTGCGGAGTTCAAAGGTTTGCAATGGGGTTGCGTTATTCGGTTGGCTAGGGGCTCAGCGCAGCAGTTTTTGCTGTTTTTCCCGCCGGGGCAGCCAGATGCGGAAAGTGGCGCCCTGACCCTCGCGGCTTTCCAATTCCATGTGGCCGCCGTGCTGCCGCACAATCCGCTGGACAATCATCAGCCCCAGCCCGGTCCCCTTCTCTTTGGTGGTGTAAAAGGGCTCAAAGATATGATGGACTTGATCCTGCGGAATCCCTTGCCCGGTGTCGGCCACGCTGATCCAGACCTCATCCGGGTTCTGGCCCGTCTCCACCGTGATGGCGCCGCCGCGGGTGGTGGCCTGCATGGCGTTTTTGATGAGATTGACCAGAGCCTGTTTGATCTGGCTGGCATCCAGCGGGGCGGGCGGAAGACGGCGGGCGAGTTTTTCGCGCACATTGATGCGGCGGTTTTCCAGCTCCGGCCCCAATAGTTCCAGGGTGTCGCGGGCCACGTCGTTGAGCGAGGCCACGGTGAAATGAGGCGCCGAGGGGCGGATGGCCTGAAGAAACTGGGTGACGATGTAATCCAGCCGCGTGATTTCGCCCTTGGCCACCTCCAGATAATGTTCCAGTTTTCCGGCGGCCTCCTCCGCCTCGCCGCCGCCGGGCTGGCGCAGCCTCTTGACTTCGCGGCTCATCAACTGGAGATGAATGTGGAGCGCGTTCAGGGGATTGCCGATCTCATGCGCCACGCTGCCCGCCAGCAGGGTCAGGGAATGGACGCGCTCGCTCTCGATGGCTTCATAGGTTTTTTGCCGCGCTTCGGTGGCGTCATGCAGAATCAACGCCATGCCCGAACTGCCTCGCGACTCCCCTTCCAGCGGCGCGGCATAGAGACACAAAAAACGCGGACGCGGAAAAGCCACCTCAAACTCATGGCGGAGGACGCGCGGCTCGTTGCCCGTCCCTGGGGCGGTGATGCTCTTCCAATCCAACTCCGGCAGGAACTGGGCGATGGGCCGGCCCTCCACTTCCTCCGTCCGCCAACCCAGCAGATGGGTCACGGCGTGATTGAAATAAATCACCCGTCCCTGTTCATCGAGCACCAGGATGCCGTCCTCGATGGCGTTGAAGAGCAACTCCAGGAAATTGCGTTCCCGCGCCAGCCGTTGGACGACGGTTTGCAGACCCTCGGTGTCGAGCCGTCCGATGCGGCCCAGCACCTTATCCAGAAAACTTGATTTGGACGCCATGTTAATCGCGCGCCAATATGTCACACCGCCAGGCCGGAGGGAATAAAAATGTAGGGATGTCTTGTTTCACGGGAGCATCATCACGGCAATTGCAGGGTTGTCATTCTCGCAAAGGCGGGTTTAATTGTTGGGATGAAAAAGAATGCCGTGGTGATTGATCCTGAAATCATGGGTGGCGAGCCGTGTTTTGCCAGCTCTCGTGTTCCCGTGCGGGCGTTGTTGGATTATCTCGAAGGCGGCGAGACGCTCGGGGAGTTTCTGGAGCAATATCCCACCGTCTCGCGCGAGCAAGCTGTGGCCTTTCTGGAACAGGCCAGCGAACGCCTAGCCGCCACCGCCTGAATGCGCATCCTGCTCGATGAATGTCTGCCCAAGGACTTGTCGCGGAACGAAACAGTTTTTGCATGATAAGACACGAAAAGAGGAAAGCCGTGGTGGGAGTTCCACTGGGACTTGTGCTTTGCGGCGCGGCGCTCTATTTGGCGCTGCGGGAACTTATCCCCGCGCCGTTTTGCCTCCTCGTGGCTTTCGGCGGCATCTGTGTCTATATTTGGGGCTGCGCCGCGCTCGCCAATGCCAAAGGTTACAGCACGGCGATTGTTCTGACGGTCGTTTTTGGGGTGGTGTTCCCCGCAGTCGTGCTGCTCGTGCTGCCTGACAAGAACAAGATTATCAGGAGACGAAGCCGGGGCAAGCCTTAGCATTACTGAGTCACCGGCTGATTCTGATTCCAGACTGGTTCTCCAGTTCCGCAAGCCAAAGACGGGCGCGAGACTCGAAGCGCCCGGATTGCTCCTCCTCCTCAAACAGAACCCGCTGGCAGAAAATCTTTCCGTCATTCATCGTGGCGAAAAACTCGACGGCGTCGCATCCGCGCCGGCCTGGCTGGCCGGACGGAAGGAACTCCAACTTCGCCTCCAAGGCGGTGATTTTTGGCTTCTCTTTCTTCAGCCATTCCGCGAGCGCCTCCGGGCTCAGGCCGGTCTCCTTCCAAAACTTCGATTTGTCCACCTCCAACTCCGAGCAGCGGCGCGCGACAAAGCCGCGCTCCAGAAAAGAGAGCAGGTTGCCCGCCTTGGGGCCGGAATCGCGGTCGAGCAGGACGCGGTAAAGGGCTTTGAAGGCGCCCGGTTGGTCAATGGGGGTCAGCCGCGCCGCGCTGAACACGGCGCTTTGCAAGGCCTCGCCCGCCCACGGCGTTTTTGGGAGGAGGCCGGCGAAAATGTGCAGGAAGCCCCGTTGCGCGGCGGTGAGTTCCTGCGCGCGCGCCGGCAAGGCTTCGCGCAGGCGGGTTTTTTCCTCCTCGGCCGCAAAGTTCTCCAGCCAGTATTTGGCGGCGCGGATGCGCAGGTCCAGGTCTTTGCGGTCCAGTGGGGTCAAAGGCGAGCCTTTGCGTTTCTCCAATTCCTGGACGGCATCCAGGTGCGGCATTTGGATCAGCGCGGTGACGAGCTGGAAATCCGCCACCCAATGATCCGGCTCCAGCGACACGCGCGAAAGCTCATACACGCGCTTCTCTTCGGCGGTCACCTTTGGATCGTGGAAATAGCGATGGCGCAAGCGGTCAAATTCGTTAAAGACCTTGAGGATGTGGACTTCCGAGGTGTCGAAATTGACATGCTGCTTGGGAGCCGTGCGGATCATCAGGAATCGCAGCACGTCGGGCGGCAGGAAATCGGCCATCCCGCGCGCCGAGGCGCCCACTCCCTTGCTCGAACTCATCTTGGCGCCCCCAACCAGAAAGAAGTCGTAGGGACAATTCAACGGCGGCTCCTGTCCGAAAATGGCCCGCAGGCAGGCGCCGGCCACGTCGCGCGAACCGCCTTTGGTGCTGTGGTCCTGCCCCGCCCCTTCGATCGTCACCGGGAAGGTCCGCCACTTGGCGCACCATTCCAGCTTCCAGGGCAGCTTGCCGCGTCCGTCGAAGGGGGAGACTTTGCCGCGATGCCCGCAGCCGGCCGCCCATTTCACCAAGTCCGGCCGGCATTGGTAAGTGACTTCCTTGCCGTCGTAGGCCGTGACTTCCGTGGTGCCGATGCGGCCGCACCGCTCGCAAATGACCTGGAAGGGATGCCAGGTGTCGGGACGCTCCGAGCCGCTGACTTCCTTGTAAATGCGCCGCACCACGGCGGCATGGCGCAGGATGACATCCATCGCCTCGTTGAACTGCCCCGCGCGATAAATGTCCCGCATCCGGTAAAACTGCGGCTGGATGCCCAACTCCTTGAGCACCCCCCAGAACTCGGCAATGAAGTGATCGGCCATGTCTGTGGCCGTGGAGCCTTGGGGGGGCGGCACGTTGCAGAGCGGCGCCCCTAGGTGCTTCTCGAATTCTTCCCGCTGGCCGTAAGGGATTTCGTCCACCGGGTCGTAGTCATCGCAGCCGAAGAGGAACCGCGCCGGCACGCCCCGGTCTCTGAGCGCGCGGAAAATCGCGTCGTGGATCAGCGGCCCGCGCAGCGCGCCCACGTGAGCGCGGCCCGACGGCGTTTTCGAGTCGTTGATGGTCTGCGGCCCTTCGATCCCTGCCACCAGTTGATCGCACCAAAACATAGCGGTTATATTGCCGTAAGGTGACATACAGTGGCAGATTCCCGCTCGCGGTAAAGTTTTATTCGGGAAACGGCTAAAGTTTCATTCCAGAAATGCCGATCAGGAGAAGCCGATGTTGCGCCTTGAGAAAATGTTGTTGTCTTGAGAAAAATGTTTGACCAATGGCCGGGCCTGTGGCAGAATACAAATGAATTGCATCTTCCACGACTGCATTTTGGCTTCGCCAGGGCGACAAAAATCGCCGCCGCGGCCCTTTGCGTCGCTCTGGTCTTTGGGCTGTCGCTTCTGGCCGCCTGCCCGGCCCTGCATGAGTTGATTCACCATGATGCCTGCGATCCGGACCACGAGTGCGCCATCACTTTGTTCGCGCACGGGCAGGTGAACCTCGCCGAGACGGTGGTTCCCATTGTCCAGCGGCCCGAGCCGGTGGCGGCTTTCGTCCAGACCTGGCGCGAAATTTGTTTTGTTTCCACCGATGTCCCCTTGCACCCCGGGCGCGGCCCTCCCTCTCCCCTGCCCCTCCACAGCTAGTCTTTTTGTCCGTCCGCTCGAAGAGTAATTGATCCGGATAACGGCGCATTGGCCGTGTGGCTTTTGGCCTGTTGATCCGGGCCGGTTTGGGAGTTGAATAAAATTAAACCTTTTAACTAAGATTATGAAGAAGATGAAGTTAGCTTATCGGCATTTGCAAGGCATTGCCCTTGGACTGGCGGCGATGGCAGGCCAGGCGGCCTGGGGACAGACCAACAGCCCATCCGCCAATTCCGCCAGCCTGACCAATAACCCCACAGAATTGGGAATCACCACTGTGGTGGGGAACCTGAACAAGGCGCGCACCCAGATCATGACCTCGGTCGGCGCCACCGTCTCCACCATCAACGCCGAACAAATCCAGTCCCTGTCGCAAGGGGAAAATGCCCCGATGAATCAAGTCATCCTGCGTTTTCCAGGCGTGGCGGAGGACTCGGCGGAGAACGACGATTTGCATGTCCGCGGCGAGCACGCCAATTTGCAATATCGCATCAACGACGTGCTCCTGCCCGAAGGCATCGCCGGCTTCGGTTTGGAACTCGACCCGCGCTTCATCAACAGCGTCCAACTGATCACCGGCTCGCTCCCGGCCGAGTACGGCTTTCGCACAGCCGGGGTCGTGGATATTCAAACCAAGACCGGGGCCGCCCCCGGCGGCGAAGCGGACTTCTATGGCGGCAGTTACGACACCTTCCGGCCCAGTTTCGAGTACGGCGGCTCGGCGGGAAAGTTCAACTTCTTTGTGGACGGCAGCTACGACCACAATGAACTTGGCGTCGAGAATCCCACCAGCAGCTCCACGGCGATTCATGATGAAACCGAACAGTTCAAGACCTTTATGTACGGGTCTTACATCCTGGACCCGTCCAGCCGGCTCACCTTCATGGGCAGCGCCTCTTACAGCGATTTCCAGGTGCCCAACACACCCGGCGTTGCCTCGGCAACCGCGCCTTCGGGGGTGACCTATGCCTCCGCCATGACCGCCGATGGCATTCTTCCCTCGGGCACTTTCAATTCAGCCGACGACAACGAAAATCAAAACGAAGAGAATTATTACAGCGTCCTGACTTATCAAAAATCGGCCGGCGATCTGGATTTTCAAATCTCCGCCTTTGGCCGCGAAAGCGAACAGCATTTCACCCCGGACCCGATCGGCGACCTCTATCTCAACGGAGAAGCCAGCGAAGTCCATCGCACCCTCTACTCCGCCGGCTTGCAATCCGACAACAGTTATCATTTCGGCGACTCCCACACCATCCGGGCCGGAGGGTCCTTCCTGGCCACGGGAGATCAAAACAACACCTCCACCTCCGTCTTTAACCTCGACAGCGCGGGGAATCCAACCACCTTGAGAACCATCGGCGACAACTATCCCCTCTACGGCTTGTTTGCCGGCTTGTATTTGCAGGACGAATGGAAAATCTTCGCCCCGCTCACCCTCAATTTCGGTGCCCGCTTCGATGTTTTCTCCTCTTCGTTTGACGACGAAAATCAACTCAGCCCGCGCGTCAATCTCGTCTATAAACCGGCCGGCGCGACCACCCTGCACGCCGGTTACTCGCGTTACTTCACGCCGCCGCCGGTGGAGGATGTGAGCCAAGGCACCTTGAACTTGTTCAACAACACCTCCGGCGCCTCCACCGTCACCCAGGACTCCCCCGTCAAAGCCGAGCGCGCCAACTACTACGACGCCGGCATCGCTCAAACCATCCTCCCAGGATGGAATGTGGGTTTGGATGGTTATTATAAGACCGCCCAGCAACAACTGGATGACGGCCTTTTTGGACAGACGCTCATTCTCTCCGCCTTCAACTACGAAAAAGGCCGGGTCTATGGTTTGGAATTCACCACCTCTTACCAGACAAACGGCTTTTCCGTTTATGGCAATGCCGCTTACTCCGTCGCCCAGGGTGAAAATTGGGATTCCGCGCAGTTCCTCTTTGGTGATTCTGCACCCGACAATAACGCGGATTTGAACTATGTCAAAAATCATTGGATTTATCTCGACCACGACCAGACTTATAGTGCCACGACCGGCGTGTCGTATCGTTTCAAGGAGGGGCGCGACTACAGCACTCTGGCTTATATGGACCTCGTTGCCGGCAGTGGATTGCGGCAGGACGGAGGCGGCTTGGAAGACGGCCCCGGCAGCAACCCCATCCCCAACGGAGCGTCCGTTCCGGACTATTACACGCTGAATCTCGGCTTGGAACAAACCTTCAAAGTGGCCAACAAACAGTTCTTGAAGGCGCGCATTGATGTCATCAACGTGACCGACAATGTTTATGAATTGCGCAGCGCCACCGGCGTCGGCGTCAATGCCGCCCAGTACGGCATGCGCCGCGGCTTCTTCGGCACCCTGAGTTATTCGTTCTGAGCCTCCTGATGAAAGCGCGCCAATGAACGGAAGATTTGTTATTAAATCAATTATTTGTTTTATAATGAAAACATTTCCTTTGACACGACGCTTATTTTGTGGAATAAAACACAAAATATGGCTATATTTCAAAAACTGCCGGAGATCGCCCGGCATCGGCTGCCGATGCTCCTGGCTCTCGCCTCCCTGCCTCTGGCCGTGGCCGGCGCTGATCCGCCGGCTTGGCCGGGAGATCCTGCCGGCATGATCACCAACCTGACAACCGCCCTTGTCGCGGGGACCACCAACGCCGGCGGCGCCAATTCCCCGCTGTCACTCGGCACCGTGGTGGTGGCCGAAGATCTGGACGCGGCCCGCGAGCAAATCGCCCCCAGCCTGGGTGCCGTGACTTATACGATCAGCCCCAACCAGATTCAGACAATGGGCCAGGGCGAAAGCTCGTCTTTTCAACAGGTGCTTTTGCAAGCGCCGGGGGTTGTGCAGGAGGAATTCGGGGAGGTCCATGTGCGCGGCGATCATGGCGATCTGCAATATCGCGTCAATGGCGTCTTGTTGCCGGAGAGCCTCAAT
>JBEKOF010000034.1:0-25115 GCA_049522055.1 Verrucomicrobiota bacterium | reverse complement strand
TACAGCGCTGGGAAACGCAACGTCAATTACTCCGAAGCCGAGGAGCACAAAATCAAACCGCACAAACTTCGCAATCTCCGCGACCACGAATGCGTTTTGGTGCATTGTGAACGCGGGTTCAAACGAACCATTCTTGCGCCGTTGGAACCGGATGGCCGAATTTCCTCATGGTACAAAGGGAATTGGTTTTGAATCTATGTTCCTCGATCCGTGACAGTAGATTGACCGAACCAAATCATTTCCTGTCTCCGCGAAAGCAAGAATTGTGGCAAGAAAGTCACACGAATAATCTTGGCAACTTCTTGGAAACGAGCAAAATGTGATGCGTTATGAAAGATTCACAAAAACGGATGTAAAATCAAAACCCATATTTGCGTAGCTATGGCTACGGGCTGACCAGAAAACCGCGAAATTTCACAGCCATTCCAACAGACCTCCAGGCGCGCCCCCATCGGGCGCGGCTTGGCGCGCTTTGTTGGAAGGCGCTTCGCGGTGCCTCTGGTCAGGGCGTGTTGAGTCCGCGCCTTTTCTGTTACACGGCACGCATTGAAAGGAAAAATGAAGAGTCTAAAACATGCGGTGTTAACTTTCGGGATATTTATCGCCTCCATCGGGCAAAGTTTTTGCCAAACCAACCTGCAATTGACTGGCGTTGTTCAAACGCCCGAGCAAGCCATCCAGTTGACCTGGACGAGCACCAATAGCGAATTGTATCAAATCCAGTATGCCAATGCGCTGGCCACAAATTCCGATGGCAGCACCGCATGGCAAGTGCTTTACGACAATTTCCCATCACAAGGCACAAACACGTTCTGGCTCGATACCGGAAATTACAATCTTTCTCCGCAAATTCTGCATCCAAAATATATGCCAATGCGATTTTATCGCATTTTGGATGAAGGGCCGGATTCAACGTCGGATGAACCGACAGTGGCCATTAGCACGCCGACGAACAACACGATTGCATCAGGCGAAATAACCATAACCGTCACAGCCTTCACGGATCAGCCCGTTCTTTCAGGAACGAAACTTTATGTGAACGGTCAAGAGATGCCGATGGCTGATACCACCACAAATTATACCGACATCACCGGCGTGACAAATTATGAGGTGGATACTTATAACATCAACACTTGCGAATGGCTAAACAGCACAAACATTTTGTTCGCAACAGCGGAATGCCAGTCTGGTCGCGGTGATTTATTAGGCAGCGGTCCCATTGCCACAGGGCACGGGGTTTCTCCCTTCGTTTCGGTGGTCTTCAACAACCTCGTGGAAGGCATTTCGTTTTCACAGCCGACATTTGACCCGTCTTCGGGGCAAACGCAGCAAGTGACGGCAATCTTTCCCTTAAATTCCGATTGGACGCTGAATATAGTTGACATCAATAGCAATATTGTCCAAACAGCGACAGGCAGTGGAAACTCCATGCTTTACAATTGGGATGGCACGGCTAATGGAACAAATCTACCAAACGGGATTTATTATTACTATATTAGTGCGGCAACAAATGGATTGGCTAATGAAGTTGTAACCGGTGGTGGAGGCGGTGGTGGAGGAAGCGGTGGTGTGCCGTCACCGTCGTTTGCTCGTTCTTCGTCTATTACCTCGGATGTTCTTCAAATGTGGGCTGTGCCTGCTGATTCAGAAAGCGTCTTGCCATTGGCAATTTTCCCACCTGGATTTGACACAAATGGTTTTACAATCTTTGCCGCAACGCCAGCCCAAATCGAGTCATTAAGACCGGCTGTTTCCCGTGATACATCCTATGCTACTATGAACAGTGGCGGCAGCGCTTCTCCAAATGGAATTGACGACCCGGGTTATATCACGCCGCTTCCTAATCCCCAACCGGCACCTCCGGCTCCGCAACGCCCACCCAACAATCCTGTGAGGGGGCTTGCTGGCACCTTCGGCGTTGCCTATGACACGTACTCTGCGAACGGCACAAATTCCATCAATTGCGCTATACTTTCGGACGGTTCCGGCGCTGGAACGCATATTTCGATGCAGGGTCATAGCGCATCCACCCCACTGCCCTTTGCGCCGCTACTGCCATATAAAACTGAAGTGAACAATTTTGTTTCGCAAATGCAACATTGGGGCTGGCAAAATTCATTTCTAAAAGTGGACGATCAATTGCAAATTAGCCAATTGAGAGGCAGTGGAACGCCGTTTAATAATGTTAACATCGGAGTGCTTTTTTCTCATGGTGTTTATGGCACTTCCGTTGACTTCGCGGCAAATCAGTGCAAGCAAATGTATTTTCCAATAACGTCAGGAGCCAGCGCACAGTATTTGCGGCTGTCAGAAATGAATTTGGGCGGCTCTGGAACAAATGGGTTGAAATGGATGGCGTTGAACTCCTGCCGCAGCCTTTACCAGGCAAATTGGAACAGCATGAAAAATGCAGGCATAAAGCCTTACAATGGTAATCTTCATTTGCTTTTGGGCGAAAACACCGACGGCTTCACAAGTTCGCTCTTTGGCTGGTATTGGGCGAAGTACATAAGTTACGGAACTTCGACGAATGCTGGCTCGTCCAGCCCTTTGACCATCCGGTCCGCCTGGTATCAGGCGGCACACGATGCCTATCACAATGTTGCTTTTCCCGGCGGCACGACAATAAGCTACGCGGTGGCGGGCGACAGTGCTTGCCACGATGACACAGTGCAAACCAACGCGACTCCGACCGGAACTTGGTTTTATGATAGCCAACAGGTTTTCCCGTGAAAAAATTCAGCCTTTTTCTCATAGCGCAACTATTTTGCTGCGGGTTGGTTTTTTCTCAAAACCCTCGCTGGAAAATGGTTGATGAAAAGCCCATCCCAGCGCACGCCGATCTTGACGTGCGCTGGGAGGCTTCAACGACCAACGTGCCTCTTACGATAAAGACATATCGTCTTTTACCCGAACGCTTCTCTGGTGATGTAATTTCAAATGTGGTTGAGATGTGCTCATTATCGGACAAAGACAAAAAGGAGCAGGGAACGAATGCAGTTGTTTTCCAAAGTTCGACAGGCGCTCGAAAGCTTTTTGTTTCCTTGGCATCCGGCACGATTCATTACGAAATTCCTGAGCCTCAATACGGCCCTAAGAAATTGGCCGAGGGCGTCCCTGAAATGAATCAGTTGCCGAAATTGGCAACGAATTTTTTGAAACAGATCGGCATTCCGATCTCTGACGTGACTGGCTATTTTGGAACTGATACCTTTAATTTTTCTGAACCGTTAACAATGTATTACGTTGGCGATACCACCATTACCAATATTGGGTTTCGGTCGGTTAAATTTAGAAGGTCTGTGGATGGGATACCAGTTGTAGGAGGTGATGGGGGCGGTTTCGACGTTGGGGAACACGGTAAAATAATAAAAATCGATATTGTCTGGCATAATTTAGAACCCGGCGAATCGTATCCCACGGTGCCGAAAGGGACAATTATGGGCTTTCTGCGGCAGGGCAAGGCATTTCAGGGCTTGCTTCCAATGAGCATTGGTGAGATTGATTGGAAAACCATCAAGTCGGTAACCATAACGAAGGCTTTACCATGCTATTTTGCCGGAAGTTCAAACAGGCTGATCCCATTTCTGGTTTTATTCACTACCATTGACAACGGCCACGAAAGCATGGACGTGCAAATTGAGTGCCCGGTAATTGATGAAGCCAAGCTTTGACCCATAAGACGGCCAAGGACGAATAAGCAACATACGAACCCATAAGGCTGAGGTTGGAACACCAAACGATGAAATCCATTTTCATGCTCGCCGTGTTCTTAGTGACGACCTTTTCTGTGTCAGCCGATACCCCAAGTTGGCAGGATTTAGCAACGCATGTATTTACAAACGCCGCGATTACCTGGGAGCTTCCGACCAATCGCTTGCCAAAGAGCCTATGGGTTTATCGCAGGCGGTTGCCTCGCATTTTTTCGGCGACAATTATCAGTAACGCAGTCGTGCTAGGGTCGCTCCAAAGCCGGGGTTTTCCCAAGCCAACCACGAATGATTTTTACATTCTTGAACAAGAACCTCCGAATTGGCCTGGTATGATTCCCAGCCTTTTAGGAATCCGCCCATGCGATGCTTTCCTGTATTTTTCTATACCCCAGTCCGGTCCTGTTTCCCAAGAGGAAGTCCCAAACGAGGACACGATAATGAGGGTAGCGCGGAAAACCGCACCTCTGCTTGGCCTCGATCCTGCGAAGCTGGAACACGGAAAGATTTACACGCATTTATGCGACACTGACCAGACCGCCAATATTTTTTGCGGGCGGGGCGTCTTTTTTCCTCGTTATCTCGATGGAATCAGTTTTTTCTCTGCCGCCGACGATGGCGAGAGCGCAGAAGGTTTTTCAATAGAATTTGGCGAACACGGAAAAATTCAGGCTTTTTCCGTTCGCTGGTCGGACGTTAAGCGCTCCAAGATTGAACGCCTCGGCAGCCTGGACGAAATGACCCGTTGCATTCGGGCGCACAAGGCCATTGTGCTACCGACCTTTAAGGAAGACGATTTTGCAAGACTCAGAGAATTAGCGATGGCAACGAAACTTACCGTCACCAAAATTATACCCTATTACGGCGAAGGGATGTTTGGAGACGCACCGGCAAACGACGTGCCACCTCAATTTATAACCCCGTTTGCCGAATTGGAGGCCGTAGCCGAATTGAATAACACAAACATCGCTGTCCGACTGCTCTGCCCCATTCTCGCAGATGATGCAGAGCGGCTTTTGCAAACAAAAAGCAGGTGAAAGAATTTTCCGGGCGGTGGCTCGTTTTGCCCCGAAAGCCCAGCCCCACCCCCGGCGAGCGCCGCCCGGATTGCTTTTGGGATCACCGTGCCATTGATATTTACGGGTATTTCCATCTGGTTTTCTGTAAGCGGTGAAGGAGCGACCGCCTAGGCGGCGGCGGGCAGTCGTGATAGAAACGGCGCTGATGAAGAGTCTGGCTGTTTCTCCCCGGCGTCGCGCCCGGCGCACCGATGCCGCCCAGCGCGCGCAAGTTCTGGCGGCGTTTGAACGGAGCGGTTTGTCCGCGTCCGCCTTTGCCCGTCAACAGGGCCTCCATTACACAACATTCTGCGGTTGGCGGCAGCGACAAGCCGAAGCCGGTCCTTCGCCCGCCGGCTTCGTGCAGGTTCAGTTGGTTGAGCCGGAGGCAGTCGGCGAACTGGTCATTGAACTGGGCGCCGCGGCGCGGCTGCGCTTGACCAGGTTGGCGCAGCTTCCTCTGGCGGCGCGCTTGCTCCAAGCCCTTAATGCTCCGTCGCCATGCTGAGTTTTCACGCGCAGCTCAAAGTGTTTCTGGCCGCCGCGCCTTGCGATCTGCGCCTTTCGTTCAACGGCCTGTGGGCCGCCGCCCAAACCCAGTTGGGCGAAGACCCAAAAGGCGGCGCGCTCTTTGTCTTCGGCAACCGCCGGCATAACCGGATCAAGATTCTTTACTTTGACGGCACAGGCGTTTGCCTTCTAACAAAACGTTTGGAAAAAGGAACGTTCCACTGGCCGCAGAGCGCGGGCGAACCCAACGCCAAAATCCGCCTGGCCCCGCAAGCCTTGCAACTGCTGCTCGATGGCGTCGAACTCAAAGACGGCGCCCGCCGCGCCTGGTATGAAGCCACGGCGTAAAGCATAAACTTTTTTGCCAAAAGTTTGAACAGGGCCGCGCGCGGGCCGTCTGATATGACAGTCAAGTGAACAGCGGTCCGCTTCAAACTGAAAACGCCGCGCTCCGGCAAAAAGTGCAGGAGCAAGGGCAAGCCTTGGCCCAAGCCCAGCGCGAAATCACTCTCTTGCGCCAGAAGCTGGACGCCCTGGCTCGGCGGTTCTTTGGCAAGAAGTCCGAGCAACTCAGCGACGCCCAGTTGGAACTGCTCTTGAGCGGCCTGGCCGAAAACAGTGCCGCGTTGCCACCCGAAGAAAAGGAGCCTCCGGCGCGGCTGGCGCCGCCACGTTCCCCCTCCCACTCGCAACGCCTGCGCACCCCGGACAACCTGGAAGTGGTGCGCCAAGTCATCGAGCCGGAACTGATCGCGCAAGAGCCGGAGCAATGGAAACGCATCGGCCAGGAAGTCGCCCGGCGCCTGGATTATCAGCCGGGCAAGTTCTTCTGGCAGGAAACTGTCCGGCCCAAATACGTTCGTGTGGACAATCGCCAGTTGCCGCCGGTCATCGCGCCCGCGCCCGCGCAGGTCGCCGACCATAGCCTGGCCGCGCCCGGTTTGATGGCCCAGTTGCTGGTCAGCAAATTTTGCGACCACTTGCCCTTCTATCGTCAAGAACAGATTTTCCGCCAGCGGCACGAGGTGTTCATCAGCCGCCAGCAAATGGTGCAATGGACGGCGCAGAGCGTCCGCCTCTTGTCGGCCATTGCTCGCTGCCTCAAAGAGCAAGTGCAACGCAGCCCGTATGTGCAGGTCGATGAAACGCCGGTCCGCTACCAAGACCCGGACCTGTCCGGCAAGTGCGGACAAGGCTACCTGTGGACCGCCTTAGTTCCCGCCCAATGCGTCGTTTATGAATGGCACGCCAGCCGGGCCGCCGCCTGCCTGGACTCCCTTCTCGGCCCGGACTACACCGGAAAAATCCAGTGCGACGGTTACAGCGCGTATCCCGCCTTTGCCAAGGACAAGGAGGGCATCACACTTTTTGGTTGCGTGGCCCACTTACGGCGGGGATTTTTCGAAGCGCAAGACCAAGCGCCCCAGGTCGCCGGCTGGTTCCTCAACCAGATCGGGCAAATGTATGGCTGGGAAAAACACCTGCGGGAAAACCGCGCCGGCCCCGCCTTGCGCCAGGCCCATCGAAGTTCGCACAGCCAGATGATTGTCAAACGCTTGGAGCGCGCCCTGCTAAAGTTGCGCCCACGCTACCTGCCGCAAAGCCCGATGGGCCAGGCCCTCACCTATGCCATAAACCAATGGGCGAACCTGGAACGGTTCCTCGAACACGGCGAGGTCGAGATTGACAATAATAAAGTCGAAAACGTCATTCGGCCGACTGCCGTTGGAAAACGCAACTGGCTCTTTTTCGGCTCCGACGATGCGGGCCAGCGCAACGCGGTCATCTACACCCTGATCCAAAACTGCCGGATGCATGGCGTCGAACCCCACGCCTATCTCAAAGACGTGCTGGAGCGCTTGCCCACCACCACCAACCAGCAAATCCAATCCCTGACGCCCTTGAATTGGCAGAAGGAACGCCAAGGCCAGGTTAAGCTGGCCGCCTGAACTCCATCGGCGCCGCGAACCGCTCATCCCTCGTTTGACCGTCTCTTTGTCAATAAGGTCGCTCCTTCACCGCTTACGGTTTTCTGACAGATGGCGATGTATCGTGGCTTCCAAGCATTATGTAAATGACAATAATAATTTTAGCGTAACTTCGGTTACGGTCTCACTCAAAAACCGCGAATTTTTAATCCAGAGACCAGGTCGAGTACGCGCCCCAATCGGGCGCGGCTCGGCGTCACTCTCTGGATAGGCGCTTCGCGGTGCCTTGAGTGGGGGTGCGTCGAGTTCGCGCCTCTTTTATTTCCGTGCCTCAGTTTTCGCTTCAACGTAAAACAAATGAAGGCGCAAATTGAACAGACTCCCCACGACAACCAAAAACCAAGAATTTTGGTGATTGAAGACGAACCCGCCTTGTTGCGGGTTTTATCTGTTGTCCTCAAACGCGCCGGATTTGATGTTTCCATTGCGGCGACCGGAACCGACGGCTTGCGCCTCGCCGACGAACAGAAATGTAATCTCATTCTTTGCGACATTGACCTGCCCGACATTCGAGGGTTCGAGGTTTGCCGGCGGATCAAACAAAATCCTCGATTGTGCATTATTCCGATCATTCTCATGTCCGGGCGTCTGGCCGAAGGGAACTAGGCGCGGGCGCTGAAAGTCGGGGCGGCGGATTTTTTAAGCAAACCATTCGGGGCGGAAATCGTTGTGAAAAGAATATCCGCCCACATCCTGGGAGGAAAAAATGGAAAAGGAACCACCTGAAAATGATGATGAAAGATACGTCCGTGAAATGAACGAAGCTGCCGAACGGGACGCTCATTTTGACCGCGTGAAGGCTCAATTGTGGCGGCGCATTGCCGCCGCCATGAGGGAAACACCGAGCCTGGCCCTCCAGGGGCCGTCACACCTTGTCGTTACGACTCCTGCTGGGAACAGTGTCCAAGTGAGAGATGGAGGGCAGGGAACAAAGGCTTTTTTGGACCGGCACAGTCCGGCCGAAGGGTCGCGATAAAAAGGCGGCAAAAAAGGCGGCAAAAATTGCCGCTTGCATAATGACCTGACCTGTGCCTTCAATGCGTCGATGTCCCGAAAAAGACGTATGTGATTTAAACAATTGAAAAACAGATTTGCGGCTTCGGCTGCTGTCCAATCCAAAACTGGTAATTTTGACTTGCAGGACACGGTTCGAGGCACGCCCACATCGGGCGTGCCCGAAAGCGTTCCTGTGAGGGCATACCAGTGCCTGGATTGGGGCGTGAGTAGGTCACGCCTCTTTTTTCGAGGGACAGGCTGAGATCACGCAGAAAATGAACTTTAACTCAAGAATCAAGAGTGTAATTAAAATTTAAAAAATACAGAATCGAGGCAATATATGGGACGCCCAATCATTTTAAGTCCGCTTACGACCTCAACGCCACTCAATCTTACAGCGAGCGTTTCGAGGAGTTCAACCAAGATGTCCAAAGCGGAAATCGAGGCGCGTCTTCGGCAGAAACGCTCCGCAAATTACATTCGGACCATGACGCAGCTCGACGCGGGGTGTCACTGCCAAGACCCCAGAGCCGTTGAAGCCTTGATTGCAGCGATTCAGCAGGAACTCCCGGAAGTCACCATTGATAAACTACCCATCGGGATTGTTTGCCGTTGTTTTTTGGGCGAGGACTACGAAGTTCATACTTTGGACCGAACCGGTGGAATCATTCAACACTACCGGCGAAGCCAGGCGCTTCCTCCTTTGTTGGAACGAGCCCGCAGCTTGGCCTCGCATTCGCAATACCTTTTTGTGGAAGTTTATGTGGATTCCTTGGTGGCCGTCCGTTCAAATGGAGAAACATCATATATCAACCAATAAAAAAATATGTCTGAAGAACGTATAATTAGCCGCGCCGACCTCAGTGCCATTGAGGGCGGTCTTGCAGCGCTCGGGGCTGAGGTGGGGACGCTGGCCCATTCAGTTAACCAGGTCGGTAACAAAGTGGAGGAAATGTCCGAAGAGGTTTCCTCGACGCAAAAAACCTTGGACAAACTCGCGGCGGATTTTGAAGCCTTTGTTCAAGCTGACCTGATGGCAAAAGAACTTCAATTGGCGCAAACACGCATTATTGAAGTTCGTCAGCTTTTCGAGAAGGAATTCGGACAATATGATGAAGTCCGCAGGCTTACCAGCGGCATCCTCCAGGCCACGGACCTTGGGATTGTCCGGTCCGACACAATCAAACGCCTGAGTGAGGAGAAAATGCTGACGTCCGTTCGCTACTGGCTTTGCCCTGGCCTTATATCACTTTCTGCATGGCTGTCTAATGATCGTCCACTTGCAGAAAAAGCGATGGTTGAAGCCGTTAAACGGGATGACAATAAGGCATCACTTTACTTTGCCCTGATTTCGCGCCGGGGAAATCGCCGGCAGGCGAGTGCCGCATGGTTACAGCGGTTTTTTAGTCTCCAAGACCCGGTGGATTTGGATCGCGAATTAGTGGTTTTGATTGACGCGGTGGCGAGCGGCGTGTTTGGAGCAGAAGGACGCAGTTTGTGCGCAAGACAGTTCGAGATCTGGTTGAAAGAATTATCTGAGCGTGCCGGGTTCACCGAACAGCAGCGTGATCGTTGGTCACAGGCCTTGGCATCAAAAGAACCTTCCCTCCGCGCCGACGAGTATCCGTATTTGCGTAAATACTGCCCGATTTGGGACCAGCTCGATGCTTCCCTGCGCGGATCACGCCTACACAAGGCGCTTCATGCTTTTTTTGAAAATATATTCGCCGGAGAAATACCTTCTTCCGCGAGCCTCGCTGATGCTGTTGATGAAATGTTGGATAAGCTTGTAACGGATTATGATAAAGACGAGTTGCCAATGCGGAGGGATTTGCAATTGCTTGAATTTATCATTGCGGAGAAAGGTGATAAAGTTGCGGCTCAGCGACGTTGTGATGTTGTAAAACAGGCTTTGGAGGCAAAGCAAAGTTTCACGCAGCTGATCACCAATGCGGCCATGCACCCGGAAATTGCGGGCGCTACCAAAGCAAGTCAAAGATTTGCCGTCGCCATGTCGCGTGATTGGATTGTTGCGGCACATGACGATTTGACGGCCAAAAACCGTGCCGGAGTTCCGCGCGATATTCCCATCAAGATTGAATCTTGGGATGGTAAAACCCAGGCGGGAGAAAATGAAGCGGAGCTTCTGGAATCAATCAAATCTCACTGGATTGCCGAAGAAGCGAAGCGCATTGCCACCATTGTCTTGAGCCCGATCAACTGGGTAGCGCTGGTGCTGGGCGGACTCGTGACGGTTTACGGATTGTGGAATAAGAGTCCGTTTCTCATCATTGTCGGCCTCGCTGGGATAGGCTGGTATTTTTATGGGAAATGGAAACTCGACCAAACCAAAGTCCAAGTGCAAACACAATTTAACAATTTGCGCGAGACCAGCCCCAAAATTCTAAAGGCAGTCTTGGCTGAAGTCGTGGACTGGCGGAAAGACTATGCCGGAGGTGACGCCCAAGCCGATGAATTGCGAAAGTATTTTGGTTCAATCACCACCGAACAGCACATGTTGACCAGCTTTGATGCTGGCCGGTCGGTCCTAAACAAATAACCCCGAATATTTATGCCTCCACAACCAATACTTAACACTGGTGCATCTGGAAAAGCTGAGGTTCCTCAAAATGTGTCGCCGCTGGCGAAGGAGTTTCCCGATTGGGATTTGATGCCGCCAGCCATTCTTGTTCGGCGGAAGTCCGCTTCTTCAGGTGCAACGGCCTCGCCGCCCCAAACGACTGCCGCACCGCCACCGCTGCCAAGTGCGGCAAAAATTCCTCCGTCTCTGAAGTAATGAATTCGCCCAACACCTACGCCGAATGGGCTGCCTGTTGCGACTGCCTTATGAAAGGTGATTGCGACGAGGACACCATTGCAGCGATGGAGTCGGGTGCGCTCGAATGGACCAGCGGCGTGGCAGAACGCATCACGAGGCGCATCCACGAGGTTTTTGATTCACGGCTTAAGTTGGCCGGCGAACATTTTCAACGGGATACCCGTCATGCGCAAGGACACGCAACTTTGCTGACCAATGCTCTTCTTGGCATCAGGAAAAAATTGATTCTCTTAGCCCGACTGGCGGCTTTGCCAGCGTTGCCTGACATGGTTAAGCAAAGCCTGCAACAGTCATTGCAACAATTTGCGGAACGAACCCAGAGTTCACTTGAGTCAAGCGCCCGCGCTGACCGCACTGGCAAGACACTTGACCTGGTAAAACGCAATCGTATCTGCGTGCCGGATATTTCGGGTTTGCCGGCAAAAGACATTCCGTCTGGCCAGCCTGACTTTCCACCGACAAACGGAACCAATCAACCGCGACGAATCATCCTCACTTAAAAATTATGGCCGATGCAAATTCATGCCGACAAACGCTTGAACGCTACCTGAAGGCTCGGATACCGATTATTTCCGTGCGGACTACCGAGCGCGCCCGCGCGTTGGAATTGTTAAGGGGGATTATTTCCAACCTGAATATTCCTGGTTTTGTTCACACCTTGTCACAGGGGATGCGCGATTTGGTAACGAATCGCCAAATAAACGAGGACCGTTCCGTGCCGGGCGCGTTGGATTTTGCCAGTCAGCAAATCAGTCAGCGACAAAACCTGACGTTCGTTCTCACCGAAGTCGCCGACATCGAGGATGACACGCCAACCGCACGGCAATTTCAAGATGTTGTCATGTTGGCTGCGGAAAAAGGCGGATGTTTGGTCATCATCACGTCCAAGCCAGTCTGGGGGCAGCTTCAGCGGCTGGGGATGACCATCACCCTTGATCTACCATCGGAAGACGAGATGCGGGCTGTGATTCAAGAATTGATTTCTTCCTACAAGGGACAAATCACCATCGAATGGACCGAGAAAGAAGAACGGGAGGCGGCGGCTATTTTGGCCGGGGTCAGCAAAATCGAAGCGGAGAACGTCATCGCCACCTTGGTAGCAAAAGGCGTCATTACGAAGTCCGACATGTCTGAATTAATTCACGCCAAAGACCGGATATTTTCGGATATTTCCGGCGTTGAGCGGGTCAAACTTGATGGTTTTGATTACAGCGTAGGCGGTTTGGCGGGTTTGAAAGCATGGCTGGATCGTGAGCGCCCGTTATTAACTGCGGATTTACGCGAGCGGGGCATTCGTCCGCCGCGCGGCTGTTTGCTGGTAGGCGTTCCAGGTTGCGGAAAATCCCTCTCCGCCAAGGCCATCGCCGCATCTTGGAATTTGCCGCTCTACCGTCTCGATCTGGCAAATATTTACGGTCAATATGTTGGCCAAAGCGAGGGGCGGCTCAAAGAGGCGCTTGATTCAGCCGACCATGTCGCCCCTTGTGTGTTGTGGATTGACGAGATTGAAAAAGGGCTGGCTGGCGCAACCCAGGGGGGCGGTGATGGCGGCACTTCGTCCCGCATCGTTGGACACTTTTTGTTTTGGTTGCAGGAATCTCGGGCGCGGGTTTTTGTGGTCGCAACCGCCAACGACGTGTCGCGACTCCCGCCCGAATTGCTTCGCCGTGGCCGTTTTGACGAGTTGTTTTTTGTTGATCTTCCCACACCCGAAGAACGTCGTGAAATCATAGCGATTTACATCAAAAGTGGTCTCAAACGCGAGTTTGAGACGTCACTGATGGATGAACTGGTGCAACTTTCCGAAGGCTTCGCTGGTGCCGACCTCCAATCGGCAGTCCGCGAAGTGGTAAAGGAGGCGTTTCGCAATGGAGACGCCAGTGTTACTCCCGAATTGTTCCGCCGAAGTTTCCAGAACTTGGTGCCCTTGTCTAAAACGAACCCGGAGAAAATTGAGGAAATTCGCGCATGGGGACGTGACCGCGCGGTGCCTGCTTCGGGGCAGCCGATTGAGCATTCAGGCGCGCCTGTAAAAAGTCGTCGCGCGGTTCTCGTCTAAACCATGAGAATAACATGAGCGATAACATAACACCTTCCTCGCCCCCTAATCCGGTTGGCCGTAGCTTTTTTACGACGAAACCGTTCATCGCCTTGGTGGTAACTGCAATTGTATTGTGTGGTGGGATTGCCCTACTCAAATCGCTCGGCGAAAAAACCGCCCTGTCCTTTGGCTTTTCACTTGATGGAAAGGGGCTTCCTCCTGGGAAAATGCCCGATGTGAGGGTGGATGGACAACCATTTGCCAGCGGCAACAAGATCAGCATGGGCAAGCACGAGATTGCCGTTCAATTGCAGGATGCGGAACCGCTTGAACAGCATTTTTGGGTTTTTTATGGCGCAAAAAATTTGGGTAATCTGCCACTCGAATCCAGCAAAGGCTCTTTGGCAGTCACCGTCCGACCCTCGCCAGCTTCCGTCACTATCCAGTTTGGTGGACAAGCAGTTCGCCAAGGAGAGGCGCCCTTGAACGTCGAGGGTCTTCCAGTCGGCGACTACACGCTTGTTATCCGTCGAGGGGCGTACGAGGAAGATCATCCAGTTAAGATTCAACGGCAACAGCGGACCGACGCAAAAATTGATCTGAGTTTAGGCAGCATACGTGTCTCGGCAACACCGGCGGATGCCACATTTGAAATGTCAGACAACAATCGCCAATGGAAAGATAAGTTGCCTATAAAACTTGATGATGTTCCAGCAGGACATTACACCCTCATCATTCATCGGAACGATTATTCCGAGACATGCGCTGTTGATGTTGTCAGCCAGCAATCTTCCGAGACGAACATAACTCTAAATCTTGGAGGTGTGCTGCTTTCCTCCATGCCGTCGAATGCTGATTATGAGTTACTCGGAAATGGGCGAACTTGGCATGGCCAACTACCGGCGCAAATTGACAATGTTCCTGGCGGAGCGTATCAATTTCTGGCACGAAGGGATGGATGGGAACTCACGAAGAATGTCGAAGTGCTTCGAGCCGCCATTTCGACTAACACAATCGAATTTCCCTATGGCTCGATTGAAGTCACCAGTGATCCGACGGGATTAGCAATATCGGCTGACGGCAGTGAACTTGGCAAGACTCCACTCACGCTTCGAGTAAAACCAGGGCAATATACTTTGACCGCTACGGATGGCGAAAACGATTTGATTGCGAACATTGATGTCGCTCCAAAGGAAACGGCCAAACACGGTTTCCTGTTTCATTATGGAACCGTGCAACTCTCAAGTATGCCCATCGGAGCGACCGTGATCCGCAAAGGAAAGGAAATTGGCAAGACACCTCTGACCATCACTCATATACCCGCTGGCGAAACAACACTCGAATTGCGACTTCCAGATTACGAATCCACAAATCTTCCAATTCGCGCTGTGGAAGCCACTACGACGAGTTTGTCGGTAAAGCTGACCAGTGAGCATTATCTACAAGCTATGAAACAGGCCCGCGACGCACTTGGTGCGGCGCAATTCGCGGAAGCCGACAAATTCCTCGCCGCGGCTTTGGAAGCTGAACCCAATGATGCAACGGCGATGCTGCTGAAGAATGAAGTTGCAAACGCCGCCGCCAGAGCTGAGGAAGCGCGGAAGGAAGCGGACCGCGTGGCGGCGATGGCCCGCAAAGAGGCGGAACATCAAGAAGCCGTGGCCGTCATTGAAAAGGCGATTCAGGCTGCCGGAGGCCGCGAGGTAATTAGCAGGTTCAGGTCATTCAAAGCGATGTCGCGCACATCGGGGAAGAAGAAAAACACCGACTTTTCCCTTCGTGCGACAGTTTATGTACAATTCCCAGATATGCTTCGGCTCGATCAAGAAGTTGAGAATGATCCCAAGAAGTTGGGGCCACTAACAATTACAATTAACCAAGGAAAACCAGCTAGGTCAACATTCTGTATTACACCAAACGGAACGTGGGAAGTAGTGCCAGGAATCTTAGGTTCAGGGTTTGTGCAAGGGCCTATCAGCCGGGCTGTTCAAGATGAGCTTCATGCAAGCCTTTATGTTGCACAATGCAAAACTTTGATTCCGTTGCTTGGTCCCGATTACTCACTAGACAAAGCCTCAGACTCTCCATCCGCACCTTTCAACACTGTCACTATATCTGTCCGCAAACCAGGTAAGCCCATCGTAACAATGTATTTCGACAAGGATAAAGGATTGTTGGTAGGGCTTGACACCGAAAAAGTGGACAATAGTGGTCACTCTGTTCACGATAGCGAACGCTACAGTGAATACCGTAGCTTTTCAGGATTCGTGCTTCCAACGGTTACACGATATGAATTGGACACGGGCACATCCAGCACCGAGCGGATGGAGTCCTTTGAGCCACTTGGTCAGTATTCAGGAAATGTTTTCGCCGAACCGCCTCGGCAGTAGTTGACTGCTCGTGGCGGTCGGAGATGTTAGTGCGCAAAAGCATAGAGGCCATTGGTGTGGTGTCTTTGCAAATGCGATGAGCAAAAAAATAAATTAGACAACCTATGAAACTAGAATTGAATCGCAAAGAGGAAATGACAGGCTTGATTTTCAAGAAACCGCGATATGTGCTCGACGTAAACCTGGAAGTCTCTCCCGAGGAAATGCAGTTAATCAAAAAGCACCAATGGGATAAGGTTATCATGGCAAAGGGAACGATGGCAACAGGAGTCGAGATCGACTGGACGGTCGGGAATATGGCTCGAAAGAATTCCTATCCATTTAAGCACATCGAAGACCTGGCGGATTTTGAAGCCCAAGTGATCGAGAGCGCAAAGAAACTTAAACGAAACATCGAGGCGGCTTCCGGCTTTACAAAGGGCGGCCCAAGGGAAGTTGAACTGTAAGCGAAGCACCATGAAACGAATATGCGATGGTTGCGGGAAGGAAAAGGAGCTTAAAGATGGCAAGACGTGCGAGAAAGGGCATTTCGTTTGCAGTGCGTGCAAATGGATTGATGGCTTGATTGGGCGGAGCGCTCGCAAAAAGTGTCCCGTGTGCGAAAAGCCGCTCAGATGATTACGGAAATTTATGCGATGCGCGCAATGTGGAGAGAATAATCCAGATTCGGCAACAGAATGCCAGATTTGTCATTCGCCAATGAAGTCTTATCGGCGGGTGATTCTGACCAGTGCCACGCCATCGGCTCAGGTCAACTCAACAAATATCACAGTTCCCGCCTCCTCATCCGCACCTGCGGCATGTCCACCGCCCGCGCCGCCATCTTCCAAGTCAAAAACTGTCGCCCTTCAGCCAAATAAAGTTGCGAACGTACTTCAAAATATTCCGACCACGCCGCTGCCGCAACGAAATCAGATTCAGGGACGTGTGATATACCTCGGGCAGTTGGAACAGCATCCGAAGGATTTTGACTGGTATTTGTTTCTCGCGTTCTTTCCTTTTTTGCTGCTGGGTTTACCCGTATTAGCCGGCTTGTTTGCTATTTATACTGCATTGCGGCTCTCAGGACTAAGTCGGAGACCATTCACCTTCAGCCAGAACCTTTTTCAGTCCGTTTTATTGGCTTCCTTGTTTCGCCGTGGAAACGCATCAACCGAACCGATGCGGACCTTACGCATTCGTGATAAATTGCTACAGCAGGAGGTCAGCGTCACGATTCGTGGGCATTTGAGTTCCGGAGATATTATTTTGGACGACGACGTGACAATTTGGGGTTCATGGAGAAATGGAAACTTCATTTTTGCTCGCGGCGTAAATCAGCGCACGGGATCGCAAATCAGGCTTCGGGTGAATCGAGCAAAGATATTTTTTTGGGTTGCGATTTGCATCCTCGTGGGGGTGGCTCTGTTGGCGTTCGGATTGGTTACTGGCACATTCAAATAAGACTCTGCAAGGCATAGAGAGCACGATCTAATGAGAAACTTCAATATACGAAGAACCATTGAATGGTTAGAGGCCAGCAATCTTGATTCCCAGAACCCATTCCGTCCATTGCGTAATGATTTGGATGCCGGTTTCAGTGCCATTCAGGTGACGGCATTGGCGCGCTTTTGGGATAATAAACAACTTAATTTAGGCACTTTGGAGGACCAGTACCAGCGGCTAGTCGGAGGATTTCAGGCCAGTGCTACCGCTTGGGGATTTCTGGTGATGTCTCAGCCCGGTAAACTGTCTTTCTCCTTTCTTTTGCCCGGACAAGATTGCTTTTCCAAATGGTGCAGCTTGTTCCATGCAGTACTTCCGGGATGCGAAATTGCTCCTGGAGCACCCATTTCTGAACTGACCGCAGGGCTATTCGGCTTGGAACACGTCGCCGCCTTGACTGGAAATCCTTCATTGCCACCGTCAGCCTTAAACGAGTCCGCTCATTCATTGCCGCGCGCTCGTTTGGAATCGGTTTTTCGGTCGCTTCATTACCAGCATTGGGCATATCTGGTCATCGCTCGCCCCGTCACTGAGGGAGAAGTGGAAAGCACTTACGCCAAATTAGGTGAGGAAGAGCAGGAATTGGTGAGTTCACATCTTCGCCGGGGTACAGCCGAAGAAAACAATAATCCTGCGGCAAAATACTGTTTGGAACTGTTGCAGTCTGCGCGGCAGAAATATGAAATCGGGCGGCGTGGTGGTATGTGGGATACGCAAACATATTTATTTACGGCCGAGCAGGCGCAATTGGCTCGTGGCATTCACGCCCTCTCCGGAGCGTTTGGTGGTCCGCATAGTCGCCCGCAACCCCTCCGCCTGCGCCAGTGTCAGGCGAGCGTGATTTCGTCCGCTGCCGACCTTCCGGTGACCCGCTTGACCACGGAGGAGATTTCAGCGATTGCGTGTCTGCCCGCACAAGAGTTTGCTGGCTACCGTGTGAAGGATTATGTGCGATTTGCGGTTGCACCGCGCGTGCCGGACCAAATTGAACGGGTTTCCCTGGGAATAATACTTGACGACGGGCACCCAACGGAAAATTGGTTTGAAATTGGCCGTGACCAGTTTAGCAAGCATGTTTTTCTCGGAGGAATACCCGGTTCAGGGAAAACGAATACCGCTCAATTCTTGCTGCGGCAGCTTTGGGAAGACCACCGTATTCCTTGGCTGGTCTTGGAGCCTTCGATCAAGTCGGAATATCGGAAATTGTTGCAATCCCCTTTGGGCAAAACACTGCAAATATTCACCTTGGGAGATGAAACCGGAGTGCCGTTTAGATTCAATCCACTGGAAGTTCAACCAGGCGTTCAGGTTCAAACCCATATTGATAGTTTGTCCGCTTTGTTCGGTGCAGCTTTTCCGCTATATCCGCCCATGCCATCGGTTTTATATTTGGCTCTAAACAAAGTCTATGCCGACCGGGGTTGGGATTCGGCCAGGGGGAATAATCCACGAGGATATTCATCCGAGGTCCAACCGACGCTCACCGATCTCTACCAGACTATAGACCAAGTGACCAAGGAGCGGGGTTATGACCAACAAGTCACCGCCAACATTCGATCAGGACTGCAAACCCGGCTTGCCAGTCTGATGGTGGGCGGCAAGGGGCTAATGTTTAACACCCGTAATTCTATTTTATTCGAGACGTTGCATTCCAAGCCAACAGTTTTAGAATTTTCTGCTTTGGGTGATGATGAGGAAAAAACATTTGTTTTGGGGGCCGTCCTCATCCGGTTGATGCAATTCCGCCATGTCGCTGGCTTGACGGGTGGCCGCTTGGTTCACGTTACTTTGATCGAAGAAGCGCATCGGCTGCTTCGTCAGGTTGGTGAGGCGCTTGGCGGAGAAACGGCAAATCCAAGGGGAAAAGCCGTGGAAACATTCTGCAATATGTTGGCGGAAAGCCGTGCCTATGGCGAAGGATTGATTGTAGTTGAACAAATCCCGACAAAACTCGCCAGCGACATCATAAAAAACACGAGCCTAAAAATCATTCACCGTCTCGTTGCCGAAACGGATCGCAAATTGGTTGGCAGCATGATGAATCTCACAGACGAACAACAAAAATATCTCACCGGGTTAATGCCGGGTGAGGCCGTGGCCAGCGCGGAAGGGTGGAGCGAAGGATGTTGCATTGCCGTTCCCAACCCAGCACGGCACCGAGGGTACGAGCAACTGAATCCGACCAAGGAAGAAGTCATGGCGCACATGCAGAAGCTGCTTCCCGGGGTATTCAAACCTTATACGGTTCCGACTAGCCCAAAAACAACCTCCCAAGCAGTCCCTCGATGCCAGGGTTGCGATGGTGAAAATTGTCTATTTCGCACGATGATTATGCACGAGATTTTGCATTGCAATTATGTTGAATTTAAGTCTGCTCTGGATTACGGCTGGAAAGGTCTGTGGAATTATGGGGAATCCCACGCCAGAGCCGCAAACATTTCGGAAACGGCATTGCCCGACGCAACCTATTGCTTTCTCATGAATCTTGCTTCTGTTTGCCAATTCGATATGAAAGCAATCGCATTGATGAGAAAAGAGTTGCAAATTATCCGGGATTGTAAGAAGCCATCAAAATCATGAAGTCTATGGAAACTAATCGCTCACTCGAAGACATCCGGGAGAAGCAGGCTGAACTTGAAGCGTTTAAAGATATGGATCGTGAAGCCGTCGAGTACATTGGCAAGGAATTTCACGATTCGGTTTCGTTGGAAACACTTGAGAAAATGCGGGGGTTGCCGAGTGAATTCAAATCACACGAAGAACTTGCCGAGGCCTACGCGAGAGAAACTGGCAAACCCGCACCCGAAGGTTTGGAAGGATTTTCCAAAGGCGTGGAAATACCGGCCCAAGTTTGTTCAGAACATCGACAAACAATTAACGAATCAATTTTACATGAGCGGTTACATCAAGCATCCGACCCTAACGGCAATGCGCGTTTAGGTTCCCACCTGTCGGAAGGAACCACCCAGGCATTCACAGAAAAGATGCAGGCTGGAATCTCATACGGAAATTTTTATCCAGGGGAAACTCAAACAGCCAAAAAGTTAATGAAAGAGACCGGGGATTCCGCAGTAGAAAAACTTTTTTTTCAAAACGACACTCAGGAATTAAAAGCTGCATTAGCGACAGATGCGCAACACGATGCGCAATTGGAGCAATTTAAGAAATTACACCGATCCGCGTGATTCCCGGTTCACTTTTGCGGTGATCTGTATGCAGCCTGTCCGAAATCGCAACATCGGTCGCTATTCTCGCCCCTCCATCCCTCCATCAACGTATTGGCCCAGCCCGAGCGATACCAAGCTGAACACGTTTTTTCGTTTGTTCCATACTGAAGCTAAAAGCGTCCAGAACGGCGGGCAATTTCCGCGTCGGGCAGGCAATCTCTTTCATTGACCCAATCCCGGCTGTGCCTTACGACTAATGCCTTATGACATCCCTCAATAATTTGAGTGTTGCGCAACTCCGCGAGGCCGTTGCGATTAAGGAACAAATCGAACGGCTTGAGACGCAGCTTGCGACCGTCTTTGGTGAGACAATGATCCCCGAAGTTGCCGTTAAAAGCCGTCGCCGAATGTCGGCGGCGGGCAGAGCGAGGATGGCTGCTGCCGCCCGCGCAAGATGGGCCAAGATAAAGGGCACCCAAGCGACTCCCGCCAAAAAGAGGCGGAAAATGAGCGCAGAAGGTCGGGCGCGGATTTCAGCCGCTGCCAAGGCCAGATGGAAAAAGGCGAAGGCTGCCGGAAAAACTACGCTCTAACGAACCGAGGCGTTGGACGACGTGACCAACACGCCCTTTGCTCCTTCCACGGGCTTTCGGTCGGCCCTCTCTCCCTCACGACCACGCCCGTTCCTCTGCGCAAACCGCGTGCTCGTCACGATCTAAGTTTAGCTAATCCGCATGTGCGGCGGCTTCCGTTGGGAGCTTGGCTCCGGCGCTTCGCTGTATTCCTCCGTTCCGCAATTCGCTCCTCTACGGAACCGCTCCACTTTCCGTCGCCAACCATACCAACCGAAGCGGCTTTATCGCCGAGACCGGCGCACCGCGCGGCGAATCTCCGCTCGGTGTTCCAGCAACTCACGGGTTCGAGCGACTTCCGCCGCAAGCGCGGTTTCTTCTGGCAGCGAGGTGAGGTATTCGCGCACGAGCATTTTATTCGGCAAGCCGTCGAGAGAGTAACGCGCGAGAGCCTCGCCTCTCTTGGCGCACAAAATAATTCCCACAGGAGGATTCTCATCCGGGCGTGTCCAGTGGGCGCGGGCATAGTTGCAGTAAAGGTGCATCTGCCCGATGTCAGCGGGCGTCAGTTCATCGAGTTTGAGGTCCAGAATGACGAGGCAACGCAGGGCGCGATGGAAAAACACCAAATCCACGCGATACCAGCGGTCGTCAATGCGCAACCGGCGCTGCCGGGCGACAAACGTAAAATCACCACCGAGTTCGACCAGAAAGGTTTCGAGATGCCGAATGAGTGCCTCCTCCAATTCCCCTTCCGAGTATTCGTCCTTAAGGCCGAGAAATTCCAGCAGGAACGGGTCTTTGATTTCCTCGTCCGCGCTAATTGCATCTGTCGGTTTGCTTTTTTGACCCTTGATGAGCATGGCCTCTTTATTCCGCGACAACGCTGTTCGCTCATAAAATTGCGTGCCAATTTGCCGGCCCAATTGCCGCACCGACCAACCGCCCCGCAACGCTTCCATTTCGTAAAAATCCCGCGCTCGCGAATTTCGGACGGAGAGCAACCGCACGTACGCCGACCAAGGAAGGGGAAAGCATTCGGCCAGCGAGCGCAATTTCGATAGGATGCCAAGATGTCGCGCCGTCCGCGCGTCCTGTTTTTCCTGAATTGCGAGGGAATGACCTGATTCCGCAAACACCGTTTGCGGAATTGGGGAACCGACCGCTGCTGCTGATTTCGCAGACGGCGTTTGCGGAATTCGCCAAGTCAGGTAGAACAGACGCATTTGTTCCAAATAGCGCTCGGAATACCCACGTCCAAACCGCTTTGTTAAATCAACGGACAACCGAACAATCAATTCTTCGCCATAATGGGCGCGCTTTTCCCCACGTTGTTCCGATTCGACAATGCGCCTGCCCGTTTCCCAATATGTTGCGGTCATCAGCGAGTTGACCGCGCGAGCCGAAGCACGTCGCGCCGCATCCAATAACTCCACCACACCGGTAAGTACTTCATCGTAATCAGCCGCGATGCGTTCAACCGGTTTAACCAATTTTACTTTATTGCTTTTCGCTCTCATGAATCAAATACCCGGCTAGATATTAGCCACGCCCACTTCTCTTGGCGAGCCATTCGCCGCTTTGCTGCGAGAGCGCGATGAAAGCCTGGCTGATTATATGGCCGCCTCCGGCGCGTCAAGGATACTACGGTTCGTGGCTTCCGTTCCTCCTTGACTCTCCGAAGGCCGCCGGGAAAAACGCCTGCTCTTAGGTTTTCATCGCGGGCATCTGTCGCTCTCCGAATTGGTGAACCGGCCCCGAAGCAAAAACTGTGGAGGCAAAATACGTCCCCAAACAGCCGTGATTGATTTGGAATGCGAGGTTGTGGCATCGCACGAATCCTGCTAAAAGTTCCTGTGTTTGAATATGGATTGACGATAAAAAAATAACTTTTGCGTCGCAACGGCTCGGTCCCACGAGAAAACCGCGAATTTTCAATGGACGAGAGAGCCGCCGAAGCACGCGCCCCATCGGGCGCGGCTCGGCGTGCTTCTCTCAAAGGCGCTTCGCGGTGCCTCTCGTGGGAGCGCGTTGGGTTCGCGCCCCTTCTTTCTTCATGCAAATCTCCGGTTGGCATTTCAAGCCAGCGGGTGTTGAATGAAAGTGAACAGTGGGGTGGGCCGTGAAAGCGGATGCGCGTGTCGTGAACACCACCATCCATCAAGTATTTTATCGAAACGGACAAGCCCGTGAGAGAACACCCTTGCGGAACGCCCGCAGGAATGGTGTCGCCCGCACCTGGCACAAGAACGGCGTGCTCGCCACCGAAGAGCCATATCAGAACGGATTGCTTCATGGGCTCTGTCGCCAATGGGGTGAATCGGGAAAGCTGCTCGGCGAGTACGAAATGATTCACGGGACGGGTGTGCAAAAATCGTGGCATGACAATGGGAAAATCCAATTGGAAGTTTCCACAGTGCGCGGCCAATTTTGTGGACGCAACCGTCTCTGGCTTCGCGATGGAACTTTGATTTCCGAACGTTTTTATCTTCACGGTCGGATTGTCGATGCCAATACATACCGCGCGTCGGCGACCACCGACACAACCCTTCCTCGATTTCGAGGAAAACCGGCGAGGCTTCCGCCGAAAACATCCGCAATCGAAAAGCGCATTCATCGTGTGTTTGTGTCCGCTCTGCTTGAAAAGCACAACTGGCGTGAGGCAGGAGTCTGGTTTCAGAAGGAAAGCACCGACATGACCGCACGTTTGCTCGGTCGCTTCAAGCGAGAAAGCAAAGCAAAAGATTTTGTATCGCGGCTTTATCAGGCTGGCGCGATTGAAGTGATTGTACCGGACGTTTATCGGGACAAGACTGGCAATCAATTTGCAGACGGTCTGCTCGTGCGACTTTCCAGGGACGGGGCGCGGCGAAAGGCCGTCCGCAGGGTCTGCGCTCAACTTCGGCAACGAAAACTTGGAGCAAGTCAGCCGGATAAAGACGTTGGCGAAACGCATCTCTACCTCTCAATGGTCTGATTCAGCGAATGGCAAGGCGGTCACCCGCTTCGTCCACGGTGAGCAACCCGCAAGCCCGTCGCGTGCCGAGCAAACATTCCGCCACGGCATCGCCGACTAATTTTTCAACCGCGTCACGCATGGGACGCGCGCCAAGCTTAGGGTGAAAGCCCTTTCGCACGAGGAACGGCAGCACAGTCTTGTCCAGTTCCAGTTTGTGATCGTGGGCCGCGAGAAACTCGATTTCGCGGACCAGAAATTTCTGCGCGATTTCCAACTGGAATTCATAGCTCAACCGGTGAAACACCAGCTTCTCATTGACGCGGGCAAAGATTTCCGGGCGCAAGGCTTGTTGGGCGCGCGTGAGAACGTGGCGTTCCAGCGTGGCGTCATTGGAATGCTGGAGGCTCATCAATTCGGCGGAACCAATGTTTGACGTAAGCCAGATATAGAAGCCGCTAAAATCGAGCGCCTCTCCCGTGGCGACGGTGATGCGGGCGGCGTCCAGCAGTTGGAGCATGATGTCAAGCACACGCGGATGCGCCTTTTCCGCCTCGTCAAAAAGGAGCGAGCCTTCGGACGCTCGTTCTCGCACCGTGCCAAGGTAGCCGACTTCCCCAAGGCGCGCCCCAAGCAGGAGACCCAGGGCCTCTTGGTTTTGAAATTCCGACATGTCAAACCTAAACAACTGCCCCGCGCCGAATACCTGAGTCGTCGTCACCAGAACTGTTTCCGTTTTGCCCACACCCGTTGGTCCGAGCAACAGAAAGCTGCCGCGCGGACGGTTTGTTTTTGTCAGGCCAAGTTCACCCCGGCGAACGGTGGAAATGATTCGCGGCAGGGCGTGGGATTGACCGCGAATCTCGCGCGGCAACAGCGTGTCCAGTTCGCGGAGCTTGGTGAGTTTCGCTGAGTCCAGAGTTGTGTTCATGCTTTATCCATACCACGGACTTCATCGCATTTTGTGTATCACATACACCTTTAATTCTTGCAGGGGTGCTAATTTGTTCGGTGATTCAGCAAAAACAATCGCTGGGCCACGAAGAAAAACAAAGAAAGCAACGTATATGAAAACGAAACTCACGGTTCCAAATCCGGCGCGACTCCGCTCCATCTTCGCGGTCGCGGCGGCGCTCGTCCTCAATTCACTGTCTGCTCTTGCGCAATCCAGCGGCAGCACAACTTTCAACTCCACCGACGTCAAAACCGGCATCAGCAACAGCCTGGCCGTCATTATGATGTTCGGCTTCGTGCTTGGCATCTCGTCTGTCATCTACGGCGGGTTTGCCGTTCGGCGCGGTGACGTTGACCAGGGAAAGATGTCCATCATCGGCGGCGTGATCATTGCCGCCGCCCCGGCAATTGTCTTCGCCTTTTTCAAAATTTTTGGCTTGGACTCCAAC
>JBEKOF010000033.1:0-25297 GCA_049522055.1 Verrucomicrobiota bacterium | reverse complement strand
TGCCCCGTGAGCGGAAAAATCCTTAAAGCACATTCTGAAATCGCTTATGCTAACCCCTTGAAAACCAGGGGCCACAGATCGAGTTTTTCCCCTCTATGGGATGACTGTGACAAATTTGTCATTTATCATTGGGGCACATCGTTCGGGAAGTTTTGCCAAAAATGCGCAATTCTCAGCAATAGCACTGCAATGACGCGCGACGGGTCCGCCTTCGCAGAGCTACGGCGCGACGAGGTGTGGTTTGATACGGGTGATTTCATTGTTTGGATTTTCCGCAAGAGTTTTTAAAGCGATTGAATCACAGATTTGGGAAAATGTCATTCCCACGGTGGTAACGATTTGCATGTTGCGGTTGTTGATGGAAGCGGCTGGGAAGGAGATTTTTACGCTGGAAAAGGGAGTTTTTGAGGATGGCGATTTGAAAAATAGTTTTGGGGATGCCGCCGAATAGCTGCCGAGGGGCGGGATTATCACTTGACCGTGAGGAGGAAGTTGGCTTGGGCCTGGGCGCCGGGGCGGGCAAAACTGAGTTTGGCAGTCCACTGGCCGACGATTTGCGGGGCGACATTGGCACGATACTGGCCGGGAGTGGATGTGCGCAGGACTTTGGAAACGCAGTGGGTGATGGCCCCGGGCGTCTCCAGCCGCAGTTCAAATTGGACATCGCCCACGTCCACCAACTTGCCGGCGGCATCGCGGAATTCGATGAAGACGTCGTTGGCGGCGGGTCCCAAGCGGCCTTCCGGGGTGAACAAATTGGCCGTCAGATTGGTGATGGGCGCGCTGGCGAAGGGAGGGCCAGAGAGGACATGAAGGGGCGGCGGTTTGGAGCGGTTCCAAACCAGAGAGGCGACAATGCCAAGCACCACCAGGACGGGCACCAGATAGAACAATTTGAGGAACGTCTTCATGCGTCGCTTGGCCTGATGAGGGTGCCGCGAACCGCGCCCATTTTTGAAGAGCGCGGGTCAAAGACAAGTTAAATCGCCGCTGTCGGAAATAAAGGGCGCTTGAATTGGAAGCGCCGCCAAGGGTATAGTTCCGCCATGAGCGCGAATGAACTATTGGAAAGGGTGAAGACCTTGCCGCCGCGGGAGCGCCGGAGATTTTTTGAGGGTGTCCACGAGCTAGAAGGAGTGATATTTCGGCAGCCCCGGCCCAAGCGCGAAATCCGCCGGCCGGACGCAGCAGCGCGGCGTCGCAGAATTCTCGGGGATAAAGTGCTGCCGAACCTGGTGCTCTTGGGGCGAGAGCAGGAGCGCTACTGAGGGCGCATGAAATTCTACGCAGACACGAGTCTGCTCATTTCGTATTACATCAATGAGTCCAACAGCGCTCGCGCCCAGAGCCTTATCCATGCAACGGCCGGGCCTTTGCCGTTTACCGGTTTGCACCGGTTGGAAATGAGGAACGCGCTGGGCTTGGGGCTTTTTCGGCATGTCCTCACTCCCGCCCAAATTAACGCGGCCTGGTCGGACATTGAACGCGATTTGCGAGCCGGCCGCTTGCTTCCTCAACCCATTAATTGGTTGCCCGTTTTTCGCGCGGCGGCGCAATGGGCTGCGATCCACAGCCCAAAAGTCGGTTGCCGCAGCCTGGACGTTTTGCATGTGGCCACGGCCAGGAAGCTTGATGCCGTGGAGTTTATCACGTTCGACGCCCGACAGAAAGCTTTGGCGCAAGCGCTTGGCTTGAGTGTTAAATCATAGGAGAGCGTTTTTTGAAAGATGATATGGCGCAACGCGATGAAATGCCCCGGGCAATGCCCGAAATTCAAATTGGCCGCCGAATGAGAGGCCCGGAATAATCGGATGCCGCCCCACCGCCAATGCGCCTTTTCCGCGGCCATCATCTCGCTTGCAGCACGAACATTCATCCGGGTGAAACGTGAGCCTGCTGCGCCCGCCATCGAAATATCGGACGCTCCTGGTCATGGGCCGGGTTTGCAACGTGCCGACGATCTGGTCCAATTGCCTGGCGGGTTGGTGGCTTGGGGGCGGAGGCCGGTGGTTTGAACTGGGCTTGCTGTGCGTCTGGGTGACGTTGCTTTATATCGGGGGAATGTTCCTGAACGACGCGTTTGACGCAAACTTCGACCGGGAGCACCGTCGTTTGCGGCCGATCCCGTCGGGCGCGATCGGGGAAAAGGAAGTGTGGCAATGGGGTTTTGCCTTTCTGGCGGGAGGGGCGGCAGGGCTGGTTTGGGCCGGCACCACCACGGGGATACTGACGTTGGCGCTGACGGCGTGCATACTTCTGTACAACGCGACTCACAGACTGGCGGAAGCGGCGCCGGTATTGATGGGAGCGTGTCGTTTGCTGGTTTATCTGGTATCCGCCTCGGTCGCTAGGCCCGGGGCGGCGGGGTCGGCGGAAGGGGGCGGGATGGCGGGTTATCCGTTGTGGTGCGGGCTGGCGCTGGCGGCCTATGTGATGGGAGTCAGTTTTTTAGCACGAAAAGAAACCCGGCGGGGGCCGGTTCCCTTTTGGCCCTGCATTTTTATGGCTACGCCTGTGGTCCTGGCCGGATTGTGTGACGATGGCGCGGCAAGGGAGGCGGGGAACGTGCTGTCGCTGGTGCTGGTGGTTTGGACGCTGTGGGCATTGCGGCCTGTGCTTTGGCGGCAGGAGCCCAAGGTCGGCCATGCGGTGGGACGGTTGATGGCAGGGATCATCTGGGTGGATTTGCTGGCTGTGGGAGACCTGACGCAGCCGTGGATTGGACTTTTTGTGCTGTGGTTTGTGCTGGCGCTGCTTCTGCAGCGGTACATCCCGGCGGCTTGACCGGGGTGAGGGGGCGTCGTTCGGTTTGGATTGGGAGGGATTTGCGGTTTTTTTGGAAAAATGACTTGAAGGCTCGCTCTTTTGGCAATGGTGGTGTATAGTAAATAGTAGCTGTGAGATGGCAGGCTGGAGATGGAGACAAGCATGAAAAGAAGCTGGAGCAGAAAGAAGATTTGCGACAAATTCACCGGACGGACCAAGGCGGACGGCACGCCGATGTCGCGGCAACAGATTCACATGTTGCGAAAAAAGGCGCGGGGCATTTGCCTGACTTGCGACCAGCCGGCGGTGGGGGTGTATTGCCTCAAGCACGCGGTCGCGGCCCGGGAACGAATGCGGCAGCGCCAGAAATATCACCGGCGGCTGCGGAAGGCGCCAAGCTACGCGCTGCAGAAGAAGGCGCGCGGGACCAGGGCGAAGGCGGCGTGAAGGGTTTGGGTGTTTTTGGGGCCGGATGGAGGAATTGTCTTTTCTTCGCGGCGCGTTTCCAGTAGGAGTGGCGACAAATATGGCAAGTCCCCCGCCGAGAATATCGGCAGTGATTCCCATTTACGGGAACGTCGGCGATCTGGATCGTTTGATCAATGCGCTGAACGGTCAAACTCTCAAGCCGTGGGAAATCATCATCGTGGACAGCAGCCCAAAGCCGCTGGAGAAGCTGCCGCAAGGGGAGAATGTGAAGTATGTCAAGAATCCGAATGACGTGGCGTTGAGCTGGGACTACAACCTGGGGCTGAAGGAGAACACGGGGGAATACCAGTTGGATTTGCAGCAGGATTGCGTGCCGGAAGACCCGCAGGCGCTGGAGCAGCTTTTCGGTCACCTGGACCAGCCGGGGCGGGTGGCGGCGGTGGCGGTGGTGACGCTGCCGGAGAGGGTGTATCGGAAGTATAATTTCTGGGGGCAGGTGCTGATGGCGCGCTGGATCGGGCGGGTGGAGCAGGGGATCAGCGGAAAGTTCGATCTGATCCGCAAGGATGTGTTCCAGAGGATCGGGGGTTACGACACGAAGAATTTCAGTTTTGCCGGGGAAGACATGGATTTGTTCATGCGGCTGAGCCAGGAGGGGGAGGTCTATGTGGCGGGGGATGTGGAGATCGTTCATTACCACCATCAATCGCTGAAGACGGGCTGGGTCCACCTATTCAAGAAGCATTACCAGGTGGCGGAATCTTTTGGGGCATTGGCGCGGCGCTGGGGCTGGAGGCTGCGGAGGATTCCCTATACGGGGCATTGGACGCATCATTGGGCCAAATATCTTTATCCAGCGGTGGCGCTGATCCCGTTTTGGCCCGGGCCGGTGTGCGCGGGGCTGTTGGTGTTAACGCAATTTACGAATGTGGAATCGTGGAAGGTGAGGAGCTGGAAGACGCCGGTGTTGGTGGTGGTGAATCCGCTGTTGTTTTTGGCGGGGTTGTGGGGGACGGTGGTGGGGTTCGTGACGGGCAAACAGCGGTATTCACAAAACAAGTAGGGCGGGCGCGGCCTGGTTAACCGGCCTCTGGCGGAGAAGTGCGGCCTTGTTCTTCGAGGTTGAGTGCGAACATGGAGCGATCTTCTTGTGATTCGAATAGAGGATAGAGGAGGGGCAAAATGAAGAGGGTCAGAACGGTGCCAGGGATCAAGCCGCCAATGATGACGACGGCAAAAGGGCGGGCGGTTTCGGCCCCCACGCCGTTGGAGAGGGCCATGGGGAGCAGCCCGAGCATGGCCATGAGGGCGGTCATGACCATCGGCCGCACGCGGGAAGTGGCGCCTTCTTTGATGGATAGGATCATTTCCTTGCCTTCGCGGCGCAATTCACGAATGCGGGTGACCAGGATGACACTGTTTTGGATGGAGACGCCAAAGAGAGCGACAAAGCCAACGAGCGCGGCCACCGAGATGTTCAGCCCGGCCAGAGGCAAGGCCATGATGCCGCCGGCGGCGGCGAAGGGAACGGTGAGGAGGATCAGGACGGCGAATTTGGCGGAATCGAAGGCGATGAAGAGGAGGAAGAAAATCGCGGCGATGGTGACCGGGACGACCACGGCGAGACGCTTTTGGGCGCGCTGTTGGTTTTCAAAGGAACCGGTCCATTCGAGCCTGTAGCCGGCCGGGAGGCGGATCTGGGAGCTGACTTTATGCCGGGCTTCGGCGACCAGGGAGCCGAGGTCGCGATCGCGCACGGAGAGCTTGACGGCGGTGCGGCGCTCGTTTTCCTCGCGGTCAATGATGTTGAGGCCGGGACGCATTTCCACCGTGGCCAAAGTCCCCAGGGTGATGCGTTCGCCGCTGGAGCCAAAGATGGGGATGTTGCGAATGGATTCCAAATCGGCGACGGATGAGGGAGAGAGGCGGACGACCAGATCGAAGGAGCGCTCGCCTTCGAGGACCTGGGTGGCCGTCTGGCCGCCGATGGCGGTGGCGACGAGAGTCTGCACGTCGGCGACGGCCAGGCCATAGCGCCCAATGGCCGCGCGATCCACGGTGATTTGAATTTGTGGCTGGCCGAGGAGGCGGTCGGTGCCGACATCCGAGGCGCCCGGCACGGTTTTGATGATGTCCACGATTTGATCGGCCAGGCTCTGCAACTTGTAGGTGTCAGGCCCGAAGATCTTGATGGCCAGTTCGCTCTTAATGCCGGAGACGGCTTCATCCACGTTGTCCTCAATGTACTGGCTGAATTGGGTGTCAATGCCGGGGATTTGCCTGATTTTGGCGTCGAGGGCTTCGCAGAGTTTTTCCCGGGTGTGCGCGGTGGTCCATTGGTCGCGGGGGATCAAGCCGACGCTGTATTCAGTGATGTCCCAGCCGTTGACATCGGTGCCGTCGTCGGGACGGCCGAGTTGGCTGACGACGTAGCGGACTTCTGGAAAAGAGGCCATGATTTTGCGGACTTTCTGGGTGATTTTGGCTGATTCGGAGGGGGAAATGGACTGGGGGGCGAAGGTCCGCACCCAGAGGTCGCCTTCATCGAGTTTGGGAAGGAATTCGCTTCCCAAAAAGGAGTAGATGACGCCGCCGGCGGCGAGCAAAATGGCGGCCGCCAGACAGACCGATTTGGGAACGCGCAAGGCAAAGGCCAGGGCGGGACGATAGAGGCGCAGCAGCCACCGCACGATCCAGGATTCATGGGCGGCGATTCTCCCGCGCACAGCAAAACTGGCCAGGGCGGGAACCACGAGGATGGCGAAGAGGGTGCCGGCGATCAGGGCGAAGGTGAGGGTCAGGGCCATGGGCTTGAAGATGCGGCCCTCGACGCGTTGCATAGTGTAGAGGGGGATGAAAGCTGTCAATAATATCGCCTTGGAGAAGAGGATGGGGCGGCCCATTTCGGTGGTCGTTTCGACAATGGCGGCGACGGTGGAGCGGACTTTGCCCTTTCGCTCCTCGAGGATGCGGAGAAGATTTTCCATGATGACGACGGCGGAATCCACGATGATGCCAAAATCAATCGCGCCCATGGAAATGAGGTTGGCGGGGATGCCGCGCAAATCGAGGAAGAGGAAAGCGCCGAGCAAGGCAAAGGGGACGGCCAGGGCGACGACCAGGGCGGACCGCCAGTTGCCCAGCCCCAGAAACAGGAAGAGCACCAGGAGGACCAGGGCGATGCCTTCGATCATGTTGTGGCCGACGGTATGGAGGGTGCGCTGGGTCAGGCCAGTGCGGTCGTAGTATTCGACCAGCTTGACGCCCGGGGGAAGATATTGGGCGTTGATTTGATCAGCCATTTTTTCGATGCGCCGGCAGACGTCCAGCGGGTTCTCGCCGCGCCGCATGACGATGATGTCTTCGGGCACGTCATCTTCGTCATTGGTTCCCTCGGTGCGGCCGACGCGCCCCAGGCGGTTGGCGTGGCCGATGATCACAGCGCCGACATCGCTGATGCGGATGGGGACGCCGTTGACGGTGGCGACGGCAATGTTTTCAATGTCGGCGATGTTATTGACCAAACCCAAGCCGCGGACCACATAGAGTTCGGTGCCGTGCTCGACGTAGGAACCGCCGGCGTTGGCATTGCCGTTGGAGAGGGCGGTGAAGACCTGCGCCAGGTTGAGGCCGTAGGATTTGAGTTTGGCTGGATCAATGAGCACCTGGTATTGCTTGGTCAGCCCGCCAAACGGATTGACATCCACCACTCCGGGCACCGAGCGCATCTTTTTCTCCACCACCCAGTCCTCCAGGGCGCGGAGTTCTTCGGGGGGGAAACCGGGGAACGCACGCATGGTGTAGCGATAGACTTCGCCAATGGGGGTGGCGTCCGGGGAAAGGGAGGCCTGGGCCGCGGCCGGCAAGGTCACCGTGCCCAGGAGTTGGCTGGCCAGATTGCGCACGAGGGCGTTGTTGGCGTCATCCTCGAAGACGATGGTGATTTGGGAGAGGCCAAACTCGGAAATGGAGCGCATGGAGACGCGCTTGGGGATGCCATTCAAGACGTTTTCAATGGGGATGGTGACCAGCCGCTCGACTTCTTCGGCGGCGTGGCCTGGAAAGAGGGTGAAGACCTGGATGGTGACATTGGTGACATCGGGATAGGCCTCGACGGGGATGTCGTGGAAGGCCAAAGCCCCGCAGAAGATGAAAACCAGCGTCAACACCACCACGATGGCGCGATTGTGAAGAATGCTGGTGGTGAGGGCGTTGATCATGGGATGCCGGCCGGGTCAGACAATCATGGCGGCGCGTTCAGGAGGAGGGTTCGACCAGGGCCTGGAGCAGGAGCGCCCCTTCGATGACGACTTTTTGACCGGGGCTGACGCCCTGGTAGATGGGAACCTTGTTGTCTTTTTCGACGCCCACTTTGACTTGCTTGCGCACAAAGGCGCCGGGCGCATCTTCGATGAAAACAAACGAATCATCGCCTTTCATGAACAGGGCCTTGGAGGGAACTTCCACGCCCAAGGCCCCTGCCTTGGCCGCATCCTCCACCACATCCACCAGGACATACATCTCGGCTTTGAGTTGTTTGTCCGGATTGTTGACAGTGCCGCGGACTTTAATGGAGCGCGTGCCTGGATCCATGGTGTCTCCGATATGATCCACCACGCCGTCAAAGGTCTTGCCCGGAAAGGAACGGGAGAAGATTTGCAGTTGCTGGCCCGGTTGCAGGGCGGGGAGGTCGGACTCGGCCACATCGAGTTGGAGCCACAGCTTGGCAGGGTCGCTGACTACGAAGCTGGGCGCGAACAAAGCGGGGGCGTTGGCCAGCATCAGATCGGGGCGGAGTTCCTGGCCGGGGTTGATGTTCTTGTCCACCAGCACTCCGGCGATGGGGCTGCGCAACAAGTAGAGGGAATTGGTGCTTTTGTCGCTTCCCCCGTAATTGGCCAGCACCGCCTCCGCCCGGTCGCGCTCCGCCACGGCGGCCACGTAGGCGGCTTGGGCCGCCTCGACATCCTTTTGGGCCGCCGCGCCGTGATCGAACAACTCGCGGGCGCGGGAGCAGGCCTTGTCCGCCGCGGCCAGATTGCCCACGGCCGTGCGGGCGTTGGCCAGGGCTAGGGCCAGGTCCGGGGAATCCAACTCAGCCAGCGGGGCGCCTTTGGCAATCGGCTGGCCCAAATCGGCCAGAAGGCGGGTGACCCGTCCGGCCACGGGAGTGAACACTCCCACGGTGGTGTCCTCATTCCAGTAAAGGCGGCCGGTAACGTGGGTGACGGCTTTGGTGCGGGCTTGAGCTGCTTGCACCGAAATGGAAGCCAATTGCGGAGCGTTGGTTTCAAACGTCACCATCTCCCCCTGCACTTTGGGCGGGGGCGGGGGCTGGAAAACCACGGACTGCTCCTTGCCGCATCCCACCAATCCAATGAGCGCCAATAGACTGAGCCATTTCGACAGGCCGGCTGAGCGGGAGATGACGCGGGGATTGGGATTAGGATTAGGAGGAGGATTGGACAGGGCTGGCGCGCGGCGGAAGTGTCGGGAGGAGGTGGCCGTTGTGCTGTCACTCATTGTGTTCATCTTGGAGACTTGCGTTATTTGTCGCGTTCCATTAATTCGGTTTCCGGGAGAACATTCCGGGCCGCCACCAGGTCGGCGATGGCGCTGGTGGTGTCGGACATGGCCTGGACGGTGGCCAGGCGAATGTCGTTGTCGGTGCGCTCGGCGTCGAGCAGGGCCAACAAGGCGGCGCCGCCCTTGTCATAAGCGAACTGAACGGACTTGAGAACCTGGGCGGATTTTGGGGCGGTGACGTCGCGATAACGGGTCCAGCGCGCGGAGGCTTCGTCGTATTCCACCTGGGCGGAGGCAATGTCCGCCATGGCCTGCGTCCGGGCTTTGCCCAGGGCCTGCTCGAATTGAGCGACTCCGGCTTGGGCGGCTTGGATGTTGCCCCGGTTGAGGTTCCAAAGAGGCAGAGGAAAGGAGAGGCCCATGAGAAAGGTGTCCACCGGGGGACCGTTGCCAGGCGGGTTGTGTTCGACGCCGATGGTAAGGGTGGGGTCTGGAATGCGCAAAGCCCTCTGTAATTGCAGTTGCGCCTTGCCGCCGCGCAAATCGGCCTCCGCCGCCAGCACGTCCGGCCGGGCGGCCTGGGAATTTGTGCCGGGGAGAGGCGGGGTCCAGTCGGCGACTAATCTATCCAGGGACTCTGCCGGGGTCCAATCGCCCTTGGGGGCGCGCTCGCCCATGAGGATTTCCACCCCGATGCGGGCTTGCACCGCGGCGGCTTCGGCGGACTTGGCTTGGAGTTCATATTGTTCGGCGTTGATTTGGATCTGCTTCATGTCGGAGTCGGAGAGGTCTCCGGCTTTATTGCGTTCGGCGGCGATTGCGGCTTCCCGCAGCAGAAGGGCGGAGGATTGGTTGAGAATTCGCACGTTTTCCCCGGCCAGCAAGGCGGCGATGTAAGCCTTGGTCACTCCCTGGTCCAGGGTGCGTTTGGCGTCATAGAAACGGGCCTTGGCGCCGATGACGTCGGCGCGGCCGGCCGCCTGGCGGTTTTTGCGTTTGCCGGCGATCTCCATCAACTGGCTGACGGCGGCGATGCTGTCGTAATTGCGGTCGCCGATGCCGTTGCCCATGCTGGTGGAGCCGGCATGGGTGCCGATTTTTGCGATGGAGAGGGAAGCGGTCGGGTTGGGGAACTCCTTGGCGATAAGCAATTGCGCCGTGGCGGCGTCCACGCCGCTTTTGGCCGCCAGCAAGTCCCAATTTCTTTGGAAGGCAACTTCTTTGGCCTGGGCCAGGCTCAAAACTCGCGCGCCGAAGTCTGAGTTGGTCCCCCATGGCTGGGCTGGGGCAGTGGTCTGGGCCGCCGCGCCAAAACCGAGACAACCGAGCAAAGAGCAGAGCCTCCAAAAAGTCAGACAGTGCATTAAGCAGCGCTTCATGACATGAACAGAGCGATCCGTGAAAAAGCACGCCATCGGATGGTCAGAGAGCGTCTTCCCCCTTTTCTTCGGTGCGAATGCGGACCGCTTCAACAATAGGGGTAACGAAAATCTTCCCATCGCCAATCTTGCCGGTTTTGGCGGCCAGCACGATGGCTTTGAGAGCCGCATCCACCGCGGAGTCCGGCAGCACGATATCTATTTGGAGCTTGGGCAAAAAATCGGCCGTGTATTCGCTCCCGCGGTAGAGTTCGGCGTGGCCCTTTTGGCGGCCGAACCCTTTGACCTCGTGCACCGTCATCCCTTCTATGCCGAGATGATGCAGGGCGTTTTTGACTTCCTCCAACCGGAACGGTTTGATGATGGCCTCAATTTTTTTCATGAGATGGCCAAGAATATCACCCGGAACAACCGGAGCAATCTCAAAAGGCCCGCAGGTGCAGGAGATGAATCCGATTTTTTCTTATTGACTGTGGTGCCGGAGCACACCGGGATCAGGCGGGAGTTCAGCCGTTTTGAATTGCCCGATCCATTGGTTGATTCAATACCAACCCGGAAAGCGCAAGCGGTTCCTGACAAAGGAGTAATCCAGGCTGGTAATGGAAGTGGAAGCGCCCGGCATTCCTTCCATGGTGCTGCCCTTGGCCGCGCTGAGTCCATCGCTGATGATGAAAGAGTCTATCCATCTATGGGACTCAACATGGGCATCGGCGAACCCCCAGGTGTCCACGTCCACATGGTACATGGCGAGAGGGTCCTGCCATGTAAAGGTACCGGGATTAGTGCCATTAAGCTGCCAATTAACGACCCAAGTGCCTTCGTTGTATCCGCGCCAATCAACGTCTTCGACGGTGACAAAGGTCATGGCAGGGGCAATGACGTCCGCGGTTTTTTCGCAGCTATTCCCCATCCCCCAGTAATCGTTAACAGGGTCGCCGGCGAAGTTTTGTGATTTGGAATAACTCTGGTAGGCATAGCCTTGGCCCGGGGGGTCCGCCACCCGGGTATCGCCAGGGCAATGGAAGATCGCGACGTTTTTAACGTAAACAAAAATGAGAGAGTTGGTCAGGGCTTGAACGCAATCGGCGTAGGCCTCCGCTGTGGTAAGCCCGCTGAAGGGCGCAGCGGCCGGGCCCACATAATAGCCGCCCCCATTGTAGGTGATGTCCCCGTTGACATACGGCAAATAGGTATTGCGGTAATCGTCGGCGTACATGACGAGAGCCAAACCGAACTCCTTCTGATTGTTGATGCAGGTGGTTTGCTGGGCTTTCTTTTTGGCGTTGGCCAGCACGGGCAGGAGCAGCGCGGCCAGGATGGCGATGATGGCGATGACGACGAGCAGTTCGATCAACGTGAAGCCTGGCGTCCAGGAACCGTTGCCAGGGCGGCAACACCGGGCCGGGCGGAGGAGCCGGGGATCGCGAGAGCGGGAGGCCTGGCTGGGGAGTCGGAAATGGTTCATGCCTCAGATTAAGCATAACCCGCGTTGTTTTCAAGTCATTCTTTTCCACCCGGCCGATGTCTAGGGAGATTCTTCGACGGCGCCGGAAGGACCGGGAAGCGGGGACGGGGCCGGCTGGACGAGCTTGCCGTAGCGCGGGATTTCCGGGAAAAGCCAGCAGACGGCCAGCACCACCAGGATGGTGGCGACGCCGCCCGACACGACGGAAAAAACCGGGCCGGCGTAAAAGCTGACAAGGCCGGACTCGAATCCGCCCAGGTTGTTGGAGGCGTCTATGAATAGATTATTGACAGATGAGACGCGGCCGCGCATCTCGTCGGGGGTAAGGAGTTGGACGGAGGTGTGGCGGACGATGATGCTGATGTTGTCCGCCATGCCGCAGGCGCAGAGCATGATCATGGAAAGCCAAAAGAACCGCGAGAGGCCAAAGCCGATGGTGGCCAGGCCGAAGATGGCCACGGCGAAAACCAAAGCGCGCCCGGCTTTGGCGAGGGGCGGGCGGTGGGCCACGATGAGGGCAGAAAGAACCGAGCCCGTCGGAAGGGCGGCGCGCAAGAGGCCAAGCCCCTGGGGGCCGGCATGGAGGATGTCCTTGGCATAAATGGGCAGGAGCATTTCGGCCCCCCCGAACAAGACGGCAAAGAGGTCCAGGGTGATCATGCCGAGGATGGTGCGATGGTTGAAGACAAATTTAAACCCGCCCAAAAGCGTGTTGAGGGAAAGCGGCTCTTTGGCGGCAGGCTTCTGAGGCGCGCGGATCAAAGAAACCAGCGTCAGACACGCCAGGGCGGCAACGGCATTGAAGAGATAGACGCTGACGGCGCTCTTGAAGAGGGCAATCATCGCTCCGCCGGCGGCCGGGCCGGTGACGGCGGCGAATTGAAATGTGCTGGAGTTCCAGTTGACGGCGAGGGGGAACTGATCGCGGGAGACCAACAGCGGGAGAAAGGAGGCGCCGGCGGACCAATTGAAGGTGCGCGCCCCGCCGGAAAGCAGGAGGCAAAAGTAAACCCAATAAACCTGCCCGTGCGTCCAGGGAACCGCGGCCCACTTCCAAGAGACCAGCGCCAAGCCGAGGGAGGCGGCGGCCATGACTCCCAGCGTGGCCATGATGATGCCTTTGCGGCTGCGGGTGTCGGCCAAATGGCCGGCGGGCAGGGTCATGGCCAGCATGGGCAGGAATTGGGTGAGGCCGACGATCCCCAGTGCCAGGGCGGACCTTGTGCGCTCGTAGAGTTCCCAGCCAACCGCCACGGTGAGCATTTGCTGGCCAAAAGTGGCGATGAAACGCCCCAGAATGTAAAAGAAGAAATTGGGATTACGCAGGATGGCGCGGGGGCTGGTCTGTGTTTCCAAGATTCAAGCTCCAAATTTGTCAAACATCAAGGCGTTGGCCTGCATGAGGCGGATCAAGAATTTGGCCTCGAAGACACCCAGGGAACCGATGTTGGCGCCGGTTTCGGTGAAGCGGTTGAGTTTGTCGGAGCCGGAGCGCGGTGAAAGGAGCAAGACGGGCTGGGGATGCCAGGAATGGCCCTTGATGGCGCAGGGGGTGGAATGATCGCCGGTGATGACCAGCACGTCGGGCTGCTTTTGGAGGAGGATCGGCAGGGCGGCGTCGAAATCCTCGATGGCCTTGGTCTTGGCAGAGAAATTGCCGTCCTCGCCATACATGTCGGTGTATTTGTAGTGGATGAAGAAATAGTCGAAGTTGTCGAATTCGGCGAGGTAGCGCTGGAATTGTTCGGCGATGGTTTGGGGGCCTTGAAGGAGGGTCATGCCGACCAGTTGGGCCAGGCCTTTGTACATGGGATAAACGGCCAGGCAGGCGGGCTTGAGACTGTAACGCTCTTGAAAGAGCGGAATGGCGGGCCGATGGGCGATGCCGCGCAAGAGGAAGCCGTTGGCCGGATGTTTTCCGGCCAGGACGGGGAGGGCCTTGCGGTAGAATTCGGCCACCAAGGCGGCGGTCTTTTGTTGTTTGGCGGACTTGGGATTGACCGGTTTGGCCACCGGCACCGGGACGCCTTCGCGATTGGGGTCGGCATCGGTGAGCGGGCCTTCCAGACCCGGCGCGCGAAAGAGGACGACAAAGCGATGGCCTTTGCCCGGTTTGATGATGATTTGGGCCGGGCCGATTTTTTTGACTTTGCTGGAAAGCAGGGCGCAGAGTTCTTCGGTGACTTTGGTTTCAACGCGGCCGGCGCGGCGGTCGGTGACGATGCCGTTTGGGTCAAGGGTGCAGAAATTGGCGCGGGCGGCAATGTCGCCGGGTTTCAATTCCAGGCCCAAGCCCAGGGCTTCGATGACGCCGCGGCCGACCTCGTATTCGAGAGGATCGTAACCAAAGAGGCCCAGATGCCCCGGCCCGCTGCCGGGAGTGATGCCGGGAGCCACGGGGATCATGCGCCCCTGGGCGCCGAGACGGGCCAGGGGGTCGAGGTTTGGCGTGTTGGCGGCTTCCAGGGGGGTGAGAAAGTTTTGTTCCTTGGTGGCCAGATCGCCCAGGCCGTCGAGAACGACGAGGACGATTTTGGCTTTGGTCTTGACGGTCAGTTTTGAATAAAGATTGTCGAGGTTCATAAGCATAGGAATTTTCCTGCGCGGGAATGATGCGGCCAAGGCGGAGCGGCGTCAAGGATCCAGAAGCAGGGCCTTGTGAAAGCCCGGCCAGGCTTTTATCTTGCGCCGCGGCGCATGGCGTGAACGCGGGTCTCCAAGGGCAGGGCATGACCCCCGCGGGACGCCGACCGTGAAGGCAGAGGCGCCTTTGGGCCAAGGGCAATTTGAGAAAGCCTTTGCCATGGTTTTTTTCCTGCCGTATTTGTTAGGAATGACTGAAATCGAAGAGCAGGTTTTGGAGTCGTTGCTGGAAATGGAGCGGGCCGTGGAAGGAATGGCCGGCGCCAAAACCAGGCCCGATTTGCGGCCCATTTTTGAGCGGCTGGACCGGCTGGCGCAGCGCCTGCCGCCCTCCACCGAGCCGATGCTGCTGCATTACCTGGACAGGAAGAGCTATCAAAAGGCGCGGGTTTTTCTCCAAGAATTGGCGGCCCGCTGATTATTCCCCTCATGCTCGACGACACCATCGCGGCCATCGCCACGCCTCTTGGCGAAGGGGGCCTGGCGGTGATCCGGCTCTCCGGGCCGCGCGCGCTGGCCATTGCCGAAGCCAGTTTCCGCGCCGCCGGCAAATCGCGGCCGCCCCTATCGGCGGCGCCGACGCACACGGTTCATTTTGGGCGCATCGCACGGGGCGGCCAGGCGGTGGACGAAGTGCTGCTGAGCGTGCTGCGCGCCCCGCGAACGTTCACGCGGGAGGACGTGGTGGAAATCAGTTGCCACGGGGGCCTGCTGCCGGCGCGGCTGGTGCTGGAAACGCTGCTGGAAAACGGAGCGCGCCTGGCCGAGCCCGGGGAATTCACCCGCCGCGCTTTTCTCAACGGGCGGATGGACCTGGCCCAGGCCGAAGCGGTGGCCGATTTGATCCACGCGCGCACCGAACTGGCGCTGGCGGCCGCGCAGGAACAACTGGCGGGCAAACTGTCCCAGCGCATCAACCTATTGCGGGACGATCTGATGAAGATACTGGCCCACGTGGAGGCGCACATTGATTTTCCCGACGAAGACATCGCGCCCGACACGCGGGAGGGCCTGATGGCGCGCCTGCGGGCGGCGCTGGGGTTCATGGACCAATTGCTCCGCACGGCCAATGAAGGGCAGATCCTGCGGAGGGGCATCCGGGCCGCCATCGTCGGCAGGCCCAACGCGGGCAAATCGAGCCTGCTCAACCAGCTTCTGGGCCGAGACCGGGCCATCGTCTCGCCGATTCCGGGCACGACCCGCGACACGATCGAGGAGACGGCCAACATCCGCGGCCTGCCGATTTTATTTATTGACACGGCCGGTTTGCGCGAGGCCGGCGGGGAAATCGAACGGGAGGGCGTCCGCCGCAGCCGGGCGAGCCTGGCCGGGGCGGAGTTGATTTTGCACGTGCTGGACGGCTCGGAGCCGCTGCTGCCCGCCGACGCGGGCCATCTGGCCGAGTTGGCCGGCAAACCGCGCATTCTGGTGCGCAACAAAGTGGATTTGCCGCGCCGGCTGGAATTGCCGGCGCCGCTGGAGGCGGTGGATGTCTGCTGCCTGACCGGCCAGGGGGTCGAGGCGTTGAAGGACGCCATCAAGGAGCGGGTTTGGGAGGGGGAAATTCGGGCGGAAATGTTGGAGGTGATGATCAACGCACGGCATCAGGACGCGTTGCGGCGGGCGCGCGAGGCGGCGGAGCTGGCGGCGGGGGCGCTGGCGGGCAACCTGAGCCTGGAACTGGCGGCGGTGGATTTGCGCATCGCGGCCAACGCCGTTGGGGAAATCGTCGGCAAGACGACGACGGAAGACCTGCTGGACACCATCTTCAGCCAATTCTGCATCGGCAAGTGAAATTCCGAACCACCCAGTGATCCCATACATAAAAGGCAACGCCGCATCCAGCCCCGCCGGTCCGGCCTTGGGCGTCAAGTGGAAGGTCCCCGGCTTGCCGGACTGGTGCCTTCCGCTGTTGCTGCTGGCGGGCGTGCTGGCCGCCTATCAACCCACGCAGCACGCCGGTTATGTCTGGGACGACGATGTTTACGTGACCCGGAACCAACTGCTGACCGCGCCGGACGGGTTGCGCCGCATCTGGTTCTCGCTCGATTCGCCCTCGCAGTATTTTCCGCTGACCTACACGGTGCTGCGCGTGGAGCGCAAGCTCTGGGGCTTGAACCCCGCCGGCTACCACGCGGCGAACGTGCTTTTGCACGCCCTGAACGCCGTGCTGCTGTGGCGCCTGCTCCGGCGGCTGGCCATCCCCGGGGCCTGGCTCGGCGCGGCCCTCTTCGCCTTGCATCCGGTCAATGTGGAATCGGTCGCCTGGATCACGGAATTGAAAAACATCCTCTCCCTTCTTTTCTATCTCCTGGCGATGCGGGCGTGGGTCGAATTTATTGAGGACGCGCCGGCGCACCGGGTCCGGTTTTACCTTTTGTCCCTGCTCTGCGCCGCCCTGGCGCTGTGCGGCAAGACCACCGCTTGCACGCTGCCCGCGGCGCTGGCGTTGCTGCTCTGGCTGCAAGGCAAACCGGTGGAGGGCCGGCGGCTCTGGCAGATCGCGCCCTTCGTTTTGCTGGGCCTTGGGATGGGCCTGGTATCGGTCTGGTGGGAGCGTCATCACCAATACGCCGTCGGGGCGGCGTTTGACGTTGGCCTGCTGAGCCGGTTTCTGATCGCCAGCCGCGCGCTCTGGTTCTATGCCGGGAAGCTGATTTGGCCGGTTCATCTGGCTTTCATCTATCCGCAGTGGAAAATCAATCCCCACGATCCCGCGGCCTGGGGATGGCCGGCGGCCACGGTGCTGCTCGCCCTGGCGGTCTGGCGCGCCCGGCTCTTCTTGGGGCGGGCGGTGGCGGGCGCGCTCCTTTTTTACGCCGCCGCGCTGAGTCCGTTGCTGGGCTTCATCATGGAGTACACGTTCCGCTACACGTTTGTGGCCGATCATTACCAGTATATCGCCGCCATCGCGCCGTGCGCGCTGGCCGGGGCCTGTGTGGCAAAGCTGCCGTGGCCGCGCGCCTGGGCGGGGATGGTTCTGCCGAGCGCATTGGTGGCCACGGGTCTGCTGTTGACCCTGGGGCTGTTGACGCGGCAACAGTGCGGCAATTACGCGGACAATGAGACCTTGTGGCGGGCGACCCTGGCGGAAAACCCCGGCGCGGCGATCGCCCACAACAACCTTGCCGGCGCCTTGTACGCGAAGGCGAAGACGGATGAGGGCATCGCGCTTTCCCGCGCGGTCCTGGAGACCGACCCCGACAACGTCAGTGCGCACAATAATCTGGGCTTTGGCCTGCTGAAGAAGGGGCGGATCGAGGAAGCCCTCCCGCATTTTCAAAGGGCGCTGTCGCTCGAACCGGGCAATCCGCACGCGTACTACAACTTGGGCCTGGCGGGCTTGGACCGGGGCGATTTCACCAACGCGATCCCGTGGTTTGAGAAGGCGATTGCGCGTGAACCCGATTACCCGGAAGCGTGGTGCAATCTGGCTTTCGCCTTTCTGCGCGCCGGCCGCTCCGGCGAAGCCATGGCCGCGGATGAGAAGGCTTTGGCGCTGGATCCCGACTACGCCCTGGCGCACAATGATCTGGGCAGCCTGCTCCTGCAGGCGGGACGGGCCGGGGAGGCCCTGCCTCATTTCCAACGCGCGGCGGCCTTGCAGCCCGCCTTTGCCGAAGCGCAATACAACATGGGGGAGGCCCTGCTGGTCCTCGGCCGCCGCAACGAAGCGGTGGAGCATTACCGGCTGGCGCTGAAAATGCGGCCCGATTTTGCGCCGGCCGCCAACCGCCTGGCCCAACTGCTCCGCGCTCCCAACCCCGGCCCGTGAAGACGGAGTTCAACGGGTGAAGTCTTCCAGCGCATTCCGCACCTCCTGGTCGGTGGTCTGCTCAAAATCTTCGTACCATTGGCCGACGGCGTGGAAATCTTCCGGCGCCTGAAGGCAGACGGCCTCGTCCACTTCCTGGCGCAATTGCGCCAGCGTGTCGCGCGCCGCGACCGGCACGGCGGCCACGATGCGGGCCGGCTGCCGCAGTCGGGCGGCCATGACTGCGGCGCGCATCGTGGCGCCCGTGGCCAGGCCGTCGTCCACCAGAATAATGGTGCGGCCGCGCAAATCGGGCAGTCGCCGGCGTCCGTAGGCCTCTTCTCTCCTTTCCAACTCGTTGCGTTCCCGCTGGATGACCTCCTCTAAAACCCGCCGGGGGATGTGGCAGGACTTGAGCAGCGCCTCGTTGAAGACAGAGACTCCGCCGCTGGCCACCGCGCCCATGGCCAGTTCTTCGTGGCCTGGGACGCCCAGTTTTCGGACCAGAAAAACATCCAATGGCGCCTCCAATCCCGCGGCCACTTCCCGCGCGACGATCACCCCTCCGCGCGGCAACCCCAGGACGATCACGTCCTCGCGCTTGGCGTAGCTTTCCAATTTTCCGGCCAGCAGGCGCCCGGCTTTCGCGCGATTTTGGAATTTAAAGCTCATGCAAAATCTGGGATCAGACCAGTTTGAGCTTGGGCAAGTCCTGCAAATCAATCAAACCGACTGGTTGGTGGCGGGAGTTGACCACGATGAGGTCGTCAATGTTGCGCTGGTTGAAGATTTTCAGGGCCTCGACGGCAAGGGCGTCGTCGCGCACACAGACCGGGTGGCGAGTCATGACGCTGGCGAGGGTGGCGGCCAGGGCGGCGCCCTCGCGAGATTCTTCGGCGATGCGGCGGCGGAGATCGCCATCGGTGAAAACGCCGGTCAGCTTGCCGCGTTTGTTGATAACGGCGACGCTCCCGGACTTGGCGCGCACCATCAGGAAAAGGGCCTCTTTGACGGTCAATTGCTCGCCGGCCACGGCGTTTCGTTCGCCGGAGCGCATGATGTCGCGAATGGTGAGAAGGAGGGCGCGGCCAATGGCGCCAGAGGGATGGTGTTTGGCGTAGTCCTTTTCCCCGAAGCCGCGGGCCTGCACCACGGCCATGGCCAGGGCGTCACCCATCACGAGCATGGCGGTGGTGCTGGAAGTGGGGGCCAGGTTGAAGGGGCAGGCTTCGCGGGGGACTTTGATGTTGAGCACCACGTCGCTGTATTTGGCGAGCGTGGATTTGAGGGCGCCGGTGAGGGCGATGATTTTGACCGAAAACCGTTTGAGCGATGGAAGGAGGTTGAGCAACTCCTCCGAAGCGCCTGAATAGCTCAACGCCAAGACCACGTCGCCGTCATTGACCAGGCCGAGGTCGCCGTGGAGGGCGTCCACGGTGTGCAGGACGACGCTGGTGGAACCGGTGCTGGTGAAGGTGGCGGCGATCTTGTGGCCGACGTTGCCGGATTTGCCGACGCCGACGACAATGATCTTGCCCCGCTGCTTGAGGGATTCGACGAGGATTTCGACGGCGGCGGAGAAAGATTGGTCCAATTGCGCCCGCACGGCTTTGAGGGCCTGGAGTTCGATGTCGAAGACTTTGTGGGCGCGAGCCAGATGATTCATGGGATGAGGGTGCCAGCGCGCGGCGCCATTTTCAATCTCGACTTGCCGGCCTGGAGGGGGGATGTTGAAGCGGCTGCACCCAGCCGGTTTCGCATGAAAATTTATGCCCTGATCTGCTGTCTGATTGCGCCCGGATTTGTTTTCGCGCAACCGGGGACGCCCCTGCCCCCGGTGGAAAAAGCCGCCCGCGCCTGCAACGGCTTTGGGTTTAAATTGCTGGCGGAAAGCCGGAAATCGCTTCCCGGCGGCAACGTTTTTCAAAGCCCGGTTGGACTGGCGCTGGCATTGGGGATGGTCGAAAACGGCGCCAAAGGGGAGACGCTGAGCCAAATGGCCCAAACGCTGCAACAGGAAGGCGCCGGGTTGGACGAGATAAACGGGGCCAATAAATTGCTGCTGGGCCAGTTGTTGGCGCCGGGCCAAAAATGCGCATTGGAAATCGCCAACGGCATTTGGACGCAGGAGGGCGCAAACATCAAAGCAGCCTTTGTCTCCAGCGCGCAGAACACGTATCAGGCGGAAACGGCCAGCGCGGATTTCGCGGACGCGGCCACGGTGAAGGCCATCAACGATTGGGTGAGCGAGAAAACTCATGGCAAGATTCCATCCATGGTCACCGCGCCGCTGGAGCGGGATTTGCGCCTGATCGTGCTGGATGCGATCTATTTTAAAGGCGCCTGGGCGGTCCCCTTCGACAAAAAGTTGACTCGCGACCTGCCTTTCAACCTGGCGGACGGCACTTCTGTGCCGCATCCCCGAATGAGTCAGACGGGCCGGTTCGGCTATTTTGAGAATGCCGCTTTTCAGGCCGTGCTGCTGCCTTATGCGGGGCGGCAAATCAGTTTGGTCGTCCTGCTGCCAAAAGAAGGCCTGGACAAGTTTTCCCAGGAATTGACGCTGGAGAACTGGGAGCAATGGATGGCCCAATTCAAGTCCAGGCAGGGTACCGTGGAGGTGCCGCGGTTCAAGCTGGAGAACCAGTATGACCTGAACAACCAATTGGCGGCCCTGGGAATGCCGCGCGCGTTCACCTGGCAGGCGGACTTTGGCGGCATCTCCGGCGAGGGGTTGATGATCAGTTGGGTCCGGCAAAAAACGTATGTGGAGGTGAATGAGGAGGGAACGGAAGCCGCCGCGGTCAGCGGCGTCGGGATTCGCTCCACCGTCGTGCCGCGGGAAACGGCGCCGCCCTTCACGATGATTGTGGACAGGCCGTTTTATGCGGCGATCCGGGACAACCGGACCGGGACCATTCTATTTCACGGGGCGATTTTCGATCCGCGATAGGTTTCGGCCAGCCAGGAGACTTGGATGGGGCAACTGGAATTCATCGGCGTGGTAGGAACTGCGCACCATCGGGCCGCTGGCGACGTGGATAAAACCCATCCGCCCGGCCAGGTCTTTGAAAGCGGCGAACCGGGCCGGCGAAACGAACGCGACCACCGGCAGATGGCGGAGGGTCGGCTGGAGGTATTGGCCCAAGGTGAGAATATCGCAGCCGGCGCGGCGCAAATCCATCATGGCGGCACAGACTTCCTCCTGGCTTTCCCCCAACCCCAGCATCAAACCGGATTTGGTATAAATGGATTCTCCGCGCCGGGCTTTGACTTTGCCCAGGACGCTGAGAGAGCGATCATAAGTGGCGCGGTGCCGCACGCGGGGCGTGAGACGCCGGACAGTTTCCAAATTGTGATTGTAGATGTCGGGGCGGGCGGAGAGCACGGCGTCGAGGGCGAGATCGTTGTCAAGAAAATCGGGCACCAGGACTTCAATCACCGTTCGGGGATTGAGGCGGCGGATATTCTCGACGGTTTGGCGGAAGTGGTCCGCGCCGCCGTCGGGCAGATCGTCGCGGGCCACGGCGGTGACGACGACGTGCCGGAGGCTGAGGCGGCGGGTGGCTTCGGCGACGCGGGCGGGTTCGTCGGATTCCAGCGGGAGCGGCCTGGCGGTATGGACGGCGCAAAAGCCGCAGGCGCGCGTGCAGCGGTCGCCGGCGATCATGAAAGTGGCGGCTCCCTTGCTCCAGCATTCCCAATGGTTGGGGCATTTGGCGCTTTGGCAGACGGTGTGGAGGTGGAGTTCTTCGAGGAGGGCGCGGGTCTGGCCGAAGCTCTGGCGGGTGGGCAACTGGAAGCGCAGCCAATCCGGCAGGCGCGGGCGGGGCTTGGGCGGTGTGTCAACCGTGTTCATCTTCAAATTGCTTCCAGAATCGTGCCAGTTGGTCCGTGTCAAAGTCCGCCAGAATCCGCCCGTCCGCGTCGAGGACCGGCGCGAGTGTCTGGCCGGACAGTTGGCGCATTTCCTTGCGGCCGGCGCGGTCTGCCATGACGTCAATTACATCATAACGAATGCCTTTTTGGTCAAGCCAGTCCTGGGCCTGGCGGCACCACCCGCACCCCGGCTTGACAAACAGACGAATATGTTCCGGTTTCATCTCCAAAATTCAACATAAACTTAAAACGGTGGATTTTGAAATTTAAAACTGGTTGTTTGAAAAGGGTTTATTGAAATAGTACGAACCGTTGACGAGCGCAATGGTCGTGAGCGGGACCCAAGCCGATTTGCCTTGCGCCAAGCCACTTGCGCCATTATCAGTAAAAAACCGCCCCGGCTGGTGGCGGGCTGCCAAAAAATGAAACTGTGAAAACAATGATTTCTGTCATTCCCAGGGTCTGGCGGCTGGCGGTGGCCGGCCCAATGATCGCCCTTTGTCTGGCAGGCCGCAGCGCGCAGGCCGCCGCCACCAACGACTCCCCCCGCCAGCGGCTTCTGATGGACTTGGGTTGGAAGTTCCAATTGGGCGACAATTGGGGCACTGGCGAACGCCTGGACAAAGCCGGCCAAAGCACCGGCCCCGCCAGCCCCAATTTCAACGATCTGGCCTGGCGCCCGGTCAACCTTCCGCACGATTGGGCCGTCGAACTGCCCTTCGATGCAAAAGCTGACGCCTCCCACGGTTTCAAACCAGTCGGGCCAGGATTTCCCGGCAACAGCGTCGGGTGGTATCGCCGCTCTTTTCCATTGCCCGCGGAGGACAAGGACAAACGGCTCTGGCTGGAGTTGGACGGCGCTTTTCGCGATTGCCGCATCTTCCTGAACGGCTATCTGATCGGCCATTTCGAGAGCGGCTACAACACCTTCCGCTACGACATCACCGATGTGGCCAACTACGGCGGCAGGAATGTGTTGGCGGTGCGCGTGGATGCTTCCCAAACGGAGGGCTGGTTCTACGAAGGGGCGGGGATCTACCGTCACGTCTGGCTGATCAAGACCAGCCCCCTGGCCATTGCCGAGGATGGAACCTTCGTCTATGCCCAGTTCCCCAACAACCTTCCCCAAGGCCCCGCCACCATCCAGATTGAAACCCAAATTCGCAATTCCCAAAACAAGTCCGCGGACGCGACGGTGCAATGCCGCATTCTTGACCCGGACGGAAAGGAAGTCGCCAGCACCGCGCAAACCGCCGCTTTCGGGGCCTTCTCGCTCCAAACCTTGATGCAATCGGCGCAGGCGGCCGCGCCCAGGCTGTGGTCGCCGGAAACGCCGCGCCTCTACAAGCTGGTCACGACCGTGACTTGCGGCGGCGTGACGGTTGACCGGACGGAAACAGAATTTGGCATCCGCACGCTGGTTTTTGACGCGGACAAGGGATTCCTGCTCAACGGCCAGCCTTATGAAATCAAAGGGACCTGCAACCATCAGGACCACGCAGGAGTGGGGGCGGCGCTGCCCGACGCGCTGCAGTATTACCGCATCGCCCGCCTGAAGGAGATGGGCGGCAACGCCGTTCGCACCGCGCACAACCCGCCGACGGCCGAATTGCTCGAAGCTTGCGACCGGCTGGGCATGTTGGTGATGGATGAAAACCGTCTCCTGGGCAGCGACTCGCGCAATCTGGGCCGCCTGGAACGTCTGGTCCGCCGCGACCGCAATCATCCCAGCATCTTTATTTGGTCGCTGGCCAACGAGGAAACCGAAGAGGCCTCCGCCACGGCAGGCCGCATCACCACGACGATGCAGGAATTGGTTCACCGGCTCGACCCGGCGCGGCAATGCACCTGCGCGTGCGACATGGGCAATGTTTTTACCGGGATGAACCAGGTGATTGACGTCCGCGGCTGGAACTACCACTTCAACGAGGCGGATAGTTACCATCGAGATCATCCCACCCAGCCGAATATCGGGACCGAACAAGGGAGCACGGTGTCCACGCGCGGCATCTACACCAATGACAAGACGCTGGGATATGTGAGCGCTTACGATGAAAACACGCAACCCTGGAGCAGCACCGCGGAGGCCTGGTGGACGTATTTTGCGGCCCGCCCGTGGCTATCGGGAGGCTTTGTTTGGACCGGGTTCGATTACCGCGGCGAGCCTACGCCCTATGGCTGGCCGTGCGTGAACTCACACTTTGGGGTGATGGACACGTGCGGATTTGCCAAGGACAATTTCTATTATTACCAGGCGTGCTGGAGCGACCGCCCGGTCGTCCACCTTTTGCCCCATTGGAATTGGTCCGGGAAAGAAGGCCAGGACATAGACGTTCGCTGCTACAGCAACTGCGAGGAGGTCGAACTATTGCTCAACGGCCAAAGCCTGGGCCGCAAGCCGATGCCCAAGAACTCGCATTTGCAATGGATGGTTCAGTACGCGCCCGGCGCGCTGGCGGCCCGGGGTTACAAGGGTGGCCGGCAGGTTGCGGAGGATAAAGTCCAAACTACCGGCGCCCCCGCCGCCGTGGGCCTTTATACCGACGACCGCGGGCGCTCCGGGGTAAAGGCAGACGGCGAAGACCTGAGCATCATCACCGTGGCCGTGCAGGACGCCCAGGGCCGCACGGTGCCGGTTTCGGAAAACCTGATCAAATTTGAGATCAGCGGCCCCGGCAAAATCATCGGCGTGGGCAACGGGGACCCCAGTTCCCACGAACCGGATGTTTACCCTGCCATCCCCCACCGCCATACTGTAGATGTGACGGATTGGCGATTCGAGCGCGTCGAAAACACAACCGATGCCGGCGCGCGCCCCGAAGTCGGGGAAAAGTTCGACGACAGCTCGTGGAAAAAAGGCGACGTCACTACCGAAGCAGGCCCGCTGCAACCCCATGAATCCGCCATTTACCGCACCCGCTTTGTTGGCTCCCGGGACATGCTCGACTCCGAGAGCATTCTCCTGAACTTCGGCATGATTGATGACGAGGGCTGGGTCTATGTCAATGGCCGCTTTGTTGGAGAATCACACGACTGGGCCGCCCAACCCTCCTTTGAGGTTCGGAAAGAACTCCACGCAGGCACAAACACAGTCGTCGTGGCGGTCAAGAACAACGAAGGCTCCGGCGGGGTGAACAAAGGGGTGACGTTGAGCATTGCCGACAAGCTCCCGCCTCCGCAATGGCAGCGCCATGTATTTAACGGCCTGGCCCAAGTGATCGTGCAAGCTGGAACGGAGCCGGGGAAAATCCAGCTCACCGCCCGTTCCGAGGGCCTGGCGACGGCTCTCCTGGATATTGCCGCCCAGCCGTCCCCGCCCCGCCCCGCGGCGCCTTAGAGCATTTCAATAAATAGTGTAGCCATTTTAGAGAAGTGTGGTATGGTCTGTCCATGCGAACGCTTTCTTTGGATCTCCGTGAGCGAATCCTTGTTTCCTACGACCGTGGCGAGGGCACT
>JBEKOF010000032.1:0-25841 GCA_049522055.1 Verrucomicrobiota bacterium | reverse complement strand
CATTCGAACACGGAGTATTGAAGCCGCACGCCAAACCCTTCCAACGCCCGCGCCACTTTTCGCAAGCGTTTCGGGTCGCTGATGTCGTAGCTCACAAGATAGCGAATCCGGCTCATCGCGTGACAAATCCATGATACGCCAATGCCTCGCCGCGAACGAACCGCCACAACTGCCGGCCCTGCACTTCCAGCATCCGGCGATACGCCATCTTGTAACTGAATTCCGGGTGGCTGACCTCCGTGTCCAGCCGTCGGAACCACGCCTCCCAAAACGGCTTTCTGCCCTGGTCGTTCAGAAAAGTCCCGTTGGCGCTGCGCATGAAATCTTCCGGGCCAACTTCGCCGCGATTGATCAGACTAATCGCCACGCTGTCCGCCACCAGCGGCCGAAATTCCTCCATCAAATCCAGCGCCAGCGCCGGGCGCCCGTAACGCGGCTGGTGCATGAAACCCAAAAACGGATCAAGCCCGACCGAGTGACAAACACCCGTCAGTTCCTTCGCCAGCATCGAATACCCGAGCGAGAGCAAGGCGTTCACCGGATCGCGGGGCGGCCGGCGATTGCGCCCGCGCCAGTCAAATTTCCAATCCTCGCGCTGTTTGAGCATGGACTCGAATTGCTCGAAGTAGAGCGCCGCCGCGCTGCCTTCCAACCCGAGAAGCCCCGTGATGTCGCGTGCGGATTCTGTGGCGTCGCGAAAGCCCGCCAGCAATTGCACCACCCGGTCCGGCACATCCCCATTGCGCATCAGCATCACGCGCTGATTGTGGATTTTGGCCCGGATCACTTCGCGGGCGAGTTGCATCCGCACGCCGGGCAACTCGAACAGCCGGTATTGGCCGCGTCGCGCGTCCACCCCGCTGGCGGGTAGGCCGCGCAACAAACCCAGAAACCGTCCCGCCGGTGAAAAATAAGAAACATCAATTCCAAGCTCCAGGCACGTCTCCACTGCTTGCGCCGTGATTTGAACCGCCCCGTAACAATAAATCGCCCGAACCTGCTCGCCCGGAATCTTGCGGGTCTCCTCGCCTTTCACGCTCACGACCAACTGATCCCCGCGCTGCCCGATCTGTGCGCCGGGAGTCTGCACCACCAGCACCTCGCTGTCATCGCCGCCCGGCCGCGGCGGCTCCAAGGTGGGCGGCTGCTTGCCGGATTCGGCCGCAAAATCAAGCGCCTCCAGAATCCGGTCGCGAACGGCGTCCTCCGTTTGCCCGACAAAACCAAAACTGAGCTGTCCGTCCACGTCAGAGGCTTTCCGCCACTTCGCCCACCAGAGCGACTCATTCGGCAGGCAAATCGGATAGGCGGAGCAATAAAGACAACGCGTATCGTTCTTCAACGGCGGCGGACAACGGCCGCTGGCGGCCACGGCCCGCGCGTCTTCAATGGCCTGGCGAACCTTGGCGAACAGATCTTCGCTGAATTCCACCGGCACGCGCCGTTTATCGGCGGCATAGTAAACTGCGCCACGCACTGCATTGACGCCGTGCTCGCGCAACAACATCGCGTGCGCGGCCACCTGCAAGGCGTCAGGTTCCTTCGCCACCCGCTCCCCCTCGGCATCGCGCCGGGCCGAGCCGCGTTTGTAATCAATGATCTCCGCGCCCTCCGGCCCGCCCTCCACGATGTCCACAACCCCGATAAGACCAAGCGATTCGCTTTCCAGCCGCAGACTGCGAATCTTCGTCCCTTCCGGCAGACCCAGTTCCTTCGGGTCCTCCAGCCTCGATGGCGCGTCCACATTCCGATGCACATGAGAACCCGCCACCGTGTCCGCATTCTCCTGAAAAACATTCTCCACCCACTGAAAATAAAACAGCCGCGGGCAATAAATGAAATTGTGCAAGTTACGCACGCCCATTCTCGGCTGGACTTCCAAAGAACCATCCGTGCGCAACGTAGCCTCACTCATAGCTCAATCAGCCATTGGGTTTGACTTGTCGCGCCAAGCCGCAAGCCGGGCGGCGTTGATGGCTTGGATGCGTTCCCATTGCTTTGCCTTGACCGTTCCCCAGAATGATTTGCTGTGAACCAATGGTGGATTGGAACTCTCCCCGGAGATTTCGGCGGACGTCCATTCTTTCCTCAACCAACTGTATTCACGCGGATTATTCAAAGCCAATTGCTCCGCGAGGACTTTGAGTCCGGCCAAGTCTGCGAAGAAATTTGGCTGCCGCGTGTCATCCGGTTTTGCGCCCGCAGCGCGGTGGATTACCAGCGGTTTGCCTCCCTCGCCAAACTTGCGTTTCTCACGCGTCAGCAATTTAGCTTCCGTGGGTGCATCTGCTGTCCCTTGCTTGACCTTCTCTTTTTTTGCTGTGCCGGGCTTTTTTCCACCTTCACGTTGCGATCGCAAGCGCGGCTGGATTGCCCAAAGCCTCGGGTCGGCAATTGCCCGAAGAGCGAGATTGATGGCGGCATTGATGTCTGCCTGCACCAATTTGGGAGCGAGCTCTGCGTTTGGAATCGAATCAACAATCGGAACAAACACCGGCCCGCCGGCGAGCGGCGCAAACAAGGTGCGCGGCTTCGCCAACAGTTTGCCAGAACGTGTCGGAATCCTTTGCGCCTCGGCCATCTGTTGAACTAACTCTTGGATGTGCATGGCTTCAGCGGTGGGCTGGCCGTGGTCATCTTTCTTCTCTTTTATCCAACTCCACGGAGATTCATTTTCAAATCCGGGCGCGATTTCCTCGGCTCGAAATCCAGGAACGCCACTGCGCGAGCAAAACCGTGATGAGTAGGCTGCGGGCGTTTCCACGATGGGTATCCCAAAAACCTCACCAAGCTGCTTGAGTTTGTCTCGCACGGCGCGATGACACCATTTCATCAAGCGCGAGTTTTCGCGTGGAGCACGGCCTTGCGAGGCACGGTAACGGGACAAGTCTTCAATGATGATGAAATCCGCCGGGCCAATCCACTTGCCGGACTTGTCGAGTATTTTCTCATAAGCGCCGTGCTGGTCGCGCTGCTGGCGCAGTACTTTTTTGTCCGCGGATGGTGGCGCTAGACGCAAGCCGAGCGCCTCTGCCAATATCATGTGTGCCGTCTGATTTACCCGCTGCTCTTTGAGATTGTCCAGCTTGTCCAGCAAATCCCGGCATGGATCGGGAACAGTTTCGTCGCGACGGATGGGTGCTTTGCCGCCGACTTCGCGCCGAAGTGTCTGGTTCAAAGATTGAAATCGCCTTCGCAGTTTTTCAACCTGCTCAATACGTTCCAAAGACAAACCACGCTGGCCGCGAAGCCAGACCGGATGGTCCTTGCTGTCGAGCTTCGGCCCGTTCTGTGTAAGATGATGCAACGTAATCTCGGCATTCGAGATTGGGTGTTTTTCCCAACGCCACGAACGACCGCGCAATGGCAGGATGCGGTTGGCGATACGGACAAGCAGGACCGGGGCGAGTTCTAATCGCTTTCGCAGTTGCGATTCCAATTCGGTTTGCAGTCGCGGGTCACGGTTTTTCGCTTGGACAATCTGTTCGGCTGAAATCAGGCGCGGGTCTTCGCACTCACCAATTTCGTTCCACGCTGTTTGCTGTTGCTTGTCGTCGCCTTTCAAAAACCAGCACCAGCGATGCAATCTGGCAATCCGGGATTGATAACCACTCATGGCAACACCCAACTTGTCATTCTGTTCCGGGAAACTTAACAAACTTCGCCAGCCTTCGGACAGGAGTGAGACATTCTTGTCTTCCAACGGAACCTCAAGCAGCCGCATTAACTCGGCGGTGTCGTCCGCCTCCCAATCGCGCGCCGGTCGTCCACGTTCGCCCCATAGTTCCTCACGGAAGTCAAAAGGCTTGCCAGAGTCTGCTGGATTTTCGTCATCCTTGTCGCTCTTTTCGCGCCAGACTTGCGCATCCTCACCTGGCAGGCGAAACAATCCCGACCGCTCTAACGCTGCTCTCCATTTCTTGCCCGCCGCTTCGCCGATGAAACGCGATGGCTGTTTGCCAAAATCGCTGCCGCCAAGAACCGATAAGCGGGCAAATGCACCGGCATCGCGTTGCCCTAAATCAGTGGCGATGCAACGGAATGAATCCAACTGCTCATGCCACGGCGCAGGCGGTTTAGTGCGCTGCATTTCCTGCGGCCATCGGAGCGAGGAGTTGTAAAACTGCTTTTCGCCATCAGGATACAAATTGAATTGATTTTCCCAAAGAGCTTCACGAGACACTGTCGCTTTGATCTTTTCCGAGTTCACCTCGACGGGAAAGGCAAGCTGGATGTCTGATTCACTGGCGGGCTGAAGGGTGATGCGACAGTTTGCGAAGTTCACCCGGTCAGGAGACTTGTCCAATCCAAGCGCTGCCATCATCGGCTGTAACCACGGAGCTTCGTAAAGATTGGTGTCGCCACTGGAGCGAAGTTGGTCCCGGCAAATGCGCGGCGCAGCGTAGTGAATCCGAACGATCCTTGGCGCAAGTCCGTGTTCCGTGCGCAGAACCAGACCCGCCGTGAAACTTAACTGTCCGGGATCATGGTGGGAATGTAATCCGGGCTTGGGCGGTTTCTTACTCGGCGTTTTTGGGCCTTTCTCTGGCTTTTTTGGAAAAATAAAAAAGCGTGGTGAGTATTTCGGATGGGCTGGGGTAAATCTAATCGCGCGTTCTTTGTCGGCTAAATCAGACTCAATTTCTTTGTATTGCAACCATGCGGTCAGGGGGTCTTCCGCGTGCCATGGTTCAGTTCCGCCGTCACGCCAGATGGGATGAAATTCAGGCTTGGCCAGCTGCCGGTATAGTGTCGCGCTGCCAAAATCATAACGGTGTGCTGTCTGTTCCTCTCCCAGAATTTCCAGAAGGCGTTCTTCTGGGGCATTACCGGCTTCAATGGCAGCACGCCAGCGTCGCTTGATTTCGCTGAAGCCTCTCACTGTGCGTTCGCGGATGGCGTATTCTTTCGAGTCTGCTTCGCCCGAACCGCCTTCCGCTTCCGCGACCCATTTCAGTTTGTCTTGGACGAGGATTTTTAGCAGCCTGACACGCTCATCGCCTTCAAAACCCGGAAGCGCTTCGCTGTCTTCGTCGGTGCTGGTTGCTTCGTGTCCCTTACATTCCATTGCGGCCAGTTGCTGGCGGAAACGCTCGGCGGCGGCCTCACGTTTTATCGTGTCTTCAAAGTAACGGCGCGGGGCTTTGATCGCTTCGATGAACGCTGCCAGATCAAACATGAACCACACGGCGCGTGTGTCGCGCTCCTCACCGCCATCACCCGAAACAAATGCAAGATTTGTGAAGTAGTCAAAATGTGGCTGGTCTGCAACGCGTGACTCTGCCACTGCATCGGACATAAGTTCTTTGTCCTTGGCATCAACCAATGACTTTGTCGCTACACGGAACGCCGCTAAAGTTTCCGGTGTTGGGAAGAATCTGAATACGGCGGCAAGTGGATAAAGACCGCTCGGCCTGCGTCCAAGCGAAGGAATTCTGAGTCTGCCAGCCTGACTGGTAACGAATTTGTCAAACATGCAGGCAGTCGCCTTCAGCTCTGCAAATCTTTTACATGCCTGCGCAAAATAATCGCGAAGAATCTTTGCTGCGTCCGCGTCCTCAACAAAGCCGTGGGGTGGCTGCGTCAGGAATAATCCGAGATCAAGAGTTGCCGCTTGTGCCAACGCTTCTTTCTCTGACCAGTGGTGAAACCGTCGGACTGCCTGCTGACGCTTGGCTTCCTGCGAGGACGATGCCGCCTTGGGGGTCGCACCACACTTGCCATGAGCACTTGCCAGCCACGGCAAGCGCTCGCCACAAATCACATTTAGGTCACCTTTGGCTGATAGCAATTCCATTAAAGCCGCAGAACGCTGTGCGGGAGTTGCGCGGCTGGAATGCAGCACGCGGATGGACGCTGCTTCAAAGTCGGACTTCTCTCGCTCAAGTTTGAGTATCAGCGCAAGCCGTGCTTGCGGGCCAGCAAACGTTTCGGCCTTTCGGCTCGCTCTCGACCAAGTTTCTTTCACTTTCGCCGCCCATCCGCTTAAGGCATGGGCCTGCTCTGAATCCCCTTCGACGCCACCAGCCATTGCCGCCAGTGCGAGCGTGTAATAATTCACCCCGTCCTGAAAACATTCATGATGTCGCCAGAGGGCGGATTGCCAGTCGTTGAGTTTTTTCCACTTGGGTTTGCCCTGTTCATCTTTGCCTTCGGGGATTTCCACGGCAGTCACCTTGCCCTGATAAATGCGGTTCATGTCAGCCTTTCCTGTTGTGCCCCGGAAGTATGGTCCACCCGGCGTGCGAAGGCCAGACCATTTTTGAAATATCCCGCGGCTCGCTCGGTTCGTAGTATTGTCATATTGGATCACAGGCCGCGAAGAAACACCTTCGTTTCCTTCGTGACCTTCCGTTTAATGTTCTCACCACAACGCCCCAGGGGTCCAATCCAGATCAAAACCCTTGTCCACCATAGCCCGGAGGGCGGCAGAGGACCATCCTTGCCCCCAACCCAGCCTTTGAACCAAGGCAAGGCTCTTATTCCCCTGACAATCATTCCCCTGCCATTCTGTCCCGCCCGGTTTTAGAATCAAGGCAAACCTCATCCTGCCTTGTCCTCCATAGCCCCGAGGGCGGCGGAGGATCATCCTGTCAAAATTCTGCTCCCCCGGGGGTCGTAGCGCTCAATCAAAACTTTTGCCCAATACAACATCCAACATATTGCACAGCAAGTCTTTATTAGAATGCACTTGCGATCACACCTTTGCGTTCCCTGCGTTCTCTCCCGGCAATTCATTTTCTTGACAGAATGAACACGATTTACAGGATTCAAATGCTGCCATCCGGGGCCGGGGGCATCCCGTTAATCCTGTCAAAACTTTTGCGTTCTCTGCCCTGCTGCGTTCTCTCCCGGCCAGTTTTGCGCCCCGCCCGGTTTTAGAATCAAAGCAAAGCCTTATCCGTGCCATCCGTTCGCACCTCTGGTGCGCTTCCCACTGTTGTTCCATCTCAATCCGTGGTATTCTGCCCCCCCGCTTTTGGAACCAAGGCAAAGCTGGAGCGCCCACCGTGCGCGCCGCGCTAGTTTGAACCCTAAAAAAAGCCAGTCGAGCTTTTTAAAACCCTGGTAAACCACTCATATTACTCATCTTCCACCTGATCCGCAGTTCATATTTAAGTAGTAACATACTACTATGCAAATAGTTACAACTCAATCCACTTGCCACATTTTGCGCCTTCCCTGAAAAAACTCCCCCCTTTCAAACCTCCGATTTCTCCGATTTCTCCGTTTTTTCCCTTCCCACCGTGTCATCCATCGTCAACTCTGGCCCTTCCCCTGTGCCGACGCCAAGACCCCTGGCGCCAATCCTCACTGGAGAATCCCATTACAAATGCCGGGGTAACGACATATCCTTTTTTTCCGTCTAAGAAATAGCCGCCTGCCGTGTCATATAAAGTGAACATGGTGTCCACCCAAGACCAGGAGGGCGCCGGGCAGGCCGGATGATCCCAACCCGATCATCGAGAATTGCCAGCATGGCTTTAATGCAACCAGACCAGGCTAGAGCAGCGCCCGGATGCGAAACGATTGAGGAACTCTTTGCGGCCCTCGAATCGCCCCTCCTCAGTTATGCCTTGCGCCTGACCGGCCAACTGGGCGCCGCGGAGGACCTCGTTCAGGAAGCCTTTATGAATTTGCAGGCCCACTTTCAAACCGTGCGCGAACCGCGCCGCTGGCTTTACCGCGCCATCCACAACCTCGCCCTGAACCAGCGCCGTCAGGCCCGCAAAACCGTTCCCATGGACCCCGCCGCCCCGGAGGGCCGGGCCGCCGCCGGCGATCCCGCCGATCCCACACCCCTCCCCGACGAGCAACTGATCCGCATGGAGGGCATCGGCCTGGTGCGCCTGACCCTTGAGACTCTCGACCCCCGCAGCCGCGAACTCATCCGCCTCAAATTCAACGATGACCTCTCCTACAAGCAAATCAGCGCGCGCACCGGCCTCAAGACCGGCCATGTCGGTTACATCCTCCATTGCGCCCTCAAAACCATGGCCTTGGAACTGGCCAGAAACGGAGTCGTCCCATGAACCCGGAAATCCCCCCCGATCCCCGCGCCGAACTGGAGTCCAGGCTCACCGCCCTCCTCCTTGGCGAGTTGTCCGCCGAAGAAGCCGCCGCCTTGCGCCAGACCATGGCCCAAGACGCCGAACTGGCCGCCTTGCATGAGCGTCTCCGGCTGACCATTGAACTGGTGCGCGAGACTGCCGCCATTTCCGCCGGCGAGCTTTCAAAGCAACCCGCGCCCCTCAAACTCAGCGCCGCCCGCCGCGAGGCCCTCCTGGCGCATTTCAAGACCGTTGCCCCGCCCCAACTGGCCCGTCCGCGCGCCCGCCGGATTTCCTGGCTGGTCCCCCTGGCCGCCGCCGCCGCCATCGTGGTGCTGCTCGGATTATTGCTCACCCCAAAATTCGCCGGTCGTGCTGGGAATAAGTTCGCCTTCCAGGATTCCATACGGAGGTCAGAATCCATTCCGAATCCCAATCGTAATCCCACGTCCGCCATAGCCGCAGCGAAGGCGGATAACCCAAATCCTGTGCCCCCCTCCGGTCCTCGCCTGAGGATACTCCAAGAGCGCCCGTCAGTTGCCTCCCCCTCCCCCGCGTCAAGCCCCTCTGGCGCTTCGACAAAAGTGCAAATCTACACTCCGGCGGTCACAGCCGATGATACTCCTCTGCTCGGCGATGTTCCGCTGACCGGAAATCTCTTCAGGCACAACCCTCCAACGGCACCAGAGACGGCTGAAGCTGGAGTCTCTGGCTCCCACGGCAAGATCCCGCGCTTAATCCAAGATCGCGCAACAAGCGCAGCCGAGTCGAGCGCCTTGACCCAGCGAGCGACCAAGGCCGCGCAAGATGGAGGCACACTTTTGGGCGGAACCCAAACCGCCTATAATGGGCTGACCTCTGATAACAAGGGAGGGGAACACTACCTTTACGATTCGGCAATTCAAGCGGAAGACGTGCAAAACTCCGGCACACTTACAAACGGCTTCGTAAACGGCGCGCTTATCGCCGGCGCTGACGCTGGCGAAAGCTTCGGAAACAGCACATTCGCCGGGTATGTGCCCAATGGCCAGATTGGCCCGATCACGTTGCCCTTTGATCCGGTGAGCGGAGGCATTTTTTACACCACCGATTCGGTGAACAATTCAAACATCGTCCAAGCCTCGATCACTGCCAACCGCTCGGCGGCGAGTGCGACCAATGATGGTGTTTACAGCCTAAACGCGGTCGGTTACATAAACGTTGAGGACACAAACGCTTTGGCAGCCTTGGCAGCCAGGAACGGAGCCATCGAGTTCAATAGGGCAAACCTCCAATATGCAGAGGCGTCGGACCTTTCGGGGACGCTTCAGGAACTCGATCACTCGGAAAAGACCCAAGCCGCGCAATCTGGCCCACGAGCTTCAACCAACGGCGTATTCGGCCGCAGTAGGTCCTTTGTGGAGGCATTGCAGCCCTCGGCCAGCCCTCCCCTTGCTGATGCTTCTGCGGGAACCTCAGCAGCGACAGCAGCCCGCGGCAGACGCAGCGGACGCGGCGGCGGAGGCGCGGGTGGAGCAGGCGGTGGCGGAGGAGTTTTCGGCGGGGCCGGTGGAGCAATTGGTGGAGCGGGTGGAACCCTTCCATTACAGGGATCTAATGGTTATAACGCTTTGCGCTCTGGCGCCTCTTCGTTTCTCTCGGGAAGCGGCTCGACCCTGGCCAATCCATCCGGCGCATTCCCCGGCGAAGGCCCAGTCGGCCAGCAAATCTCGCGAGATCGTGAGGGGCTCGATATCCCGACAGAAGGGGCTGTGGCAAATAATCTGTATGACCTGTACTGGGGTGAAGGAGCTGCGGATAAGTTCCCCCAGGCTATGGCTGTCACCAATTCGATCTACCTGGCGGACAACTCCGACGCGCCGCCTTATCAAGTTAGACAGCAAGCCGCCTCGGTGGACACTTGGGACGGCAACACCTACCCTGCTGCCTCTCCTGTTTCCGGTTTGGGAGCGCGCAACAATATTACTGCCGGTAAGATCAATCAACCTTCCGGCACGCCGCTGTCCAGTTCCAGCCCCAAGCTTGCTCTTGCAACGCCGCTCGCCCCCGCTACGCGTCCGCTTTCGACACGCAGCCAGGACGTTCCGCTCAACCCTGCCACTCCCCCTCCAGTGCCCCAACCCGAAATCCAAACCCGCGACAACGCCTTCTCCACCTTCTCCCTCAACGTGAGCGATGTCTCCTTCAAGTTGGCGGCGGCCAGCCTGCAAAAGGGCGTTCTGCCGGACCCGGCCACCGTGCGCAGCGAGGAATTCATCAACGCTTTCGATTATCGCGACATCGAACCCACCCCCGGCGCGCCCATCGGTTTCGCCTGGGAACGCGCCAGCTATCCCTTCGCCCACAACCGCGACCTCCTCCGTTTCTCCGTCAAAACCGCCGCGCAGGGACGCGAGGCCGGCCGTCCCATCAATATCGTTCTGCTTCTGGACAAATCCGGCTCCATGGAGCGCGCCGACCGCGTGGCGATCATCCGCGAGGCCCTGCGCGTGCTGGCCGCCCAACTTCAGCCGCGCGACACCCTCAGCGTGGTGGTCTTCGCGCGCACCGCCCGCTTGTGGGCCGACGGCGTTTCCGGCAGCCAGGCCGGCGCGCTCGCCGACGCCCTGGAGGGCATCACGCCCGAAGGAGGCACCAATCTGGAGGAAGCCATGAAGCTGGCCTACGAAACCGCGCTGCGCCATTACCTGGCCAATGGCGAAAACCGCGTCGTCCTCCTCACCGATGGCGCGGCCAATCTGGGCGACGTGGAGCCGGAGGATTTGAAGAAAAAAGCCGCGGCCAATCGCACCCAGGGCATCGCCCTCGATTGTTTCGGCGTCGGCTGGGAAGATTACAACGACAACCTGCTGGAAGTCCTCTCCCGGGCCGGCGGCGGCCGTTACGGATTTATCAACGCGCCGGAGGAGGCCGCCACGGAGTTCGCCGGACAATTGGCCGGCGCGCTCCGTGTCGCGGCCTCGGATGTCAAGGTCCAGGTCGAGTTCAATCCGGGCCGCGTGACCTCCTACCGTCAGATCGGTTACGCGAAGGACCAACTTACCAAGGAACAATTCCGCGACAACACTGTCAAGGCCGCTCAACTCGGCGTCAAGGAATCCGGCAACGCCCTTTACACGGTGGAAATCAACCCGCAGGGCGACGGCCCCTTATGCACGGTGCATGTCCGCTATCGCGCCCCCGGCACTTCCGATTATTACGAACACGCCTGGGACGTCCCTTACACCGGCGTGGCGCCTTCGCTGGACCAGGCCGGTCCGGCCATCCGCCTGGCGGCGTCGGTCAGCGCGTTTTCCGAATGGCTCGCCGGCAACTCATACGCCGGCGAAGTCACCCCCGATCAACTGCTCGGCTATATGCGCGGCGTGCCCGAAATCTACGGCGCCGACACGCGCCCCGCGCTTCTGGCGCAAATGCTCCGCGAAGCCAAAAGCATCTCAGGAAAGTAACCCAAAAGTTATGAAAACCCCCATTATCGCGCTCGGCGCATTCTTGCTCGCCGGCTGTGTTCAAGTCGCCGGAGCCAAACCGCCCGCTGCTCCCGCCACGCCGGTCACGCTCACGGATTTCAAACTGGTCGGCAACCTGAGCAACGACCTCGCCGACTTCACCCTCACCGCGACCGCGCATGTCCTGGACACGCAGGGCGGCGCGCTTGATTTGCTCTACGGCCCCGTCGCGCTCACCGAGATTGCGCCGCAGCCGTACGAACACATCCGCGCCCAACAAAATCATTTCGTCCTGGCCTTTGACCGGCGCGGCGATTTTCCTCTACGCCTGCGTTTCAGCGCCGCCGTGCAGCAGGTGGACGGCTGGAACACGCTGGATTTTCACGTCGCGCCCAGCGTCCTCCAGCCTTTCGTGCTCCAGGGCTTGGCCGCCGAGACGCAATTCCAGTTCCCCGGCGCCGCCCGCCCCGACCGCCGCGGGGGCGACTTCCTGAGCTACCTGCCCGCCAGCGGCGCGGTCAAGTTTTCCTGGAAGGAAGCCCGCCCTGAAGCCGAAGGCAAACTCTTCTTCTCCGCCGAAATGTCCTCCCAAATCAACGTCCTCCCTGGACTCATGCGCCAGACCGCCCAGCTCAATTTCAAGATCATGCAAGGCGAACTGAGCCGGGTTTCGCTCCTGCTCCGCGGTGATGGCGAAGTCACCCGCGTCGTGCAGGGCAACGTCGGCGGCCTGGTGCTCGCCTGGAATGTTGAACCGGTGGAAAACTCGCCCGACCGCCGTCTGGTCATCCAGCTCAATCAACCCCAGAAGGACCAATTCTCCATCCTGGTCCAGACCCAGACCCCGCTGGGGGCCTTTCCGCAGACGGCCGACGTGCTGCAATTGCGGCCCGAAAATGCCACGCGGTTTGCCGGTTATTTCCGTATCGTCAACGAAGGCGCCGTCCGACTGGAGATTGCCCAGGCCAGCGGCATGTCCCAAATCTCTCCGGATCAATTCCCCGAAACTGATGCGTCCCGGGCCGTGCTTCGCGCGGCGGGCAGCCAGCGCTTTGTCTTCCGCTTTGCCGGCGCCGACTTCGCCCTGCGCATTCAGGCCGACCAGATTCTGCCCGAACTGGCCGTTTCCGAACGCCTCGCCTATCACCACGGCGAAAACGAACTGGTGATTGACGCCCAAATCGAACTGGACATCCGCGAGGCCCCCTTGCGCGAACTGCTGCTCAAAACCCCCAAAGGCTATGCCCTGGCCCAGATCACCGCCTCGGGTTTGAGCGATTATTTTCTCACCGAACCGCCTGGTGAAACCAATGCCGAGTTGCGCCTAGTTTACGGCCAGCCGGTCTATGGCCGCCAACTGGTTCAACTCCGCCTGGAACACAATCAGGGGCTGGACGGCGCGCATTGGACGCTGCCCCGGCTGGAGGTTGTCAAAGCCAAATCGGTGCGCGGATTTGTCGGCGTCGCTTCCGATCCCGGTTTTCGCGTCACCCCGGAACCGGGACAGACCCAGGGCCTGACGGACATCGCCACCGCCTTCTTTCCCGGCAAGCTGGAAGGCATTCAGGCCGCATTCCGATTGACCGATGCCGCCGCCGACTCCGCCTGGCAGGCCACCCTGCTGGTGGAGCGATTGCCCCAAACCGTCCAGGCCGACGCTCTCCATCTGTTTTCCATCGGCGAGGGCATCGCCTACGGCAGCAGCCTCATTAATTACGTTGTCTCCGGCGCGCCCGTCGCCTCCTTCAAGATCGAGTTGTCCGACGAGTATTACAACGTCGAGTTCACCGGCAAGGACATCCGCAACTGGCAGAAGACCAACGGCGGCTATGTAGTGCAACTTCACACGCCCGCAGCCGGCGCTTACACCTTGCTGGCCACTTACGACCGTCCCTTCAAGGCGCAGGGCGAAACGCTCCTTTTCACCGGCGCGCGCCCCCTGGACGCCCAATCCGAGCAGGGCTACACGCTAATCATCAGCGCCTATCAGTTCCAGGTCCGGCCCACCGATGTTTCCGCCGGCCTGCAACTCCTGGAGCCGGGAGAAGTGCCTCCCGAGTACCGCCTCTTTTTCGACGCGCCGATTCTCACCGCCTATCGCTACGCCTCCCGTCCCTTCAATCTCAAACTCACCCTCAGCCCCCTGGTCCAGGGGGATTCGGTCAGCCAGATCGTGGATCGCGCCTCCTACCAGACCACCATCACCAAGGAGGGGCAGGTGCTCACCTCCGCGCGTTACTTCATCAAAAACCGCGGCAACCCCAATTTCCGCCTCTCCATTCCCCAAGGCACTCAGTTGTGGTCCGCTTCCATCAACGGCGCTCCCGTCGTCCCCGTCTCCGACGGCAAAACCAGCTTAGTCCCGCTGCCGCAGAGCGCCGACCCCAATGCCGTGCTGGAACTCAACTTGACACTTGCAGCCCAATCCCGCGATCCGGAAAACCTCACCATCAACGCCCCCATCGCCGACGCTCCCGTCATGCTCGCGGAATGGAAAATGGCGCCCGACCCGGGCCAGCGTCTGGTCTATCGCAATGGCTCCCTCAAACCGGCGGGCACCGCGTTGGACATCTCCGGCTTCGCCCAACTGGCGCGCCTGTCCCAAGGGGACGACATGGGCCAGGCGCTGACGCTGCTGTTCGCCATGCTGGGATTCGTGGCGCTGGCGCTGGCGGTTTGGCACTGGGTGGCGCGCAGCGGCGCTTGTTTGTACGACGCCACCCATATTTGCAGCTTGGTCCTGGGTCTTCTGGCCTTCGCGCTGGTTTTGCTTTGCACCGCGCAACTCACCCAACTGGCCCGCGCCGCGCGCGGGTCTCTGCCCGCCGGCATCACCTTTCTGGCCCCCGTCCAACAGTCAGGCAGCGCCTTGTGGATCGGCCTCTCCAACCTCCCCGACAGGACTTCTCTTGCCGCGGCCTTGCAGTGGGGTTGGCCCGCGCTAGCCGCTCTGGCGCTCTGGTTCTTCGGATGGATGACCGCGAAGCCGCAAAGGCGCGCCTTTCCCATCCCTGCTTTCCCATTTCTGCTTTCCCAGGTCCTCGGCTGGACGTTGCTCGCCTGGGCCGCGCTGAACTTTCCCAACGGCGCGCCCGCGTTTTTTTGGATTCTCTCCGCTTTTCTCGTCTGCCGTGTCCTCTTCCCCGCGCTCCGCCAGCTCTCCGGCCTGCCGCGCAGACCGGCGGCGGCGCCAGCCGAGCCTTCCAGCGGCCCCGCCCCCGCCACCTTTGTTTTGCTGGCGGCAGGCCTTTATTGGATGAGTTGCGCCCACGCAACGGCGCTCGGCGCGCCTCTGCCTTCCAAGTCCGATCCCGCCCCGGCCCCGGCGATTCCGGACTCCGTGACACAGACTATTCGCGTGGAAGACAATCTCGCCCTGGCCACCGCCCAAATCCGATGGCAGGCTCTCCGGGGCCAGGCCCTCCCGCTCTTGTCCCAGCCGGCGGTCTTGACGCATATTGTCTATCCCACGCGCTCCCTCAAGCTGGAGCCAGGCCCAGCCGGCTCAAAATATTCCCAGCAAATCGTCGCCCTGGAGAACGGCGCGTTTGATATTGAGGTGCAATACCAGATCGGCGTCTCCCCTGACCAGTCCGGCTCCAGTTTCTTCCTCCCGGCGCCCTATGGCTTGATCAATCGGCTCACCCTCACCGTCGTCAATCTGGATGTGGATGTGATCTCGCCGGAGGCCGTTTCCATACAATGCGACCATGCGTCCACCAACACCGTGGCCACCTTGGTCTTGTCGCCTTCGGAAGGGTGGATCAATTGGCGCCCCCGCAGCCGTGATGTCAAGCGCGAGAAGCCGGTCTTTTACGCGGAGATGGAGCAACTTCTTGTCCCATCCGGCGGCGTGATGGAAGGCGCCGACTACGTTTCCATTCGTCCGGCCCAAGGCGAACTGGCCGAGCTGTCTTTCAACGTCCCCACCAACGCCACAGTCACTGATGTGATTGATCCCGCGCAGTCTCCCGCCGCACCCGCCGCGCCCCCCCCTGCCTGGCGTTTCGATCCCGACACCCGCAAGCTGCGCGTGACCTTGAACCCGGCTCTCTCACGCCCCTTTGCCCTGCTCATCCGATCCCAGGTGGCCACCGGCCCGCTGCCCTTCGAGCAAACCCTTGGTTTGATTTCGGTGGATAACGCCGCGGGGCAGATCGTCGGCGTGGCCGGACTGGCCACCACCGACGAAGTGCAACTGAACGCTGTCACCCCCCAGGGCCTCTCTCCCATCAACCTGGAGGATTTCCGCCTGGATGGGGCTTCCGCCTTTCGCGGCCAGATTCCCGGTCTGACCCTTCGCCGCGCCTTCCGTTACTCCGACCCCGCGGCTAGCCTCGCCCTGAAGGCCTCCGCCGTGGAACCCGATATCCGAGTCCAAACCAGCGACACGTTATCCCTGGGCGAGGACCACACGACGCTGGCCGACAGTTTCACGGTGGACATCACCCGCGCGGGCATTTTCAACTTGAGCTTTCTCATGCCAAAGGGTTTCGACGTTGATTCCATCAGCGGCACGGCCTTGAGCCAGTGGACCGAGTCCAAGACCAACGACGAGCGCGTCATCACCCTGCACCTTTCCGGCAAGACACAAGGAAGCCAGCAGTTTGACATCACCCTGGCCGGCCCCGGGGTCAAAAGCGCCCAGGGCTGGAAAGTGCCGCAAGTGGCGCTACGCGAAGCCAACAAGCAGCACGGCACCCTGCTGATCGTTCCCGAGCAAGGCATGGGCCTCCAGGCCGCCGTGCGCGAAGGCTACACCCAACTTGATCCCCTCAAATCCGGCGTCCGCCAAATAAGAGGCATGCTCGCCTTCAACCAATTGCAGGTCCCCTCCACGCTCACCCTGGACATTGACCAGGTGGACCCATGGATCGAGGTCACCAGCCTCCAACACGCCGCCGTCCGCGAAGCCCAGCTCAAAATCACCGCCAATCTCCTCTACCAGATCAAGAATGCCGGTCTGAAAGGGTTTCGCGTCTTTCTTCCCACCAACACTGAGAGCGTCCGCTTCCAGGGCCAGCAGGTCTCCGACTTCCTCAAGATGCCCGGCGCCATCACCAATGGGTTGCAGGAATGGGAAGTCAAACTGGACCGGCGCGTGATCGGCCAGTATCTCCTGCAGGTCACTTATCAAACGCCCATCCGCGCCCAGGCGGCTGAGGCAACCCTGGATGGCGTCCAGGCCGCCGAGGTCAATCTCCAGCGGGGCTTTGTGACTGTCCAATCTGACCCCCGCCTCCAGGTCGCCGTGGATCATCTGCCCGCCGCCCTGCAGCTGGCCGAATGGCAGAGCATTCCGCGCGTCCTGGAAAAAGACCTCGCCTCCGTTTCGGCCAGCCTGACTTACCGCCTGCTCGAACCGGCCTTCCAGCTTCCCCTGAAACTCCAGCGCCACGAGGCCACCCGTTTGCTCCCCGCCCATGTAAATAACATAAACTTCAACTCCGTCATCTCCGACGACGGCGCCATGCTCACGCGCGTCCGCCTGGAAATCCTCCCCGGCGACAAGCGGCTCCTCAACCTGACGCTCCCTCACCTGGCCTCATTTTGGTTTGCGTTCGTCAACGACAACGGCGTCTGGCCCTGGCGGCAAGAGGACAAAATCCTCATCCCCCTGGAGCAGCAATCCCATGGCGACAAGCCCGTCACTGTGGAAGTCTTCTACGAATGCCAGACCGGCACGGCGGCCGCCGGTTCGCTGGATTTGGAACTGTTGGCCCCCAAATTCGATTTGCCCCTAGAGAACATCACCTGGCTGGTTTCCCTCGGAGAAAAATGGCGGGTCGCCGTCAAACATACCAGCGGCTACCTTCAACTCCAGCGCCAGGAAGTCCTCTCGCCCGCGGCCGCGCTGGATGCAAAATCGTATCTCCAGACCGAGGACATCCTGCGGCAGGCGCGCACCCAAGAGGCCCAGCAGTTTTACGCGCTCGGCAACTCTTCCCTGCAAAATGGCAATCCACAGCAGGCGCGCCGCGCCTTCCAAGCCGCCTACGGGCTTTCCACCCACGACGCGGCGTTCAACGAGGACGCCCGGGTCCAACTCCACAACATCAAGCTCCAGCAGGCCCTCATCGGCCTCAACGCCCGCCAATCCGCCGCCGCCGGGGACGCCGGCGCCCTGGGCGGGAAACTGCGCGACCTGCGCAACCGCCCGGAGTTGAACTACACCCAGCAGGACGCCAAAGACATCCTTGACAGCAACAGCGCCGACGAGAACGCCACCGATGTCAGTCTCGCCGAGAAACTGATCCAGCAGCAGGATGCCGCCGTCAGCCACCCGGCCGGCATCCGCGCCAGCATTCCGCAGCAAGGCCGCCTGCTGACCTTCCAGCGGGCCGTGGCGGTGGATCCGTGGACCGACTTGCGCATCGGGTTGCAGGCGTCCATTGCCAGGACCGCCTCTTTGAACACGCGACTGCTCATACTGGCCGCGGCCCTGCTGGCCTTTGCCCTGTTTGCCCTAGCTGCGCGCTCCGCGCGCCTTGCCCGCCCGGTGTGATTTGAGGAGTGGGAGGCGAGAGGATTTTTATCCAAAAAAATCGGAGAAATCGGAGGTTTTGCCCCCCCTTGTTTTAAGCGCAACCCGTTGCACTACAGATGGTTATTTTGAATGCCAGGCTGTTTTGCGAACCGAGAAACCACTTACTTTTCAACTATACTAATTCGCAACACATTGATAATAAACAACTTGCCATGCGGATGGCTATGAAGCGGTGAAATAAGGCTTGCAAATCTTTGGAATAAGCGTAGCCTCATGAATATGATCACACCAAAACTCCTGGTTGCCGCGCTGTCTGTGGCGGGCTTTGCTATCAATGTTTCTGGGGCGACTTTCGTAGCCCACACGACGCTGGACTTTCAGAACGATCTGACCACGGCGGCGAACAACGGAAGTGACAACACGATTCAACTGACCAACGACGTGAACGCCGGCTACTTCACGGGCACGTTCAATTACAACAGCACTGCCGGTTACAATCTGACCATTGAGCCCGGGTTGACCCTCACCAGCGCCAACATCTCGATAGACGGAGGGGCCGGGGGGAGGGACCTGAACATTACCAGCTCGGGCAGTGCCGGCACTAGTACCGGCAACGTGACGGTGAGCGACCTCACCTTCATCCGCAACACGGGCAGTTACCAGATCGGCGCGTTGCGCATCGCGGGCAGCAGCGGCGGGACGAATACCGTGTCGGCCTGCAACTTTCTCTCGCCCGCCGCCGATGAAGGGAGGGGATTGGAAATCGCCTCCGGATTGAACACAACCATCTTCGGTTGCAGCTTCATTGGAAAAACCAACAGCGCCAGCAGTGTGTACGACGGGGACGGCCTGAACATTGCCGGGGTGACGGGGATGACGGTACTGAGCAATAACACGTTTTCGGGAAATTACGTTGGCTATGGGGCCGACATCACCGCCAGTTCGATCTTGCAGGTGTACGGGAATTTGTTTCGAACCAACTATTACGGCGGCCTCTATTTTAGCCCGTCCAGCGGAAGTCAAATCGCGCAAGTGTTCGTGGTGACCAATGTATTCGATAACAACCGAGAAAATGGCGGCGCCTATATCTACAACTTTAACACGCTCAACCTGGCCACTAATCTGTTCAGTGGAAATCCGGGCGGAGGAGCTTACGTGGCCGATGGCGTCATCGTTACCAACTTGAAAAACACCTATGTCGGGAACACGGAAGGCGGGCTTGAATGTGAATCTGTCACCACGGCCATTACCAGCGGAAACACGTTTAGCGGAAATTCTTACGGCAGCTATGCCGGGGCCTTATTTCAATCCATCACCACCAACCTGGTGACGGGTAACACCTTTAGCGGAAACATTGCCACCGACGGCGGGGCTGGTGGAGCTGATATTTATTACTGCACATACGCTACCCTGTCCAACAACATTTTCACCGGTAATGAGGCCTTAAACGGAGATGGCGGCGGCGCTTATATTGTGAGTTCCGGCAACGCTTTTGCGACGGTCATCGGCAACACATTCACGGGAAATTACTGCCTCGGCAATTACGGCGGCGGCGCGCTCTATGTCACCGGCGTTACGAACACGATCACCCAGAATACGTTTTCTCAGAATTCCTCGGCAGATGGCGGAGGGGCCATTAATGACACGGCTCCCGTCATCATCATCACGGACAACTTGCTGGTGAACAACAGCCAGTCCAGCGCGGCCGCCACCGGCGGCGGGATATTTGTCAACGCATCCGCGACGCTGGACATGGAGAACAATACCATATACGGCAATACGTCCGGCGGCGGAGGCGGCGGCGCATCCTTTCAGGTGAGCGGTTTGGTGGAGGTCTTGAGCGTGTTCAACAACATCATCTGGGGCAATTCGACCGTGGGGGGCAGCGGCGGGGACGTGTATATCACCGGCACCGGCAGCCAAAAGCTTTTCATTTACAATGACGCCAACGACCTGTCCGGGGCCTGGGACCTTTCGGTTCCCGGGGCCATCAACCAGGACCCGCAATTCTTCGATCCGATCAACGGGGATTTTCATTTCCCGGCAAGTTCTCCTTGTTACGCTGCGGGGACCCTCGTCTCCAGTACCATACCTGGCTTGCCGGCGGCGGCCTTGGCGTTGTTGAACACTCCGCCGGCGACGGATCTGGATGGCAATCCGCGTGTCAACGAGAGCGGGCGGGCCGCGGTGGACATGGGCTGCTACGAGTTCAACAACACGGCGGAGCATCCGGCGGACACGGCCAGCCCGACGGACTTCACCATTACGGCGGCCGAATTCATCAGCTACACCAACGCGTGGTATAACGGGCTGCCATGGAGCACGCCGAATGGCCCGCCGAATCCGAATCCGATACCTGCGAATTACGTGACGCGCGCCGGCTATCTGTTGGAGGTGGGCGGGGGAAGCTCCGGCCCGTACTACAACGACGGCAGCCAGCGGCCAACGAACTGGAAGCCAGGCTCGCCCCCAGGTCCTGAAGTGATCAAATAACGAACGCAAATCCTCTCAAGCTCAAAAGAAGGAATTTGCGTGTTCCCCACGTTTCCAATTGAAGCCACCGCCGGGCAGGAGGCGAGAAATTCGGCAAGCCCAAGGCTGTGGCTGGCATCGCTTTTTTTCCTCCTCCTGGCCCTGCCCGCCGCCGCCCAGCCCGTGGAGCCGGACGCCTCATACACTCGCACCTTCGTCAATGATATTCCCAACCAACCGCTGGTCACGGTGGCGGTGTCCAACGCGGTGAACGTGTACAATTTCACCATTGAGGAAACCCTCCCCGCCGTCGCCACGGCGTTGGACGTCAGCTCCGGCGGTGTTTATCTGCGCAACCTCAACGTCATCCGATGGGGGCCTTTTTTAGACACCACCACCACCAACGTGACTTACCGGCTGACCGGATTGCCGGCCAATTATCCGGTTGACGGCGGCGCCTGGATGGACGGCCAATGGTATTTCTCCCCCCCCGTGACGGTGATACCCGTGCTGCCGACGAGCGCAGTTGGGATACCAAGCATTCCGCCGCCGGTGGCGGCGCCGACGTTCAACCCGCCGAGCGGCAGCCCCGTGCCGACATCCCCGAACGGAGTGAGCATCACCGAAAGCACGGCGGGCGCTGTAGTGTATTACACGGTCAACGGCGGGCCGCCATCCCAGGGTTCATTGCAATATGCTTCTGTCCCGATTACGTTGCCGCAGACGGGCATCAGCCAGGTGTGGGCGGTGGCGTACTTGCCATATCAAGGCGGGTATGTGCGCAGCGCGGCCACTGTGGCCTACTTTGGGCCACAGGCGTCCCCAGCCGACGCAGCGGTGAGCACGCTCAGCGAGAACACTACTGTTTCTCCGGGATCGCCCGCCATGCCGGTGGTGAACTTCACCGTGACGCCGGGTGCGCAAGCCCAATGTGTTGCCGTAACGGAAACTCTGCCGGACGGCTTGGGCGTGGTTCGTGGCAGCGTTTCGCAAGGGGGCAATTACATCGCGACCAAAAACGTGGTGCAGTGGGGGCCGTTCCTGGGGCCGTTCACGGGGACGACTGCGATGACATTGAGTTACCAGGTCACCGGTTCGCCGGGAACTTATGCGGTCTATACCACTTGGAGCGTGGACGGCACCAACGGCGGCCAGACAGCGGCCAATAACATCACGATTGCCCCGGCAACCGTGCTTGGGATTCCAACCGTTCCGCCGCCCGTGGCGGGGCCGACGTTCAACCCGCCGAGCGGCAGCCCCATGCCGACATCCCCGAACGGAGTGAGCATCACCGAAAGCACGGCGAGCGCTGTGGTGTATTACACGGTCAACGGCGGGCCGCCTTCCCAGGGTTCATTGCAATATACTTCTGTCCCGATTACGTTGCCGCAGACGGGCATCAACCAGGTGTGGGCGGTGGCCTACTTGCCCTACCAAGGCGGGTATTTGCGCAGCGCGGCCACCGTGGCCGTCTATGGCCCGCAGGCGTCCCCCGCCGACGCGGCGGTGAGCACGCTCAGCGAGAATACTACTATATCTCCGGGTTCGCCCGCCATGCCAGTGGTGAACTTCTCCGTGACGCCGGGCGCGCAAGCACGATGTGTTGCCGTAACGGAAACACTGCCGGACTGCTTGGGGGTGGTTCCTGGCAGCGTTTCGCAAGGGGGCAATTACATCGCCGCCAACCACGTCGTGCAGTGGGGGCCGTTTCTGGGGCCGTTCACGGGGACGACTGCGATGACATTGAGTTATCAGGTGATGGGTCCGCCGGGAACTTATCCGGTGTATACCTCATGGAGCGTGGATGGCACCAACGGGGCAGCGACGGCGGCCAGCAGCATCACGATTGTGACCTCGTCGGTCTATCCGGTTCCAACCCCTACGCCGCAGGAAGCGGAGCCGACGTTGACGCCTGCCTTCAGCTCCAGTTTGCCGGCAGGCCCTGTGATCATTTCATGCAGCGATACGAGTCCGAATGTTTCTATTTATTACACCACCGACGGCACGTTGCCAACGCAGGGTCCCACGCCCGCCTCGCCGAACTCCACGCTTTTCTCCGGGCTGCCGCTAAATTTTTCCACGAAAACCTCGCTGAGGGCGGTGGCGTTCCGAGCCGGGTATTTGCCAAGCGTGGCGGTGAGTGGTGAGTACGTGCCGGCGGTGACGACTGAGGCCGTGTCGCTCTCGCCAGGGATTAGCGGGAACGGAACTCTTTCGCCAACCTTCACCCTGAAGGCCACACCGCAAGGGGTGCGCTGTTACGCGGTGGTGGAGACAATTCCTTATGGATTGACACCGTCGGATTTCGGCAACGGCATTTGGGACCCGGTGGCCAGCGAGATTCGCTGGGGACCCTATCTGGACAGCAATCCGCGGGCCTTCTCGTTCGACTTGAGCGGCCCGACGGGAACCTACCCCTTGTCCGGCCAGGTCAGTTTCGACGGCTATTCCGCTGCGACAACGCGTTCGGTGCAAGTGAACGAGGTCTCCGACACCACCCCGCCCTCGGTGGCGATCACGTCGCTGGAAGACGGGGCCACAGTGACCAGCGCCAGCCTGTTAGTCAGCGGCACGGCCTCCGACAGCGGAAAGGGCAATAATGGCATTGCCTACGTGACGGTGAATGGTCTGCCTGCCAGCAACGGCACCGCCAGCGGAGCTAACACGGCCAACTGGAGCGCCATCGTCCCACTCTTCGCCGGCGCGAATAACATCATTGTCCTGGCAAGCGACACACTGAATAATGTCGCGGAAGCGGTTGATACCGTCACATACAACCCGCCGGCTTTAGTGAACACCTCGATTCAGGGCGGCGGTGGCGGCGGGCCACAGAATTTGCAGACAACTTTGACCGGACTTACAGCGGGAGAAACCGTGTATGTTGAGCTATCCACTGATTTGAAGAATTGGACGGTGCCGCAAAACCTTGGATTTGCAAATCCATACCACGTGACTACTGGTTCGACGGCGACATTTTCAATTCCGATCTTTCCGACATCGCCCGGCCAATTCTTCCAAGTAATAGTGGATCAAAATTGAAACCGCTGCCCTCCCACAGGAAATCTGAAGGATTAGTTTGGGGCGCCGCCGTTCCGCTGGTTTCGTTGTATCATTAGTAATCATTATTAGGAGATTAACAATACCTGCTTTATGAAAGACGAAGCCTTCAGCCAGCAGGACCGGACGCTGGGCCGTTACCTGAACCTGGAACTTTAAACAATTGACGATTTTGGCCTGAAGCAATTGCCCAAGAACGCCACCAATGCCGACAAAGAGGATAAAAACAAGAGGAGCAAATCCAAGCCCAGCGGAGATTCGACCGCAGAACCGGCGAGCTGAATGGCTCGCGTTCCGGTTCTGCCCGTTTTATTTCGCTGTTTTACGATTATGGTAAACGCTCGATTTTTGCCGCGAATCGGCCATGCTGACCGCATGGTATTTGCACCAAGCAACTCCAAGCAGTTCGTTTGGCCTGTCACGGGGATTGTTCTCGGGGCACTCATTGCTGTGAAACCTTTTTTCGGGCCGGACATCACGCTGCCTGTTGTAATTGCGGCGTTCCTCCGCCATACTGTGGGAGGTGAGCAAGCGAAATCACATTCGGACGGCGGTCATGGCGGCGGCCGCGTTGCTCGGAATCATTGGCGTGGCCGTGTGGGTGGCCTCTCCGCGCGAGCCGCAGTATCAGGGGAAGGCGGAGCATATCTGGCTGGATGAAATGTATGAGTGGGATGGAGACACCAACTATCCGGCGTTTCAGGCGTTTCAAGCGATGGGAACAAAGGCGCTGCCCGAACTTCTGGCGATCGTGCAAAAAGGTCCTTCGGAACTGTCAGCACGCATCGAGGTATTAAATTGGATGCAGTCGTCAATAAAGATACCGGGTGGCGGCGCCTGGGAAAAAAATAGATCTGCCTTGTGGGCATTGTACGCCATTGGCTCGAATGCGGTTCCCGTGTGGCCGGCGTTGACCAATATGCTCCTTCATCGCAAAAGCGATTTCGCCGAAATCAGCATTCCGGCCTTGCTTGACGCCTATCCGACAGAGGATGCGAATGGGCGAGTTTTTATCATGGTTGCTCTCGCACAGTTTGGCCCCAGCGCGCGCTCAACGATATCAACCATGAAAGCGGCGCTCAACGATCGGAATTCAGATGTGCGCCACGTAGCGGCGTTTGCCTTGAAGAAGATTGATCCGCAAAACGCCGGTTCGGTGGAGGGGTCGAGCGCCAGCCACGCACCGTGATGAAGCTTGGGCGGACCATCCGTCCTATGTCCGTGTCCGTCCCTGTGTCAAAGTCCCGCTGGCGGCCCGAAAACTGGACAAAACTGCGAAACGACTTGCTTCTCTTAACGAATCCGATGCGAATAACGCACCTCGGAGTGGCCGGTTTTGAATTGATCGGTGACACAAATCCAAGCCCAGCGGAGATTCGACCGCAGAACCGGCGAGCTGAATGGCTCGCGTTCCGGTTCTGCCCATTTTACTCTGCTGCACATGCGTTTGGACAATGCCTGGCTAAAGATATGACCACCAAAAAGGAGACTGCGACAGATGGCTCCGCCGCATCCGCGAACCGTGCCATCGGGGCCATGTTTTTCGCCCTGTTTGGCGGATGCTGGCTGGCCTTCGGACTTCTCGGCGGGTACGGGATGAGGCTGGCGCCGCTGTTAGGCATCGTGGCGGGCACTTTGCTGCTATTTTTCGCCTCGCGTCGAGAGTTTCGTCGGAATCGAGGCGCCCACGCTGCCGAGGCTGAATCGCCGGAGAGCAAAAGAACCGGGCGCATTTTCATTACGGTGAATGTGATCCAGTGGACCTTGGTCTTCATTGTCGCCACTGTGCTGTCCAAACTCGGGCACAAGGAGTGGGTCATTCCTTCGATCATCTTTATCGTGGGGGTTCATTTTTTTCCGCTGGCCCTCGCGTTTAAGGTTCCGCGCCATTATGCCACTGGCGCAGCGATGACACTCTTGGCCGTTTTTTATCCGTTCATCTCGAGTGCCGGTCCGGGCAGTCCAGTAGGATGCCTGGGTGCAGGAATTATTCTGTGGGCAAGTGCGGTCGCCGCATTGGCAAGTCCGGCGTAAAAATGACGAAAAAGCCTAACAAGTCGCTGGAGTCAAGAGACGTTGGCGCTGTGGCCGGAAGAAACTGAAAAGTCCTTGCCTGCATCAAGAAACCTGATACGAATAACGCGTCTCGGATTGGCCGGTTTTGATTCGATCCCGGCCGGCTGGTTTTGATTGGTTTTGATCCGTCTGATACCATTTCTAGTCCGTAATTGCACTATTTCTGGCTACGGAAACGTTTACTTGCTCGACGAGCCACGGGTGTGAGACCAGGGTCCGCACTCGCTCTGCGTTTTCCCAGAGCGGCCG
>JBEKOF010000031.1:0-26047 GCA_049522055.1 Verrucomicrobiota bacterium | reverse complement strand
CAACTGGTTCCAGGTTGGTGAGAGGTGCTGACGTTGCCCGAAAAATCCTCCCAGCCGTAGAACTTGATCTTGCTGTCTCGAAAGAACTGCCCGTGCGGGCCGTCGTAGAGGGCCTGCATAAACGGATAATCCGGTGTCTCGTTCTTATCCCCAATGGTCTCGGTGCCGCCGATCTGCCATTCCCCGTTGGGGTACGGCGGCGAATCAAACGGCGCCGCATTGCCGCGGCGGGTGACGGGAGCATTTGTTGCCGGCGGCGTATATGCCGGCGAGCTTAACGCCTCCGAGTTGGCTTCCTCAAAGCGCTTCCAGAAGCTTTCTTCTTTACGGCGGCCGGTGACATCGGGGCCGGGCGGCGCCGCGTTCGTTCCGTCTGCCAGGGCGGAATAGGCCAGGCCAATGCATCCAACAGCCAGGCCCAACGCCGCTGGATGGAACTTCATTCGTGTCAATCTTCGCATTATTTTCATTTTTTTGTTGTTATCTCCAGTTGTTGATCTTCAGGTCATTCCTCGCTCCAACTCACCAATTTGATCTTGATTCTTCGCCTTGCGGCCAATGGCGTGCTTTTCGCCGCCGGCGCGCCCCGCTTGGACGCGCCCACCCCGTCCGCTTTGGGCGCCGCAGAAACGCCGAACAACCGCAGCAATTTTGCGCTGCTGGCGAGAAGACACGGCAACTTCGCCTGAATGCCGCTCCCGTATTTGTTCTCGTTCTCTGTTCGCATATTTCTAGCACAGCAGACTATATTGTTCGCCGCGTCCCCTCGATAATAAATACGAGGCCATTCCGGCTTAAAATACCCTCAAAACTCCAGCCTTTTCTATTACTAGCCGCCATCTTTGCTATCCCGTTTCCCAGTGCTTTGTTCCTTATTTTCATTTCTCGTGCGGCTCAACAAACCGCGATCGGCGACCTGTTAGCAGTTCGGATGCCACCTGGCGGCATGCCTGCTTGACAACCAAAGGAAAGGGGCGCGCGGGAAGCAACACGGATTCACCGGCTGCGCCGGAAGCAAAAGATATGTTGACAGGTCTTGCTATTATCTTTCACTTTTTTGAGGAAGAGACCGGCTCGGCGTGTAGGACGAAATCGTACAAGTTGCGGCGTTTTGCCCATCTTGGATATGATTTTAGCAAGAGGGGACCAACCCTGGAGGAACAGAGGGTTGGTCCCCGTTGGGACAAGCCAGGCTAATGCGGGCCTGGCTCGACGTTGTATTAAAATTTATTAATTACATCAATGCGCCCCGGCTGGAAGCCTGCTCCTGGCGGAACAGTTTCCCAGACGGGCGCGATTTCTCTTGCCTTAGAAGTGATAGGTGATGTCCACCGCAAAGGTGATCTGGTTTTGCTTGGTGCCGTTGTCGTAAGGACCGGCCTGGTGGACGATGGTGCCGGGATCGGGGTTGGAGAACGAGCTTGTACTGGCCAGTCCATCATGCTTGAAGGCATGTTCGAAGCGAATCTCCGGCCGGAGCATGATCAGTTTGCTGGGCCAATACTGCATCCCGATGGAATTCTCATCGTAAGAGGACGTATAGCCCGACCGGTAGGCGTCAGGATCGTCCCACCATTCGTTGCGGAGGGTGAGGAACACGTTGGGCGCGACGCGGAACAGGGTGTAATTGAGAATGCCTCCAGCCCAGACATAGCCGGCTTTCGTGGGGTAGAACCCGTCCTCGACGGGCACTTTGGCCGACGGCCCGGTCGTGCAGTTCTCCGTGTACATGTACTGTCCTTCGAACGTGGTCCACACCGTATCGTTGAATTTGTGGGTATAGCTTTCAATGCACTCCTGGAGGTTGTTGAAGCCGAAGGTGCCGTTGTTGAACGAGTTCATCCCCACGTAAAACGAGTCATGCCCGCCCGATCCGATATACTGAATCATCGCCGAGCCGGTGGGCTGGTCGCCCGGATCCTGCGTCTCCCAGGGCGCGATATCCACCCCGTCCAGCAGCGACAACTGAATTAACCAGTTTTCGTTGAGCTTGGTGGAGGTGAAGATGCCCCACGTCGTGTAGTCGTCGAAACTATAGACCAGCGAGTGGCTGGCCATGAGGTTGTTGGGCGCCAGTTGTTGCTCGATGTCGGGCAAGGAGATGATGCGCCCAAGGATGACGTTCATGCCGTCGGCCACTTTGGGAATGTAAACATTGAAGTACATCATCGGCGTGTCGAAGCCCACGTTGTGGTTGTTCTGCAGCAGGTTCACGTCGTTGAGGTAACCTCGTGACGCCATGAAACGGTAGTCCAGACCGAAGAGCAAGGCCACGCGAAAGCCCCAGTCAATATGGTCGGTCTGGTTCTCATCGGCCATGCGTTCGATATACGTTACGAACTGGTCCAGTTCCACGCGATCCGAACGCTCATCATAGACTTCAGGGTAATTGGGATATTGTCCCAGAGAATAGTTGTGCGAACTGCTGATGTTTCCGCTGACCGTCCACCAACCGTAAATCTGCACCCGGCTGTCGTACCATCCTTTGCCGTTGGGGCCGTCATAGATCGCCTGCATGAGCGGGAACGGACTGTCCCGCAGGGCGCCCGGGTCGCCGATGACGTTGGGGCCGCCGCCGAGCTGCCAATCCTGGTCCGGATAAGGCGGTGAATCAAAGGGCGGGGCGCCAATGCGGCGCACCGGCGCGGCGGGCGCGTTGGTGTCGGGCGGCGGGTTGGAGGGCGTGCCGGCTTGCTCGAGTTCCGCCTGGTCAAGCCGTTTCCAAAAGCCTTCGTTGGCCCTCTTGCCGTAGGGCGGGGGCGCCGGGGCATTGGTCGAGGCCATGGCATTGGTTGCCGTTTGAGCCAGCGTCGCCGTGGCCAGGCCGAGACATCCAACCGCCATGCCCAAAGCCGATGGATGGATCTTCATACGCTTGAATCTTCGCATTGTCTTCATGTTTTGTTGTTGTTATTTCGAGTTTCTGTTTCTTGGGTCATCCCTCATTTCAATTCACCGCTTTGCTCTTGTTCTCCGTTCTCACGCTGGCGCCGCCGATTGACTTCAACAGGTCATCCTCCGGCGCATAAATATGGGGGTCAAAACGCCTAAAAAAACTCTTAAATCTGCCGGCTCTTTTTGCAACGCCACTCGCTTTTGGATTTCTGCTCCCCGCGTATGTCTCCACAAATATGACCGTTTTCTTGCTCATGTTACTTATATCTTTTATATGGCGGTCGTATAAAACGCACTCATTGAGCCGTTAGCAATTCGGATGCCAGCCGGAAATCAGAATCATTCTCTGTCTCGCTAATGGTCCGACAAAATCGCCCGCTATAGAAACGACCTTCTAAAATACTTTTGTCTGAAAAAAGGAATGCTGCCGGCGTGTAATCAGAACGCGCAATCTGCGGCGTTTTGCTCACATTGGATAAAAATGCCAAAACCGCACTAACACTATCGCCTTCTCGTTGCTGCGCATCGCACCTAATCACATGGACGCTCACAACCTTGCCCCGGCCAGCCGCAAACAAATAAAAATACAATCAAATCACAGCTGAATGCTATTAACAAACTACTAATTATTCAACGCGCGCAATACTACCAGTTTGCATTCTATTCGCGGACGTGGGTATTGACACCTCTTGCCCCAAAAAGACGAAGGCCGATCCGGTGCTTTTCCGGATCGGCCTGGCTTCAGGCGCGGCGCGGCGCGCTATTTCAGCGGAGCAATGTAAAAGGAGAGGTCGGCTTTCTGTTTGGGAGAGCCGTTCTGGCAACGGATGCTGGCGGCCAAGTCGCGGTCCGTTCCAGCCTTGGCGGGTAGGCACACATACAGGTCCGGCTTTGCTTTGGGCGAGCCATTCTGATTGCGCACTTGGGCAACCAGGTTGACATCGCTGCCTTCCGGATAGGGGACGAGCGTGCGTTCGAACTGCGGATCGTGCTTCTGGACGGCCAGCGCGACACTGGTCGCGCTGGAGGCAGCCACCAATGCCGCCAATACTGTCAAGTATTTCATTTTCATAGGCGCTTTCATGTTCGTATCTTGTTCTCTGTTCTCACCTTGGCGCCGCTGATTGCCCTCAACGGGGCATCCTCCGGCGCCTAAAACTACTCTTAAATTCCCGAGCTCTTTTTTGGAACGCCACTCGCTTTTAACTGTGCGCTCCCCGCGTATGTCTCCACAAATATGACCGTTTTCTTGCTCATGTTGCTTCTATCTCTCAAATGGCGGTCGTATAAGACGCGCTCATTGATCCTTTAGCAGTTCGGATGCCAGCCCGGAATTGGGGCGGCTCGGCGAATGTTCCTTCCGCGGCGCCGGCGAGGCCGCCCCGCGCCGATAGACACCCGATTGATCAAGGACGCTCACAACTTTGCCCTAGCCAGCCGCAATCAAATAAAAATACAGTCAAATTACATCTACAAACTATTAATAAACGATTAATCATTCAACGCGCACAATACTACTCGTTTGGATTCTATTCGCAGACGTGGATATTGACACCGCTTGCCGCAACCAGACGAAGGCCATCCGGTGCTTTTCCGGATCGGCCGGGCTCCAAGTAAAGGCGTGGCAGAGCATGGTTCTTCAATCCCAAGCGACTTTGCTGTTCATCGCCGTCCCTTTTCTATGGAACCTAACGGGTTCCTAACGCCTGCTAACGGCAATTCTAACGGGTCAAACCTCAAAAATCCCCAATATTTACTGGGGTCCTAACGGGTTAACGGCTCCAGATCCCCAAAGGGCTCCCTCCCACCCAAACCGGCGTCCCGCCATCGCCGCATCGTGAAGCCGAATGAAGGTCAATCAACGTCAATCAAGGTGGACCAGCCTCTCGATCTCGCTTTCCATTCCACTGAAAATGTCGAGAAGCCTAAAATATTCTTAAAAAGAGCCGGCCCGGAGGGAAACATGCTGAAACATGCTGAATTATGACATAAAATAGAATCGCCGCATGAACGAAAAGATGCAAGCAGCACAAACCCAGCAGTCCGGCAAACCGGAGCAGCGGTTGCTTGTGGCGGTAGCTCCCGGATTGGTTTCAGAACAACTGGTGCATTGGACACATCGCCTGGCCCGCAGTTTGGACTGCCCGTGGGGCGCGATCTATGTGGATGACTCCGCCATTCTGCCCGAGCAGGATCAATTGCAGTTGGCTCGAACGCTCGCTGTGGCGCGCGCCTTGGGCGCTGAAGTCGTCACCACCAGCGACCCCGACCTGGCGCGAGGTCTGCTGCGCTCGGCCACCGAGCGCGGTGTCACTCAGATTGTCCTCAGCCAGCCAACCGCGACATCGTATGGGCGGCTCTTCCGACGCGGCAAATTGTTGAAAAAACTCCTGCGGGAGAGCGGCACGCTGGATATTCACGTTGTCCATTTCAAGGAGGAATCTTCGGGGCCGGTTTTTTCCCCGGCGCGGTCGCTCGGATCAACTTGGCGGGAGTATCTCGTGGCCGCGGCAATCATCTGCGCCGTGTCCTGGGTGATGACCTACACCAGAACGCTGATGGCCTTTCAAGCGGTTGCCTGGGTGTTTCTTGCGGCCGTGGTGCTCATGGCGCCCGTGGTGGGCCGCGGCGCCACCCTGCTGGCGGCCGTCATGAGCGCCCTGCTTTGGGACTATTATTTTGAGCCGCCCATTCACAGCTTTTCCATCCTCGCCCCCCGGGACCAGTTCCTCTTCGGCATGTTCATCTTGATCGCGGTTGTCTTGGGCCAGCTCACCGCCAAAATCCGCCGGCAGGAAAAAGTGGAGCGCGAGCGCAAAGAGCGCGCCGAGGCTCTCCAACGGTTGACGCGCGAAGTGACGGAGGCGGCCGGGTATGACGACATGCTCGCCCAGGCCGTGCGGCAGACGGCCTTCGTCTTCAAAGCTCCAGTGGCGCTGATCCTGCCCTCTTCGTCCGGGGAGATGAGCCTGCACCCCGTAAGCACATTTCAAGTCACGGAGGAAGAAATCCGCGTTGCCGCCTGGGTCCATGAAAGAGGTCTCATGGCGGGCAGATTCACCGCCGACTTCCCGCTGGCCACCGCTCTTTACCTGCCGCTGAGCGCGTACGGCGCGAAATGGGGAGTGATGGCTCTGCAACTCAGCCAGGCTGAGGCCCCCACCATTCATCAACGAACTCTCATGGACGCTTTTGCCGAGCAGATTGCCATGGCCATCCAACGCTGCCGCATGCAGGAGATCTCGGAAAAATCCAAGCTGCTGGCCGAATCGGAGCGCTTGAGCAAAACGCTCCTAAACTCCATCTCGCACGAAGTTCGGACCCCGCTGACTGTCATCCAAAGCGCCGCCGACTGCCTGGCCGATTTTCCGAAACCCGGCGCATCCATTTCTCCAAAGGCCATGATCGCGGAAATTCAGGAGGCAGCCAAACGATTAAACCGGCTGGTGGGAAAGGTGATCGAGGCCACCCGGCTCGAAACCGGTCACGTCCAGCCCAAGTTCGAACCCTGTGAGGTGGGCGAATTGGTTCAAGTGGTCGAGGAGGCGACCTTGAAAGAACTGGCCCATCATAAAGTGAGGATCAAGATTGCCTCGAATCTGCCGCCGGTCCCAATGGACTTCGAGTTGATGGTCCATGCCCTGGCCAACCTCCTCTCCAACGCCGCCTTTCACACCCCCGCTGGCACCGAAGTGCAATTGCTGGCAAGGGTCGAGGATGTCAATTTACTCCTGGTCGTGGCCGACAACGGGCCTGGCATCCCTCCCGAATCCATCCCCCGGCTGTTCGAGAAATTCTATCGGGCGCCCGGCGCGCCGACCGGGGGCACCGGACTTGGGCTGTCCCTTGTGAAGGGTTTTGTCGAGGCCCAAGGCGGCCAAGTGACGGTCGAAAACCGTCCGGAGGGCGGCGCCGCATTTACCATCCGCCTGCCCCTGAAGCAAATCAGCACCCCCGCCGGTTGCGTCCCAGTTTGAAACCGCCAGGGGGCCGCCCGTATTGGAGTGAAGCGAAGTTTGGCGCGCTTGCATTTTGCGATGGATTTTTGCCGCCAGAAGGATAGAATTTTTCCCATGCCAGAGAAACCTTTCAGCCAAATCTCGCGGCCGCTCCGCGAGCAATACGAAAAAGGCAAAAAGGCGCTAGATCGGCGCAATTACGATTACGCCATCGCCATTTTCACCGGCGTGCTCGACCAGGAGCCGGCCTTTTTTGATTGCCGCCAGCTCCTGCGCGTCACCCAGCACAAGAGAATGGAAGGTGGCGGCAGCGGCTTTTTCAAGAAAATGTTCAGTGGCGCCAGTTCCTCTCCGCTCCTGGCCAAGGGCCATGTCGCCTTGCGCGGCGATCCTCTGGAAGCCCTGAAGATCGCCGAGCAAATCCTCAATTCCAATCCGACCAGCGCCTCAGCACACAAGCTGCTGGCCGACGCCGCCCTGGCCGCCGATCTGCCCAAAACCGCCGTTCTCTCCCTGGAAATCCTGGCCAAAAATTCGCCCAAGGACCAGGATTTGCAAAAGGACCTTGCCCGCGCCTACGCCCAGACCGGCCACGCGGACAAGGCGGAGAAAATCTTCGCCGAACTGGTGCGCCTGAATCCCGGCGACACCCGCCTGACCGAGGAGCTCAAAGACGCCTCCGCCCGCAAAACCCTCGCCGAAGGCGGTTACGACGCCCTTTCCGACGGCAAAGGTTCCTACCGCGATATTTTGAAGGACAAGGACCAGGCCATCGCTCTGGAGCAGGAAAACCGGCAGGTGAAGGACACCCCCACCGCCGAGCGCCTCATCAAGGAAAAGGAAGCCCAACTGGCCAACGACCCCAAGAACCTGAAGCTGCTTCGCACCATCGGCGAGCTTTACGCCCAGCAAAAGGAATGGGACCGCGCCCTGGAAGCTTACAACCGGATCATCGCCACCGAAGGGGCGACCGATCCCGCCCTGCAAAAGACGATCTCCGAAGTGACCATCCGCAAGTTGGATCACGCCCTTTCCCAACTGGATCCGCAGGCCCCCGATTACGCCCAACAATCCGCCCGCCTCAAGGCGGAGCGCGATGATTTTATGCTGGCGGAATGCAAGGAACGGGCCGACAAGTATCCCAGCGACCTGCTCATCCGCTTTGAACTCGGCCAGCTCTATTATCAGGCCGGCAAAACCAGCGAAGCCATCCAGGAACTCCAGAAGGCCCAGAACAATCCCAACCGCCGCATCCAGGCCCTGAGCCTTCTGGGCCAGTGCTTCGCCCGCCGCAACATGAACGACCTGGCCGCCAAAACCCTCGAAAAAGCCATCGCCGAAAAAGTCGTGTTCGACGACGAAAAAAAGGAAATCATTTACGCCCTGGGGGTGGTCCTGGAAAAAATGGGCAAACCCCAGGAAGCCATCGAACAATTCAAACAGATTTACGAAGTGGACGCCGCATTCAAGGACGTGAGCGCCAAAGTGGACGCCTTTTACGCCGGCAGCTGAGGCCTCGGGCCATGCTCAACCCCGCACGATATAAGCCGCAAACTCCCAGCGGAAATGCGGCGGAATGCGCGCCTTGAGCCGCGTCGTCTCCCCCGCGTAATCCCGCTCCAGAACTTGCGCCACCTGATGCAGCCGCGCAATCACCGCCGAGTCCCGGTGCGGCACGCATAAATCCACCAATTCGCGGGACGGCCGCAATTGCGTCCCCAATTCCTGGATCAACCCGGCGATCCCTTCGCCGGTTTTGGCCGAAAGCCCGACGCTGTTGGGGAATTGCTCCAGATACTTATCGAGCGGGCCGCGCGCCCCATCCAGCCGGTCTATCTTATTGAAGACCATGATGGTGGGCTTGCCCTCCGCCCCGATTTCCCCCAGCACCACGTTGACCGCGGCGATCTGCTCCGCCGCCTGCGCATGGCCCGCGTCCACCACATGCAGGAGCAAATCCGCCTGCGCCACCTCCTCCAGCGTCGCCTTGAAGGCCTCCACCAGCCCGTGCGGCAGCTTGCGGATGAAGCCCACCGTGTCAGTTAAGAACAAATTCTGGTTCGTGGGCAGCCGCAGCCGCCGCGTCGTCGGATCCAGCGTCGCGAAAAGCTTGTCCTCCTCCAGCGCCTCCGCGCCCGTCAACGCGTTGAGCAGGGTGGATTTGCCCGCGTTGGTATAGCCGACGATGGAAGCCAGCGGCCAAAGGCGCCGTTGCCGGCCCGTGCGTTGCGTGGCCCGATGCCGCCGCACGGCCTGGAGGTCCTGGGTGATCCGTTCAATCCGTTCCTGCACCCGCCGCCGGTCCGTTTCCAACTGCGACTCCCCTTCGCCCCCGCGCATCCCGATGCCCCCGCTTTGCCGGGAGAGGTGGCCCCAGAACCGCGTCAAGCGCGGGAGCAAATGCTGCAACTGCGCCAATTCCACCTGCAGCTTCCCTTCCCGCGTCCGCGCCCGTTGCGCGAAAATGTCCAGAATCAGCGCCGTGCGGTCCAGCACTTTGCAGCCGAAAACGTTCTCCAAATTCCGGCTTTGCGCCGGCGAAAGCTCATCATCGAACACCACGGTATCCACGTCGTTTTCCCGGCAATGCCTGGCGAACTCGTGGGCTTTCCCGCTGCCGATGAACGTTCCCGCCACAGGCGACTCCAGTTTTTGCGTGCCCGTTCCCACCACCGCCCCGCCCGCCGTGGCCGCCAATTCCGCCAACTCCTCCAGGGACTCCATCAACTGCCAGCTTGTTCCAGCCTTTAATTCCAATCCGACGAGAAAAACCCTTTCCACCGGCTTGGAGTTCGAGATCAGCGCTTTCAATTTTTCTTATTGTCGCCTTTAAGGTAGCATCTCCCAGGCCCTCCGCAAGAAGGTTAAGAGACTGGTGGCAAACTAACGCGCCGGAGTTGCCAGTTTTGAGGCGAGCCTCGCGGCCGCCGCCTCGCAGGATCGGCCTTCCAACGAAATCCATTCCAGGCGCATTTGCCGGCGAAACCAGGTCCATTGCCGCCTGGCGAATTGGCGCGTGCGGATTTTCACCAGTTCCACTGTTTCGGGCAGCGGCCGCTTTCCGCGCAAATGTTCCACCACCTGGCGGTATCCCAGCGCCTGCATCGCCGTGCGATTCTGTTCCAGGCCGCGCGCCAGCAATGCGGCCGTCTCCGCCACCAAGCCTCGGTCGAACATCTCCTCCACGCGTCGCGCGATGCGCCCGTGCAGTTCACCCGCCGGCAGGGACAAGCCGATCCAACGACCCGGCTCCCCGCTCCCCGCGCTCCGCCAACGGGCCCGTTGTTCGGAAAACGGCATGCCCGTCAGCCGGATGACCTCCAACGCGCGGATCACCCGGCGCGGATTCCAGGTGTCGATCCTTTGGAAAGTGACGGGATCGCCTTTCTCCAATTCGGCGAGCAATTCCGCCAGCGGCCGGGCTTCCAACTCCGCCCGAAGCGCTGCCTCCGCCGGCGGCGCATCGCCCAGCCCTTCCTCAAACGCCTTGAAGTAAAAGCCTGTCCCGCCGCAGAAAATCGGGAGATGCCCTCGCGCCTGGATTTCGGCGACCGCCGCACGCGCCAGACGGACAAATTGCGCCGCGTCAAACATCTCCTCCAATCCCGCCACATCAATCAGATGATGCCGCACCCGCTTCAACTCGGCCGCCCCCGGTTTGGCCGTGCCGATGTCCAGTCCCCGATAGACCTGCATCGAGTCCACGGAAATGATTTCGCCCCCGACCCTCTCCGCCAAGGCCAGGGCCACGCCGGATTTGCCCACCGCCGTCGGACCCGCCAGATAAATGGGACGCAAATGCGGGATGGAAGGATCGCTTTTCACTTCTTTGGTTCTTGGCTCTTAATCCTGATTGTAATCGGAATCGTTTAGAGTGCCTTGCCATGCACGATCCTCGCGCCCCTCCTGGGCAGCAGCACCAACAGCAACACCCCGGCCAGCAGCGTGAAGATGCTGACCACTTGCGCGGGCGTGGCCCATCCCCCAAAATAACGCGCCGGGTAATCCCCTCGAAAGTATTCCACGAAAGAACGCAGCACCGAATAGCAAACCAGGTAAAGCGCAAACACCTGCCCATCAAACTTCTTGCGCCGGTAAAACCAGGCCAGCCCGGCGAACAATCCCAGATTCAACAAGGAATCGTAAATCTCCGTCGGATGCACGTAATGCGGATAGGTCTCATGATCTGGTGGAAACTGAATGCCCCAGGGCAGATTCGTTGGCCGGCCGTAGCAGCAGCCGTTCATCAGACAACCCCAGCGGCCAAAAAAGGAGCCCAACGCGACGCCCGGCGCCAGGATGTCCGCCAATTTCCACAACGGAACCCGAATTTTCCGGGCGAAAAGGACGCACGCAGCCGAGGCCCCCATCAATCCCCCGTAATAAACCAGCCCGCCATGCTGCACCATGAAAATTTCCAGCGCAGGGGAGTCATGGTAAACATTCTTCGCGTCCTCAACAATATTCGTCCAATAGGACACCACATAGAGCGCGCGGGCGCCCACGATGGCTCCGATCAGCAGCCATGTTCCGCAATCGAAGATCGTCTCCGGGTGGATTTTCTCCCGCATGGCGCGGCGGCTGGAATTCCACAACCCAAAGGCAAAACCCGCCACTAAGAATATCCCGTACCAGTGGATGGTGAGCGGCCCCAATTCAAAAGCGATTTTATGCACCGCCGACAAATTAGAATCCCCCCGTTCAAAGCGCAAGGCGGGCCTTCCGCCGCGCGTTGACTTCCGGGGTCTTTTGCGGCAGGTTGTGTCCGGACTATCACCAATGAATTTCGGAGCCAGATTTTACAAGGCGATGCTGGCCGGGGTGGCGGCGGTTCTGTTTTGCGGCGTGGCTCAGATGCAGAATCTCCTCAACACCGACCGGCAGCAGCTTGGCTTCACCGTCCTGAAGCCGTTGGAGAACGCGCCCCCTTTTCTGGCCTTCACCACCGTCGCCCTGGGCGGCTTTCGCGGACTCATTTCCAACTTCCTCTGGATCCGCGCCGGCGAATTGCAGGACCAGGAACGGTATTTCGAAATGGTGCAACTGTCCGACTGGATTTCCAAGCTGGAACCCCATTTTGCCACCGTCTGGACGCATCAGGCCTGGAACATGGCCTTCAACATCTCTGTCAAGTGCAAGGACTTCGACGAACGCTGGCGCTGGGTGCAGCGCGGCATGCAGCTGCTCCGCGAGGGCCTGAAATACAACCCCGGCGAAGTCCAGATTTACAAGGAACTCTCCTGGTTTTTCCGCTTTAAAATCGGCCAAAACCTCGACGACGCCCACCTGTTTTACAAATACCACTGGGCCCAGCAAATGCAGGACATCCTCGGCGGCCATCCCGACTTTGCCGTCCTGCTCGACCCCCAAACACCCGAAGACCGCGAGCGCGTCCGCAAATTGCGCGAGGTTTACCAGATGGACCCCGCCATCATTCAGGAAATTGACACCAACTACGGCCCGCTGGACTGGCGTTTGCCGGACGCCCACGCCATCTACTGGGCCGAAATGGGAATGCGCAACGGGAATGAGAGCAAGGATAAAGACATCCTGCGCCGCTTTCCCGCCCAGGAGATGCAGGCCGTCTGTTTTCGCGGCAGCGCCCTGCCCCCGTGGGTCAAAAGGGTCACGCCGGAGAATTTCATTCTTTGGCCCAATTTGGACATGGTGACCAATGTCAACGCCGCCTACGAGAGAATGGAATTCACGGACGAAAGTCAGAAGAAAACCGCCCAGGGCGCCCAAAAGAATTTTCTCAAGGACGCGGTGGTCCTTTTATATGAATTCAACCACAACCGGGAAGCGGTGTATTGGTTCAACTATTTGAAACAGAATTTCACCAACGCCCTGACCGGCGCGCAAGCCAATATGAGCGTCGGAGATTACGCCCTGTCGGAAATCGAAGCCGACATCAACGACACCGATCAAAACAAGGCGACCATGCTGGTGCTCGGCATGCTCAGTCAGGAATACCTTCAGCTCATCGCCGGCGATGACGATGCCGCCCAGAGACGCAATCTCATGGCCCATGCCATCTGGCAGCACTACCAATCAAGGCTCCCTCCCGGCCCCAAAGCGAACGCGGAGCGCATTCAACTCTTGCCCTTTGAGGTGCTGGCCGGAATGGAGTATGATGACATGCTCAGACGCGTTTCCCCCGAATCCGCCGCCATTCTGCGCGCCAAAATTGGCGTCCCCACCCCCGCCAATCCGCCCGCGACCAACACACCACCCCCGGCAGTTTCCCCATGACGGGCCGGTGGATTTACCCCAGCCGGAAGGAAATCCGGCTGATCAGATCGCGCCCAAAACTGTTTTGCAGGCGTTCCAGGATTTCCCGGCGCCGATACCGCACTATCTCATCCAGCCATGCGCTGCTGTCCACGTTCACAAACAAGGTTCCTTTGCGGATGCCCGCCGGCTGGGCGTGCGCCACGATGTTCGGATCCAGTTGGTGGTTCCAAACCCTCAAGATTTCCGCTTCGGACTGCCGCCGGTCCATCCGCAAATCCGCCAGCACGCGTGGCATGATGTCCGCGGATTTCTTACCGGTGACCTGCCGCGCCGTTTCCTCGCCGCTCCAATTCCAGCCCCGCCATTGCGCCAAAGCCCGCTGCCGGGCCGATGACCGCGGTGCCCAGGGGCGTCGCGGAAGGACTGAAAACGGGCCGTTCACAGAGGGACGCTTGCGGGATCAGTCCGCCTGTGCCGCCGCCGCCGGCATCCCGCTGCCGACTTGGGCCTGGTCGGCGGGCTTTTCCGCCACTTTTTCGTCCAGCACCAGAACGCCGTGGGGGGGGAGATCGTAATTGCCGGAGAAGGTCCGCTCCGTGAGGAAATCATGCATGGGCTTGTAAAAGGTAATTCGCACCGAAGTGCTCTGGTGGTTGAGCAGAAAGAAAATCCGGGTGCCGGCCTTCTCCCGCATGCTCACTTCCACAGTGTCGGGAACTTTGAGCAACTGGCGCAATGAACAGATGGCGCGCAGCCACGCGATCAAGTCATAGTAAAACGGCTGGTCCAAAATCGTCCCGATATAGATTGCCTTGCCCAAGCCGAACTGGTGCATGGTCACCGCCGGCTGGCCGGCGTAGAAATCCTGGGTGTAGGTGGCCAAAACCTGGCAACCCGCCGGGGCGATGACATCGCACCACAGGCGCGCGCGGTGCAGGTGCGTTCCTTGAAACGCCCCTTTGAACGCCAGATGATTCTCCCGCTCCGGCGACATGGGATCGAATTCCAGGACTTCCAGCCCGAACAAATCTGTCAAATTACTGGGGAAACCAGTGTCCGACGCGATGTGGTGCTCGTCCACCAGCCCGGAGTTGCACGTCGCCACCAAGGTGCCGCCATTTTGCACATAGAGCTTGAGCGCGTCTCCTTGCGCTGCCGAGAGCAGGCTTAACGAGGGCGCCAGCACCAGCTTGTAGCGGGAGAGATCCTCCGCGGGATGCGCGAAATCCACCGGGATGTTCCGGTCGTGCAGCGCCGTGTGGAACAATTGCACATGGTCCCGCAGATTGAACAGCTTGGTGGGCTGGCCCGGCAGGGAGAGCGACCAGTCGTTGTCATGGCTGTAGAGGATGCACGTTTCAGCCACCACTTTGGTCCCCGCCAGCACTGGCGCCAGGCTTTTGATTTCCTCGCCGATTTCGCTGATCTCCTGGTACACCCGGTTTTCCCCGCGTCCATTGTGCGTCAGCACGCCGCCATAAAACTTCTCCGGCCCGATGCGCGGCTGACGCCAAAAAAAATAGAGCACTCCATCCGCCCCGCGCGAAAGCAACTGATAAGTGAACAAACGCACCACGCCGGGACGCACCAGAGAATTGACCGCCTGCCAATTGACGTGGCCGGCCTTTTGTTCGATCACCCAGAAGCCCTCGCCGCCAGAGGGCGTTCTGCTCCCGCTCTTTTTGAGGGAGCGCAGGAAATCCACTTCACACGCGTTGACGGCCGGCGTGGATTGAATGGTCGCGTTGCTGTTGAGCGAGGCAAAATCCAGCACCCCGGCCAGATCGAAAAGATCCACCTGGTGGCCAAACGCCCGCACGTTGGACGTGGTCGGCGCCTGCGGCGTCAATTCCCGCAGCAAGTCCGCCTGCATCCGCACAAAAGCCACAATGGTATCGCTGGTGAACCGCCGCCAATCCATCAACAACGCGGGGTTGTGCGGCGCGGCGGCGGCCATCGGCATCGGCACCTGCGCCCAATCATTGACCGTCTGGCCCCAAAACCGCAGCCCCATCATATCATTCAGGCGGCCCAGAGTCTCATATTTGGCCTGCACCCACGCCTGCCAATCCCGTTGCGTCTCCCGATTAAAACAGGTCAGGATGGAATGGACCCCCACATTGTTGTGAATCTGCCAGGCAATCAACTGCGGATGGCGCCCCAGCGCTTCGGCCATGGCGCGAACTATTTTTTTCGAGTAATCCCAATAAATATCGCTGTTCAAGCAGCAGGAGAACCGGGTGCCATCACCGAGCACAAGCCCCCGCTCATCCACGGGCAGGATGCTCGGATGCCGGCGGGTGAGCCAGATGGGTGGCGCGGCCGTGGGAGTGCCCAGCACCACCTTGATGCCGGCCTCCCCCATCAGATCCATGATCCGCCTGAGCCAGTCAAAGTCGTAGCTCCCTTCCTGCGGTTCGCAAAGGCCCCAGCAAAATTCGCCCATGCGCACCGCATTGATGCCGGCAGCCAGCATCAATTCGACGTCCCGTTTCCAGCGGGCTTCCGGATCCGCCGCGGACCCCGCGTAAGGGTGGACCCAGTGTTCTGGATGGTAATCGGCTCCGAAATACATGGATTTGATTTGTGTAATCGCAGCAATCGTCGGTGCTTAACAAAGCATAATGCGGCCACCTGTCCCACGCAAGCCCGTTTCAACAATTTCACGGATTTTCTTTCATCCCGCTTTTTCTTGCGCGAGAGGGGAGGGGTGAGGCAAGGGGAGGGTGGGTGAGGGGGAAACTCGTTTTTTTGTGGCTAAAAGCGATGGAATACTGTTGACTTCAATGGTAATGGCGGCTCCCAAGAATACGACCAAAGCGGGCGATCCTACCCCGCCAGGGCTGGCGAGTCCTTTTGCCGGCTTGCAGACTGATGGGCTGCCGCCAGGGGAAATAACGGCGGCGCCGGCCCAAACTACCCCCGGTAAACTGCGACGGGGACGCGTGGTGCTGCGACGGGAAACGGCGCATCGGGGCGGGAAAACGGTGATCGTGGTGGATGACTTTGCCTCTTCCATCCCGATGTCGCTGATCGAGGAGTTGGCGCGCAAGCTCCGCAATGCCTGCGGCTGCGGCGGCACCACGCGCCAGCGCAGGATCGAGCTTCAGGGGGAACAAGCGGCCAAAATCCGCTCGTTTCTCGAAGGGGAGGGATTCCAGGTGGCCGGGGTCAAGTGAGGGATTCTCCCTTGTTTTCCCGTCCCCATTTCCAGTTCGGCGATTTCTCGCGCGAGTTTGGTGGCGATGTCAAATTCATCGGAGTTGGTGAGGACAATGACGGCCAGGCCCGTTTCGGGGAAACGCTGCAGGCTGGCGGAAAAGCCCGCTGTGGAGCCGCTGTGGCCGATGTTGGCATGGCCTCGCCAGGGTTGGAGGAACCAACCGAAACCGTAGTCGTGGGTGGCACCCTCGTTCAGCCGCACGGGGGCCCACATTTGCCGGCGGCTGGCGGGGGTGAGGATTTTGCCGGTGTCCAGGGCGGCGTTCCATTTGGCCAGATCGCCGACGGTGGAGGCCAGGGCGCCGGCGGCGAAGATGTCGGTCAGGTCGTAATCGCGGTTGATGAATTGGCCGGCGGTGTTGGTTTGGTAGCCGCGGGCGCGGTTGGGCAGGAGGGCCTGGGGGTCGCGATCGGCGGTGGCGGTCATTTGCAGGGGGGCGAGGATGCGCTGGCGGAGGAAATCCCAGTAAGTTCGGCCGCTGACGTTTTCAATGATGTACCCGAGCAGATTGTAGCCGGTGTTGCAATAGGCCCATTTCCCGCCGGGCTGGAATTCGAGCGGGTAGGCGGCGATTTGCTGGATGAACTGGGCCTGCGTCAGATGGCGGGTCAGTTCAAATCCAGGCAGCCCGGTGTAGTTCTTGAGGCCGGAGGTGTGTGTCAACAATTGGCGGAGGGTGATCTGGCTCCAGCCGGCCGGGGCCTCTTTGAGGTATTGGACGATTTTATTATCGAGGCTGAGTTTGCCGTCCTGGGCGAGGAGGAGGACGGCGGCGGCGGTGAATTGTTTGGTGATGGAGCCGATTTCAAACACCGTATCCGTCGTCACGGGCGTGTGCGATTCCAGATCGGCCATTCCATAGGCGGCGGTTTTGACCGTTTGCCCGTTCTTGACGACCGTCAGGGCCAGGCCCGGAATCGGGTGCCGCCGCATCTCGGACTGGATCAGGTCATCGACCGCATCGCCCTGGGCCGGGGCCGCCAGGCCTAGACTGAAGATCAGGGCAATGAGCGCGCCTCGCATGGGGTGATGACTCCGTTCAAGACAATCACCATTTCTCCGCCCGCATCAGTGGTGGGACCACGCTCACGCCACAACGTCCTTGTCCTCCAACTTCTGCCAGAACAAGCCATAAAGGGCGATGAGCGCGAAGCACACCAGCGGCACCGCAAAGCCAACGCGCATCGAATAAATATCCGCGATTCGGCCCATTCGCGGCGGCGCAATCGCCCCGCCCACGATGGACATGACGATGAGGGAGGAGCCGAGTTTGGTGTAGTCGCCCAGCCCGCGGATGCCCAGCGCAAAAATCGTCGGGAACATGATGGACATGAAGAAGAACGTGCCGTACACCGCATACAAACCCAGCTTGCCGCCGCCTATCGCCACTGCGCTCAGCACCACGTTGATGGCAGCGTAAGCCGCCAGCACCAGATGCGGTTTTGACAGGCTGATCACAGCGCTTCCACACAGGCGGCCGGAGGCGAACAAGACGAAACCAACCGCGCCCAGCCAGGCGGACGCTTGCAGTTTGGTCACGCCCGGGTCGTTTTCCAGGACGTAATTGACGAAGAAGCTGAAAATGCCCGTCTGCGCCGCGACATAGAGAAATTGCGTGGCGATGCCCAGCGTAAAATGTTTGCGACGGAACAGATCCCAGTTCTTTGACACCAGCATGAAGGCGGCAATGTAGGCGACAACCACCAGCCCGTATTCCATCATCTGGAACAAGGCCTGATTCAAATTAAGCAAGGTGCAAAGCAATCCCAAAATCTGGGAAATAAAGTAGTAGAGCAGCCCGCAAACCACCAACAAAGTGATGCCAATGGCCACAATTTGCCCTGTTGAAGGTTTAAGACTGATCCTTTGTTCCCCAGATTTCCGACTTTCATCCTGGGTGCGCAAATCCGGGACATTGGAAAAAATGAAGACCACGAGCAGGATGGAAACAAACACGCCGATCCCCAGATAAGGAATGTGCAGGCCGGAGTTGACGTTCGCCCCTTCACCTCCGGAGAAGACATAATATCCACCCACAATCGGGCCGAGAATCCAGCCCCCGCCGTTGATCGTCTGGGCGATGTTGATGCGAGTCGCGCCGCTTTCAGGCGGACCCAGAACCGTGGTGTAAGGATTGGCAATGCTCTCCAGGCATGTCATGCCCGAGGCGATGATAAACAAACCCAGCAGAAAAGCCCAATAGACGCCGAGGCTGATCGCATGCAGCATCCAAAACGCGCCCGTGGCAATCAACACCAGGCCAACCAGAATGCCCCCCTTGTATCCAAATCTCCTCGCAATCAAGCCGGCGGGAATCGCCAACAGGAAGTATGCCAGGTAATTGGCGAACTGCACCAGCCCCGATTGTTCCTTGTTGATGTGGAGCGAGTCCTGAAAATGCTTGTTCAGTATGTCAATCATCCCGTTGCAAAAGCCCCACAGCAGGAACAGCGTGGTCACCAGCACAAAGGTGACGAAAAGGCTTTTGCCGTCTTCCGTTTCAAACAGGCCCTTTTTCTTGGAGTTCATAGATTAATAATAACGGGTGTGTTGGCGACACACCAGCGTGGGGAGATTTGTGGTCATTTTGAGGACGCACCGTACCCGCTTGCCGCTCCATTGGCAAACCTAAAATTTCACTTTTCCGGGCCGCCTTCAGTCTGCGGGAGTTCGCATGCCTCTGCCCTTCCGGCAAACCCCTTTGTCAAGGAAGGCAGTCAGGCATCGTGTCTCGGCGTTTCCTGTTCTAATCTGGCGCGACGAAAATACGAGAAGCCGCCCATCAGCCGCCCCACCACAGCAACCAGCCTTCTGTGATAAGAGGCGCGATGGGGCTGAGGCGGAACCGCGCCAAGGTGGGCCTGGCGCACGCGTTGTATCTGCGGGGCAATCGCCGAAACATCAAAGCCTGTTCCCTGCCACTGTTTTTCGCGATCCCGTCGTCTGGCTTCTTGCTCGCGGCGCCGCAGCCCAACGCTCCAGCACATATATGCGACAAGCGCCGCCAGGACAACCAACCAGAAAGCAGAGGATTCCACCATGACGCAAGATGCCTGCCGGACATGCCGCCGCGAAAACACCGCATCACGCGAGCCGGCCACGGCCAGGCGTTGACGGCGTTTTCCGCCGCCATTTTGTCAATGGCAAAGATAGCGCGGTGCCCGCGCAAAATCAAGTGTTCAATGGGTTTGAATTCTTGATGCCGAAACATCAGCGGCGCGCTCGCGGACTCACCCAAAAAGGCGGGCCAGTTTCGGAGGAAAGATTCCGCCGGCGGGACGCCGACGGAGGCGGTCGAGAAGTCAGAACAACAGCAGGCTGGCCCGCAGAGCGTGCGGACCGCCCTCCCGAAGCAGTCTCCGATGATCGGGGTCTCGCACGATTTATCATTTATGCGCTGGCATAGGCCGGACGGGTGCTGTACTATGTTTGCGCTTGGTCTTGCGCGCAATAGTCTTGCTGAGCAGCGGCGCGCGAGGCGCGACACCAATTGGCAAATCATAGATGATAGAGGGCAAATCGAGATGAGGCGCATTATCCATGGGGTGACCGGTTCCATCGCCGCCTATAAAGCGGCCGATTTGACCAGTCTGCTGGTCAAAGGGGGGTGCGACGTCTCTGTGGTGATGACCGCCGATGCGCTGCGGTTCATCACGGCGCTGCCCTTCAAGACGCTTTCGCGTCATCCGGTGGTGACGGATTTGTATGACGAATTTGAGGGATGGAAGCCAACCCACATCCAACTGGCAGACGAGGCGGATTTGCTTCTGATTGCCCCGGCCACGGCCAATACGATCGCCAAACTGGCCCAGGGACTGGCCGATGACGCGCTGAGTTGCATTGCGCTGGCGCTCAACCCGGAGGCCAAAGTGCTCGTCGCCCCCGCCATGAACGGCAAAATGTGGCTTCATGGCGCCACGCAGCGCAATGTGGCGACCTTAAAAAAACGCGGGGTGGAATTCATCGGCCCGGAGAAAGGGCTGCTTTCCTGCGGATACGAGGGCCTGGGCCGGCTCTGGCCGGTGGAGCAAATCGCCAAGCGGGCCGCCAGCCTGACGCGGTAACCCCCAGTCTGCCATGTCTCTGAGCAGCAACGACACATTCCAAAAACTGGCCCGGCTGCTCGTCGCCCCCACCGTCGAACCCAGCCAGCGGGCGGCGCGCATTCAAACCGTCGAGAGGGATATCATTCTGCCGCTGCGCGTGCTGGTCATCGCCATCCTGGGCTATTTCTTTTTCCTCAATGATTGGCGCGATGTCCAGGGCAGCGCGCGCGACATTGGCCATCGCTGGCTCGAAGATTACTTTTGGTTTTACCTGGCGGCCAACCTGCTTTCTGGGGCGGGTTTCATCTGGGTGCGCCAAATGTCTTTGAGAGCCACGCAGTGGATCGTTTTTAGCATTGGTCTGATGGACGTAATTTTGATGTCGGGGCTGGTGTTCATCGTGGACGGTTTCGACAGCAACCTTTACTGGGTATTTCTGGTGTTGATCCTCCATAATGCCCTGGCCATCCCGCTGGCGCTGCCTCAGATCTTGCTCAATCTTCTGGCGCTGGGCGGGTTCCTCGCCGGCGGCATACTGGACCAGAGGTTGATTGCCTTCAAGGACGCCACTTGGGAGATCCGCTCGGAAACCAAGATACTGAATGATCGCGTCATCGTCTTGATCATCTGGGCCGCCTGCTGCTACGGCATCCAAGTGCTCTTTGAGCGGCAACGGCGCATCGAGGCCGAAGCCACCGAATTGGCGGTGCGCCAGGAGCGCCTCCGCACCGCAGGCCGGCTGGCCGCGGAAATCGCCCATAAGATCAAGAACCCGCTTGGGATCATCACCAACGCCTGCTTTTGTCTCCAGCGTACCGTGGACGAGGGCCAGATCGCCTACGAGGAGCAGATCGGCATCGTCCAGGAGCAGAGCGGCATCATCCGCGAGGAGGTGGTCAAGGCCGACCAAATCCTCACTGAGCTGATGGGCTACGCCCAACTGGCGGAGGGACGGGTCGAGCGCCTGGAGCTGGCGGCGGAAATTGACGACGCCATCCAGCAAGTTTTTCCCCCGGCCGCCAAATACGAGGTGCGCGTCCTGCGCTATTACTCCCCGGAACTGCCGGCCGTGCTCATGCAACGGCAGCATCTTTCCAGCGTCCTGGTCAATTTGCTGCAAAACGCCCGCGAGGCCCTGGGCGGGCGCGGACAGATCGAAGTTTCCACGCGCTACGGCAACCAGGATTCCATCATCATCTCCATCGCCGACGACGGCCCCGGCATCCCGCCCGACAAAATCGACAAAATCTTTGACGCCTACTTCACCACCCGCGCCAAGGGCACCGGGCTGGGGCTTGCAATTGTCAAACACAACACCGAAATGTATGGGGGCCTGGTGCGCGTGCAATCGGTGCTTGGAAAAGGGACTCGTTTCATCCTAGAGTTCCCCGCTCGAATTTTGATGAGGTTAACCACATGAGCCAGTCCCTGCCTCCCATCCTGGTCGTTGACGACGAGAAGAACATGCGCGTTTCATTGCGCTCCATCCTCATCGGGGAGGGCTACGAGGTGGAGATGGTCGAATCGGCTGAGGAGGCGCTCGCCTTGCTGGAAAAACAGGAGATCTTCATGGTCATCACCGATGCCCGGCTGGGGAAGATGAGCGGCTACGAGTTCCTGGCGCAGTCGTGCAAACGCTGGCCGCACATTCCTTTCCTGATGATCACCGCCTACGCCACGCCCAAGCTGGCGGTGGAGGCGATCAAGGCCGGGGCCATTGATTATCTGGCCAAGCCCTTCGCTCCCGAAGAACTCCTGCACGCCGTTTCCCGCTGCGCGGAACGTCATAGCCTGATCCGTGAAAACGCCACGCTGCGCGCCCGCACCACGGAGGTTTACCAGTTGGAGCAGATCGTCGGGGATTCCCCAAAAATGGTCGAACTGCGCCAGCTTATCCAAAGCGTCGCCCCCACTAACGCCACCGTGCTGATCCTCGGGGAAAGCGGCACCGGCAAGGAACTGGTGGCCGGGGCGCTGCACGGCCTGAGCCTGCGCCGCCAAAACAATTATATCCGCATCAACTGCGCCGCCATCCCGGAAAACCTCCTGGAAAGTGAATTGTTCGGGCATGAAAAAGGCGCCTTCACCGGCGCCATCCGCCAAAAACTCGGCCGCGTGGAGGAAGCCCACGACGGCACGATTTTCCTGGATGAAATCGGCGACATGAGCCGCTCCCTCCAGGCCAAATTGCTCCGCTTCCTGGAAGACGGCACCTTCACGCGCGTCGGCGGCAACGATGAATTGCATGTGGACGTGCGCCTCATCGCCGCGACCAATCGCGACATCATCGAAGCCATCCGCCAGAACAATTTTCGCGAGGATTTGTTCCACCGCTTGAACGTCGTCCAATTCCGCCCCCCGCCCCTGCGGGAGCGGGGAGGGGACATCGTGATCCTGGCCGAGAATTTTTTGCGCCACTACAACAGCTTCATGAACAAACACATTCGCGGCCTCACCGCCGCCTCGCGCCAAAAACTGCTCGGCCATCACTGGCCCGGCAACGTGCGGGAGCTGCGCAATGTCATCGAGCGGGCCGTCATTCTGGAAACCAGCCTGGAAATCGAGCCGGGCAGCTTGCCCGATTTCCACCTGGAAGGCCGGTTGCGCAAGGCCGAACTGCCAACCGTCACCGGGGCGCGATCCTTGGATGAACTGATGGCCGATTTCGAGCGGCAGTTGATCCAAAGCGCGCTGGAGCAAACGCGCTACAACATTTCCAGGACCTCTGAGCAGTTGAAAATCAGCCGCCACGCCCTGCGCTACCGCATGCAGCGGCTTAACATTAACCTGGACGCGGAGGAGGAGCCGGCCGCGCCGCCGGGCCAAGACGCGGGGGCATGAGCCAGCACAGCACAACCATCACCCGCAAAAGCGCCTCCAACCTGGCGTGGGCCTTCGTGCTGCTGCCAAAGCCCAAACGCGACGCCATGTCCGTCCTCTACGCCTTTTGCCGTCAAGTTGATGACGTGGCCGACACCGAATCCGAGCCTGTGGCCGCCCGGCGTGCCGCCCTGGCCGCCTGGCGCGAGGATGTCCGCCGCGCCTGCGACGGGATGACTCCGGCCTTTCCCGTCGCGCGCGAGCTTCTGCCTGTCATCTCCCGCTACCATCTGCCCTTCGCCTGCTTTGACGAACTCATCCGGGGCGTCGAGATGGACCTGGACATCAAGCGTTACGACACCTACCAGGCCCTGGAACAATACTGCTACCGCGTGGCTTCGGTCGTCGGCCTTCTGAGCGTGGAGATTTTTGGCTACCAGGACCCCGCTTGCCGCGACTACGCCGTCCATTTGGGCAAGGCCCTGCAACTGACCAACATCCTGCGTGATGTGCGCACGGACGCCGGGCGCGGCCGGATTTATCTCCCGCAATCCGAGTTGGAGCGGTGCCGGGTTTCCCCCCAGGAAATACTGCGGCTGGAATACTCGGAGCGATTTGAGCAACTGGCCGCCGGGGTCGCGCGCGAGGCCAAAAAATACTACAGCCTGGCCCGGCAAACCCTGCCCGCCGCCGACCGCCGTTCCATGGCCGCCGCCGAGTTGATGGGTTCGGTTTATTGGCGTCTGCTCAAAAAACTCGAACGCCAGGCTTTCAACGTCTTTGGCCCCACCCCCACCCGATTGACCAAGAGCCAGAAAATCCTGCTCATCCTGCGCACCTGGTATCGCCTCTGCTCCGGCGCCACCGCCGCCAACTATGGCAGTGTGTAAGAGCGTGTCTTGATCAACTCCACGCATTTCCTGATCGGGCGCAGACTGGCGAAAGCGGCGACGGAGTCAAAGGTGTCGTAACCCGCCAGCTCCAAGCGGGGCCGGTAAACTTTTTGAAACAGCTCGACCACCGCCAGGACATCGTTCCTGGCGTGATGACTGCGCGAGGGGGCAATGCGAAAGTATTGTTTCAACGCGTCGAGGCGGCAACTGCGCGATTCCGGGGCCAGCCGCCGGGCCAGCATCAGGCAGCAGAACCCGCGCCGCCCGATCCGGGGAATGCCCAGCCTAGCCCACTCCGGTTCCAGGCAGCGGTCCCAGTCGAAGCTCAGATTGTGCGCGACCAGGGGCAAGTCCCGCGCAAACTCCCGAAACGCTTCATGGACGGCCCGCGGCTCCCGGCCGTGTTTGCGCAGAAACCCCCGGGTGTAACCGTGAATCGCCACAGTTTCTGCGGGAATTGGAACCTCGTGGTTCAAAAACATCTGGAATGGTTCTCCCGCCGGTTCCCATCCTTCCATCATCTGGCCGCAGAGTTCGACCACATGAATGGGTGGCATCAGCCCGTCCGTCTCCGTGTCAATAATTACCCAGCGCGATCCTTTCATGGCAGTTCAGATTAAATTAAAAGCAGGTCTCTGAATACCAAAAACCATCGGGAAAACCATCCCCGATCCCAAAACGCAGATCATCCTCTACTGCCGAACCATGCGACGGGCGCATGGGACTTTCTTGCGAAGCCGTTTTCAGACTTCAACGCTCAGGCCCGGCTGGGGCTGGATGATCTTGATCCTGGGCCAGCGTTGGCGAATTTGCCGCTCAAACCATTGGCGCGCGGCCGAGCCGCCGTGGCCCAGCAGGACGGCACGCGGGGACACCACCCCCACAAAATCCACCAGCGCCTCCCGGCTGGCATGGGCTGTCAAGTCAAAGTCTTCCAGCGCACAGCGGCGGGTCAATTCGCCCCCGCTGCCGCTGAAGAGGAACGGCACGCCCGGCTGGGAGGCCTTTAACCGGCCGCCCGGGGTGTCCGGGTCGGCGTAGCCCACGAAAAAAATGGCATGGCGTGGATCACCCGCCATGCGAATGGCCAGTTCGTGGGCGGGCGTTCCCTCCGTCATCATGCCCGCGGTGAGGACAAAAATGCGGCCGTCGGCGAGCTTCATGTTCAAAAGCGACTCTCGTTCCAAAACAATGAGTTGCAGGGCCTCGGTCAATCGCAAATCAGGCTGGCCGCGATGGGTCAAATGGGCTTTCAAATCGTAAGTTTCGGTGAAGACCCGGCCCAAACCGCCGATGTAGATGGGCTGGCGGCGAAGTTGGCGGTCTTCCATCATCAAAGCCAATTGGGCCAGGATTTCCTGGGTGCGGCCCAGGGCGAAGGTGGGAATCAAGATGCAGCCGCCTTTGGCCAGAAGGCGCTCCATGGCCTGGGCCAGGCGCTGGGCTTCGGCCGCGCGGGTGAAACCGGGCGGGGTGGCGCGGTCGCCCCGGGTGGTTTCCATAATGAGGACGTCGGCGCGGATGTCCGAAAAACGGGCGGCTTTGAGGAGGGTCTGGTCATGGAAGCAGACATCGCCGGTGTAAAAGAGGGTTTCTGATTTTCCGCGCACCAAGATGCCAGCCGAGCCGAGCGCGTGGCCCGCATCGAAGAATTCCAGGGTTGGGGAGGGCCGGCCGGCGCGGACTTTGGCGTGGGAGTTCCATTCAATTTCGCGGTGGTATTTGAATCCCTGGAACTGAGGCTCCAATTCCTCCAGTTCATTGTGGGTGTAAAGGGGGTAATCTTTGACGCCGTTTTCGTCGCGCTGGCGGAGCATGACGTTGACCGAATTGTGCAACACGCGGCCTATCAGGTAATAGCTCAATTCGGTCATCAGGACGCAAGCTCTGGGGAAATGGCGCAGAGCCACGGGCAGGGAGCCGACATGATCGTGGTGGCAATGGGAAAGAGCAATCGCATCAAGGTCTTCGCCGGCG
>JBEKOF010000030.1:0-27364 GCA_049522055.1 Verrucomicrobiota bacterium | reverse complement strand
CAAGACACCTTGAAGGAAATGCAACGGTTAAGCCGACAAGTGTTGTTTGAAACCATGCCTCATCCGAAGCGACGCAAATGCCTGGGCAAGAAAGTCTTAGGTCTTATCTAAGGGCCATTCGGGTCAGTTCCTAGCATTGCCACATTTGGAGGGCATCAGCAGGAGGGGCAAAAAGGGGTTAATGGTATTGTAATATAAATCTTTTCTCGGAGCATCTGGCGATGGGGCTGCGGCTCGCCATCCCACATGGACTTCAAAAACATCGCGCCAGCGTCATGAGGCAAATCCTCTCAGTCATGGGTTGACGCCCCGCCAGCGAAGCGTAATCCCCTTGAGCATGAAAAAGATCTTCGTATTTTGGGATAACTCGAATGTTCTTATCAGCGCCAAGCCTGTGGCGGCCGAGCGTGAAGGTGGGGATGCTCCCTACCAGGTGCGAATTCAGTTTGACCATCTGCTGCAATTGGCGGCGGCAGCGCGCAAGTTGGAGTATGCTATCGCCGCAGGCTCCGTGCCCCCGCCGATGCGCCATGTTTGGAATCATTTGGAGCGCGTCGGGGTGAAGGTGGAGTTGTTTGAGCGTGGCAGCTTCAGTTCCCGTGAACAAGCCGTGGATCAAGCTCTCCAAACCCACATGCTCCGAAAGGCATTGGACTACAATGGAGCGCCGGGTATCGCCGTCATGCTGACCGGAGATGGCGCCGGCTTTTTGGATGGCGTTGGTTTTCACGCCGATCTCGAGAGGATGCATAAGAAAAGGTGGGGGGTTGAAGTCCTGGCTTGGGAACGAACCTGCAATCCGCGCCTCAATGAATGGGCTGACAAAATCGGAGTTTTTGTTCCGCTCGAGACTTTTTACGACGCTATTACCTTTACCGAGGATGACAGCGGGGCGCTTCGGCGGGCCAAGCCGCTTGATCTATCCAAAAGGAAAATGACAAAGTAGGTTTCAATAAGACACATCATGCTGAACAAAACCCAGACACGGGCTGTCAATAACTTATGGTCCAAACTTTTGGACAGGCCGATCGCACTCTATCAGCCGTATGATGACGAATGACACAACCAACGGCCAGCGCCCGGCTCCGGGGCCATACCTTCCCGCGGCCAACACCTTGTTGGCGGGGTTCCTGGCTTGGGCGGCCATTTCCGCCGGATTTTTCGCTTTGAAAATGCTGATGGAAGAACGCCCGGAGTTCGTCGGGCAGCCGGCCAGCAAACTAAGTGCGGACATGATCCAGGAATCCCCCTGGGTGGTCACGCGCAAGATGAGCGATGACGTTTCGGTCATCAAAGCGATGCAACCGGAACATGCCGACGTTCGTTTCAACATGGCAGGGCGGCGCGATTATCGCGGGCTGCGCACGATCATGGATATGTCCGGCGAGTTCCATGCCCAGTTTGGTTTGAGCAACGGGTTGGACGAGGCGGTTTTCGTTCTTTTCAAGTGTCCCCATCCGCGAAACGGAATCCCGGACGGCGGCAGTCTGGCAGCAGGCGGGCTGCGATTGCAATCCTCCGTTGATGGCGTGCAGGAAAATGGCAGCGATGCCTGGTTGTGGAGCGGTGCCCTGGAAGCCCATCGCGTCGCCAACATTGACATTTCTTATCAGGTGGCGGCGCTGAAGAGCGCGACGTATCGCGTGGGCGACCAAAACGGGAACCCGGTGAAACAATTGCGCGTGGCTTTTCAACGCCGGGATTTGGATTCGATGCGCTTTGAAAGCGGCGATGGAACCAAGGCCTCCACGGAGGAGACGGTTTCATGGGAACGACGGGATTTCCTCGCGCCGGATTTTTATACCGGCGCAGTCGTGGAAAGCCGCAGCCTTTATCAGTCGCTCTCGCAGTTGCTGGAGATTGGACCGGGAATCTGCCTTCTCTTTCTGCTGGCCGTGTCGGCGGTGGTCCTCGCCCGCCAGGAATTGAACCCGGTTCAAATAGTGACAATCGCCGTCGGCTACGGGCTTTATTTCCCTCTCATCCTTTACCTGAGCGCGCATCTTTCCTTCCCGGTGGCGGTGGGGATTGCGGCCGTGGTGCCTGGAGTGCTGCTGCTCAACTACGCGCGCTGGCTGCTGGGGGCCAGGATTGGGCTGCTGGGCGGCATGGTTTGCCTGCTGCTTTACTGGGTTTTTCCCACATGGGCGGCGTTCGCCGGCTGGAATCGCGGCATGGTGTTGCTCTGCCTGGGGGTGGTGACACTTTATGTGCTGATTGATTTGCAAAACCAGGCGTTCCGGCGAAAAGCCGCAGTCGTGGCTCTTCTGGCGACGCTGCTCTGGCCGGGCGGAGCGAGCGCTGCGGAGGCCCAGGTGATTGTTCCGGGAGAATTACTGGCAAAAGCGCCCGAGGCCAAAAAGGAAACCAGGCCGGCCCTCGTGGCTTTCGCGCCGGCCCAGTATCAAGTGAAGATGGACACAAATTATTTTCGCGTGGAGGCGCTGGCGACTTTCCAGATTTTGCGGGCCGGGGATTCCCCCAAGGCCTTATTCAGCGCGCCGGTGTATTTGCTGGAATCTCATATTGAATCCCCTGACACAAACCTGGCTTGGATCATCGGCGCCAGCAATGGCCTGTGGCTGGAGGCCGAACGGTCTGGACCAGGAACGCTCCGGCTTTCGTATCGGGTGCCCATCGAGGATCGTGAGGGCAAGCGGCGGGCCGAGATTCCGGTCTTGGCCGGAGTTTCGGGAAACGCGAAGTTGGAAGCCGCGCGAAATGATCTTGAAATTCTGACAGGCTCCCTCTGGAGCAAAAGTGCGGCGGACAAGGCGACGGTTTACGACATCGGCGTGACCGGCGAAGGCAAATTAACAGTGGAGTGGCGAGACCATGGAAACGATTCGCTGGCGCAGCCTCCAAAAATGACCGCGCCTCTCACCGCGCACCCGGCGCAGCCCCCCAAGCCGCCGGAACCCGCGAAAGATTTTTATGGCATCGGCCTTACACGCGCGCAGCATCTGACGGTCGTCAACTCCGACGGAAGTTGCACCCACTTTGCCGAGTTTGAAATGCCCGCTTTTCAAGGCGAGGAATTCCGCATCAGGCTGCCCGTCGGAGCGAGGTTGATTTCCGTGTCAGTCAATGGGAACGAAATCCAATCCCCTGTGGTGGAGGATCAGTATTGCCGGGTCAAGCTGCCTGGCCGGGAAGCGCAGCAGACGGTGGATCGCCTCTCGTTCCGCATCTCCTATCCCCCCTTTGCGGCTGGGGTTCATTGGCATCGCGGAGCTGGAGCTGCCCGAAGTGTTCCAGACAGCCGGCACGACGGAGTGGGTGGTGGCCCTCCCCAACGGTTTCGAGGCGCAGGTTATTTCCAGCGGCTTGGAAACCCAAAAATCTCCACCCGACTTGGGCCGCTTTGGGGATTACGGGCGCATCCTGCAATCTCACGCGCACACCTATTTGGCCAAAGACCTGGCCCCGCCCGGCTTGGTTGGTCTCAGCCTGAAGTATCGGCAGATTGTGCCTGGTCTCTCGGAGGCTCATCCCGAGTTATCCCGGTAAGGCGCGGCGAACCATCTCCCTTCAAAGCCGATTCGTCCGGAGACAAATCGAACGCCATCGGCGGCGGCGCCAGCGTCTGTGAATTAATCGAAAAGCCCCTTGCGTGCATCAAAATGCCTGATAGGAATAATGCACTTTGGACTGGCCGATTTTGAAGTGCCCACAGGCGGCCGTTTTCAACCGCCCGATGACATGGATAAACGAATGCGGCCACATCACAAGGCCCTCACTTGCAGAATCTTACTGCGGCCGGCGCGATCCTGGATCGTTTCCTGCACCTTGCCCAGACCATTGCCATTACCGGGCGCAGTTACCGGCTCAAAGACCACACCACCATTGCCGGAAAAGAGGACAGAACCAAGAAGACCAAATCCAAGCCCAACGAACCTTCGACCGCAGAACCGGCGAGCTGAACGGATCGCTTTCCGGTTCTGCTCGTTTTACTTTGCTGCTTGCGCTTATGGAAAATGCTCGATTCTCGCCGCGAATCCGCCATGCTGACCGCATGGTGATATCAATGTTGTCGGAGCCAACCGCCGTTGGTGTTTTCCGTTCCGCTGTCGTGGTTCACGTCGCGAGTCGGCGGTGGCTCAACTTTTTTCGTTAGACCGATTTCAAGTAATGAAAAATCCAAACCCAATGCTCTACCTTACGGTCATCATGTCTGCTCTTGTCGCAGGTTGCGGTGAAAAGATGTCAAAGTCCACGGGAAAAGACTCCGACACTCAATTAACCGCATCAGACTTGGCGATGCTCACGGACTTCCACGCTTGGAAGACTTCCATCCCCGAAGCGCAACAGCCTGTCAAGACCATCCGACTTGTGATTCTTAATCGTCGTGATGGCACGGTCGTCACAAAGTTTAGCACTGGAGCTAACCTTGAGACCAATTGCTCTTCTTTCCTTTTAGGGATTCGTGTTGAGCAGGGAAGGTTTATGGGGCATTTATTGATCAGGACCGCCGATGGTGGCGGTTTGGGATGGGACCTGCATTTTACGGATGCTCTTGCAGATTCAGACCCCGCTTGGTCTGCGCCAGGGACTCTTGTCTGGAATGGGAACCATGCAGACCTTGCCGCGTCCACCAGGAGTAATATATTCGACACCGTTTTGGCAATTGAGTTGGATAAGTGAAGCGCTTCCAGAATGAGTTGCATCGGTCTAACAAGTCGCCGGAGCCAACCGCCGTTGGCGCTGTTGCAGGAAGAAACTGAAAAGCCCTTGCCAGCATCAAGAAACCTGATATGAATAAAGCACCTCGGACTGGCTGGTTTTGATTCGATCGCGGCTGGCTGGTTTTGAAGTGACCGGTGACAGCGCGTGGCCTTTTCTTGTTCCAGTCAAAGCAAAAAATGATGTGTTCTGACTCTTAAAACCTCCGATTTCTCCGTTTCCTCTGATTTTTCGGTTCAAGATCCCCTCCCGCCCAAGCATCAGCCATGCCAATCAAGACTCATCTCATTCTTATGACCCGAAATCCCAAATCCGCCCCTCATTTTTCCGGGTTTGACTTGCGGCGCCGGCGAAATTACAGTTATCACAATGTTGGCTGTTGAATCCAGTATGGTTGCCGCTCCTGCTTGTTCCCCGCCATCCACCTTGTCTCCGGCTTGGAAACAGATTCTGGAGTCGGTGGAGCCGTTTCTGCACGGAGTGGGATCTCGGCTCGTGGCGCAAATAGATGAGTTTGAGCCGCAAATCGCCGCCTTCGCCCAATATGCCCTCACCGCCCAGGGCAAACAGTTGCGGCCCATGCTCGTTTGCCTGAGCGGCGAGGCGGCGGGCGGATTGAACGACTCCCATCTCACCGTGGCCGTGATCATCGAAATGGTGCATCTGGCCACCTTGGTCCATGACGACATCATTGATGAGGCCGATTTGCGGCGGGGCCGGCCCAGCCTGGCCGCACATTGGGGTAATGAAATCTCGGTGCTCCTGGGCGACTGCCTCTTTGCGCACGCCTTGAAGCTCTCCGCCAGTTTCCCCACGCCCGAAATTTGCCGCGAGGTCGCCGCGGCCACCAATACCGTTTGCGCCGGCGAAATTTTGCAGACACGCGGCCGGGGCAATTTCGAGGTCGCGCGCAGCCATTACTTCAAAGTGCTGGCGATGAAGACGGCGGAGCTTTTTGCCTTGTCATGCGATCTGGGCGCCTTTCTCAGCCATGCCACCGCGGCCCGGCAGGAAGCCTTGCGCCAATATGGCATGGCCCTGGGCACCGCCTACCAGTTATACGACGATTGCCTGGATGTCCTTGGCTCCGAGGCCGCCGCCGGAAAATCCCTCGGCGCCGACCTGGCCAAAAGCAAGATGACCCTGCCCGTCATCATCGTGCGCGACCGGGCCTCGCCCGCCGACCAGAATAAATTGCGCGGCTGGCTGCAAAATTGGGAGCCGGAACACCTGCCGGGCGTGGTGGCGTTGATCGAAAAATACGACGCGTTCACCGAATCCAGAAATGTGATCCAGCACTACTTGGCCGCCGCGCGCCTGGCGCTGGCGGCGCTGCCTCCCTCGGAAAGCCGCGCAAAGCTGGGCGGGTTGACTTTCTTTTTGGCGCAACAAACCGAGGCCTTGGGGGTTGAGTATTAAGACCATTGGCGTTGGCCGCACTCATTATTGCTTACGAAAGCCGAACTCGAAAAAACCATGCAACTGCTGCGCATCCCTGAGCCGGAGCCGTCGCCCCAGCCGGACGACGATCTGGCGCTGGTGCATCGCGCCCAGCATGACGACATCGCCGCTTACGATGAATTGGTGCGCCGTTACCAGGAACGAATTTACGCCACCGTCTATCACATGACCGCCAATCACGAGGACGCCAACGACATGACCCAGGAAGCCTTAATCAAGGCCTACCGCGCCCTCAAATCCTTCAAAGGCGATTCGAGCTTTTACACCTGGGTCTATCGCATTGCCGTCAACAAGACGATCAACTTCCTCAAGCAGCGCAAGAACCGGGCTCACATGAGCCTCAACGACATGGATTTCAACGCCGAGCGCGACCCCGCCCTGGTGGCGCTGATCTCCCACAACACCCCGCGGCGGGACTTGTGCCTGGTCGAATTGCAGGAAAAATTGAACGCCGCCATGCAGAAACTGTCAGAACATCACAGAATGGTAGTCATCTTGCACGACATCCAGGGGCTTTCCCACGAGGAAATCGGGGCGATCATGGATTGCAACGTCGGCACCGTTCGTTCACGCCTGTTTTATGCCAGGCAGGAGTTGCAAGTCTATCTGGCCGATTGCCTGAAATAGAGCCTGGATTAGTGTTCAAGCAAATAATATGAACCAGCAACCCAATCCCTTGGAAAAGGTCGAGAGGATCATTGCGCTCAAACGCTTTGAGCAGCCCCCGCCGGGCTATTTCCACCTGCTGCCGGGCCGGATCATCAGCCGGATTGAAAAGGGCGAGGGCCAATCCAATTTTTGGGAGACCTGCCTGGCGGCGTTCAGCATCCAGCCCACGCTGGTTTATGCCTTCGCGCTGACCTTCTGCGCCGCGGTGACGGTGGGGATGTTTTACTCCCCCAAATCCGAAGCCATGGCCGGCGCCACCGGCCCGATGCCAGAATCCCTCTGGGCAGTGTCCCAGCCCCCGGCGGCCGACGGCGAGTCCGATGCGCCCCGCGGTCTGCATGTGGTCAACTGGCTCGGCAGCACCAGTCCCGTCACAGCCTCGGAGACCGCTTCCGTGTTTGAAACGGAGGGAGACCGCCCCATGCCCGTTTCCTTCGTCCAGGGCCAATAGCGGCCCAATCCTGCGCCCTTCCGCCCGCGTTGGCTTGGAGTTCCGCGCTTTTTTTGTGGCTAAATCCATCCGGGTTTCGGAACATCCCGGTTGCATGCACCGTAAAACCCTTGTCAGTGCCAGCCGGATCGTCGTCAAATTGGGGACGGGCGTCCTGACGGACAGCCGCAAAGAACCCGATCTGGCGCAGATGACCCAGTTGGTGGGGCAGATCGCCGCCCTGCGGGCGCAAGGCAAAGAGGTGGTGATTGTCAGCTCCGGCGCGGTCGGGGCGGGCATGGGCATCCTGGGGCATGAGAAACGGCCGGGGGAAACTTCCGAGTTGCAGGCCTGCGCCGCCGTGGGCCAGCCCCGCCTGATGGCGCTGTACGAAAACCTTTTTAGCCAGGCCGGACACCAGGTCGCCCAAGTGCTGCTGACCCACGACGACTTGCAACATCACGAGCGCCACCTCAACGCGCGCACCACTTTGGTGACCTTGCTCCGCCACGGCGTCATTCCGATCATCAATGAAAACGACGCCATTTCCTTCACGGAATTGAAGTTTGGGGATAATGACCAACTTTCCGCTCTGGTGGCCTGCCTGCTGCCGGCGGACGCGCTGGTGATCTTGACCACGGTGGACGGGTTCATCGAGAACTTCGGCAAGGCCGACCCCAAAACCATCCCTGCGATCGAACATCTGGACGCCGCGATGGAGAAATGGGCGGGCGGCACCAACAGCGCCACAGCGGTCGGCGGGATGGCCTCCAAGCTGCAGGCGGCCAAGATCGTGGTGCGCGCCGGCATCCCCCTGGTCATCGCCTCGGGCAAAAAGAAAAACGCCCTGGCGCGCATTTTTGAGGGGCGCGAGGAAGGGACCCTCTTTGTGGCGCAGCCGGTGAAATTGCCGGGACGAAAACGGTGGATCGCCTTTTTCCATCATCCCAAAGGGGCGCTGTTTGTGGACGAGGGGGCCAAGCTGGCGCTGCAAAAAAAGGGCAAGAGCCTCCTCCCGCCGGGGGTGGCCCGCTGCGAAGGGGATTTCGCCGCCGGGGAGGTGGTGCGGATTTGCGATTTGAACGGCACGGAGTTCGCGCGGGGAATCGCCATGTTTGACGCCGCCATTGTCAAGGCGCGCCTGGCGAACGACGTGATGGTGCATCGCGACAATATGGTGATTTTGTGAAGTCACGCCGCGCACCACCAGGGCGGGCCAATTCCGGCGGAAAAAAATCCGGCGCGGCGATCCAGGACTTGATCGCGGTGATGGCCCGGCTGCGTTCACCCGCGGGCTGCCCGTGGGACCGGGAGCAGGACCATCGCACCCTGCGCTTTCACGCGGTGGAGGAGGCTTATGAACTGATGGACGCGATTGAAGCGGCGGACGATCAGGAGATGGCGGAGGAACTGGGCGATCTGCTCTTGCAGGTGGTTTTTCACTGCCAACTGGCCGGGGAGCGCGGGGCCTTTGATTTCGAGGGCGTCGCCCGGCGCATCATCCAAAAGTTGATTCGCCGCCACCCGCACGTGTTCGGAGAGACGAAAGTGAAAAACGTGGAGGAAGTATGGGCCAACTGGGAAAAAATCAAAAAGGCGGAAAAGCAGGGCACCCGCCACGCCCGGCCCTCGGCGCTGGACGGCATCCCCGGACATCTGCCGGCGCTGCTGCGGGCGGAGAAGCTGGTAAAAAAGGCGCGCAAGGCAAAATTGCTGCCCGCCGCCGACGAGGCGAAGCGCATTCCACTGAGGCGGAGCGTGTTGGCGCGCCGCCTTTTTGAGCTGGCGGAGCGCGCGCAGGCCGGCGGCTGGTCCGCCGAGGAATTGCTCCGCGCCGAAACCCAACGCCGGGAACGCCAACTCCGCAAAGCAGAAACCCAGCGGGCAAAGACTTGAAGCTTTATAATGGCATCCACATGGATTGTTGCAATCGCAACAAAGGGACCCTTACTTTGCCGGCGGCAAGGATTTGGGCAAGAGGCGGGAAATGATGATGAGCAACACCACCACGACCACCGCCAGTATTCCCCAGAAAATCATCCCTCCATGGCCCGGCGCCTGGTTTTCTCGCCACGAGGTTTCCTTGAGTTGCTCTTCGGAGGACAACGAGACGTCATTTTTCCCGGCCGCCAGCAATTGATCGGCGACAAGGCTCAAATCGTAGCGGGGCGGCGCGACGCCAGGATTGCCATAATAAAGATAAAGTTGGTCGCCAGGTTTGGCTTTGAACAGAATGCGGGTCGCAGGATACAGGAATTGAAATTTTTCCAGTTCCAGCGGCGGATTGTCGCCGTTCCCGGTTTCGAGGAACAAAGTGTCGCTCTGCGGAGATCCCTCCAAGGTCAGGACAAAATCCCTGGATTTGCGTTGCGGCGTTTGCTCCCACGAGCCGCCGCCCAGCACACGGCGATACTTCTCGCCGCGCTCGTCGGCCAGTTCCTCGTAAAGCGTCATGGCGCGTTCAAACAGCGGGGTTCGCGCCACGCAAGTCAGTTGGGTGAGCGGCAATCCGGCCCGCGGCAGGCGGATGATCCAGCGGCTCATCTGCGGGTCTTTGGCATCATGGGTCGCGGCCACGGCCGGAGCGAGCGGACGCCTGATGGAAGTGCGTTCCACGATGTACGGCACTTGATTGCTGGCTTTGAGCAGGCGCAAATCCGCGCCGCCCGGCTGCGCATGCGCCAGCACATCGAGATCGAGTTCCACTTGTTGCGCGCCGTCAGCCGCGATTTTCACTGCCTTGCGAAATCTCCATTCCGAGACGTCCAGGGCCGCCCCAGCCAGATCGATTCCGGGCAAAACCTGCGGCGCCTGAAAACCGGGATTGTTGGAGGGCGGCGGAATTTTGACCGGCCAGACCGCGACGGCCTTCAGGTTCATGTTCAAAGCGGCCAAGTCGTAATGCGGGGCGTCACAACGGCTGTTTCCGGTCAGCAGATGGAAAGTACCGGGCTGGCGCGCGAAAAAAACGAGATAAACCGGACGCCGCTCGACCCGCACCTCCGAAACCGGCAGTGGCGGGCTGTCCCCGTTCTTGATGAACAGCAACAGTTCGCGGGAACGGACTTGCTTTTCCATCGCCACAGCCAGGCTTTGGGAGGGCGCCTGGCCGGCGACATCTATGCGGTAAATCATCCCTTGTCCAATCGTTTGTTCGCGGATGGCATCTTCGGCAATTTGGGGAATGGCAAGCACGACTGGGCGCATAAAAAGCGGTTCGGCGGTTTCGATTTGCAGGGCGGCCACGTCCAGATTTGCCGCGCCCAGGTTAATCGCCAGCCGGGTTTCCCCGGGGTTTTCGTCGCGCTCGGAAATCCTGACGGGAATCCACTCGCCTGGCGCCGGCTCGCCCGTCGCGGCATGAACCCGCGCACCGGTGAAGGGAATCGGAGGCGAGCGCTGGTCATCGACGGTCAACCGCAGCCATCTGGAAACCGTAGCGGGCCAGGAGATTTGCAAATGGCCCGCCCCGTAGGGCTGGAGAAAAACCGGCTGGCCTTGCGCGAGAATTTGCCAGCGGTTTCCGTCGTCGGAACTTTCGACGCGCACGGCTTTGATGAAATTGTTGGCCGGCGTTTCCAGCGTGACGCCTTCGAGCGGCTGCGCCAGTCCCGTTTCCAGGGTGAGAACGGTGTTGACCGGATTGAGCGCGACCTGAAAGGATCGCGCGCTTTGAACGATTTTGGGGCTTGGGGCCGGTCGTGAGATCAAGAAAGGAATCTCGTTTCCCTCCTCGTTGAACAGGCGCAAATCCTCCAGGCCGGGACGCGCGCTGTCGAGGGTTTCCACCGGCAGGCTTAATTTCACAAGTCCGTTGGTCGAAAGCTCAAACGATTGCTCGCGCCGCCAGTCCGACGGCAAAGTGGCGGCCGCCGCGGAAACAGCGGCAACGAACGCGCCCAGGCGGATCAAATTGGCGGAAAAGTCATGGAGCGGTTTCATCTTCTGCCTCCTTGTTCTTGCCGGCGGAGAAAAACTTTTGATACGCGAACGAGGCGAGCATGGCAATGACGGCCACGCCGATAAACGCGCCAATGCGGTAGAGCTGGCCGAGCCGCGCCAGATCGAAGACGAAAAGTTTGAGCAGGGTGACACAGAGCAAACCGATGGCGGCGTAGCGGGCGGCGGGAAGCCTCTTGAGAATCCCGGCCACCAGCAGGACGAGCGCGAAGAGCGCCCAGGCGATGGAATAGGTCATGTCGCGCGCGAAGTTGCCGCTGAATAATTCAAACGTCAGAGTCGAGCCGGGGGCGCTGAAATAATCGGCGATTTCGATGTTGAGCAACAGGAACGCCAGCACGGTTCCGAGTCCGGCGAGAAGGGGTTGCACATTGGATTTCAAAACGAGATGGCGCGGCGGCGCCAGCAGTCTGGCCCCGGCGAACAAGGAGGCCGTCACCAGGCCATAGGCGTAGAGATACCAGTTGAAGATCGGCGTGGCGGCGCGGGCGTGGTATTCCAGCACGGCCGGATTGAGGGCCAGCCGGACGAACGCGATGCCGAGCAGGCCGACGCCCGTGAGCCGCAAGCCGGGATGGGGCACGCGATGAAACAGCCAGAGCAAGGCCGCGCCTTCCAGCGCCCAGCCGATGGTGATCCATTGGCGGTCGAACTGAATCGGAAAAATCAGCGTGATGAAAAACAGCGCCACGCCGCCGAACCATGCGACTTGCGACAGGCGGGATTTGTTTTCCGCGGAAATTTTCTTCAGGACGACGATCAGGCTCAACAATCCGGGAATCGCGAACGCGGCGGGCAGCAGGCCCATGCACGGGCCTGGATGGACCGCTTTCATGAAGCGGTGGACCAGGAAGAACTGAATCGGCCCGGCCATCGTGGCGGCCGCCCACGGGGCGGTTTTGTCCGCGAACTGCCGGAGAAACAAAAACGGAAACAGGGCGAACACCACGAAGAAGGCCAGATACCACGCCAGCACCAGAGGCAGCGGCTGATGAGGATCGGAGGGGGAAAAGTGGTGGAAATGCCACGCGCCTTCCAGCGCGGCCACGCACGCCAGCCCAATGGCCGGCATCCAGTCCAGGGAAAACAATCTTGTCAAACCCAGCAGCAAAACCACAAGCAAAAGGGCAAGGCCGAAGACCGGCGCTGGATTCACCAGCGGCAGCCGGAGAGTGGCCATGATGAGCAGCAGAAACGGCAACACCACCGAGCAGGCGGGCAAAATCGCGGCGACACTTTCCGGCGCGCCGGGGCCGGTGTCAAAGCTGATGCCGGCTTTGAGCGCGCCAGGCATGAATTTGCGCACGAGCCAGATGCTCGCGGCAACGAAGAAAACGACGAATGCCCCGAGCAGAAAAAAGCAAACCGGCAGCCCGGTCAGGTCGGACGGGATTTTGAAAACAAGCGCGCCGGTGGCGGCGAGCGTGAGCAAGAGCACCGCCAAGACCGACCACAAAGTCGCGGTCAGCACCGCGATCAAGATGGCCAGCAAATCCACCAGCAAAATAACCGGCCAGACGATGAAAGAGACGGCCGCAAATTTGAAGATCGGCACCAGGATCAGGATCAGCGCCAGGAGTGGAAATATTTGACCCGCCCAGGCGCGGGCTGTTGCGCCGTGCCGCCGCTGGAGCAGCGCCGGCAGGGCCGAGTGCAGGACGGCAAAGACAAAGTAAAAGGCCAGCCCGGCGTTGAGCAATTCATTGGTCAGCCATTCCCGGGTCCAAAAACCAAGCAATCCAAACACGGCGAATCCCGCGATGGCTTGGGCGACGGCCATTGTTTCATCGGCCAGGACCAGCGCGGCGACGACAAGATCAATGAGGAATACGAAACCGAACATCAGCGCCGGACGTTGCGCGAGCGGCTCAAAATCCAAAAACCATCCGCTGAGCGCCAGCGTCACCGCCAGCAGGCCGAGCGTGGAGCCGGCGAGCCACTTTTTCATGTCAACTGCGGCGAGCGCGGCCCTCTCCGGTTCGTTGGTGGCGGCGGGCTTCGGGATTTTCGCCCCCCAACTTGCCGCCAGATAAAGCGCGTCGAAGCCGAACAGCACGGTGAGCGCGACCAGGATTTTATTTCCTTCAAAATATTTTTCGGCGACAAAGAATTTGCCCACCCAGCTGATTTCCAGGATCGCTGTGCCGAGCGCCGCCAGCGCGGGAAGAAAAAACCAGCGGCGGTGCCGCGCCACGAAGATCAGCCCCGCGTCAAGAATGGCGATGTAGCCGAACAGGCCGAACGGGTTGTCCTGGCCGGTGGAAAGGAGAATCGGCGTCAGGAAACCACCGAGCATGCCAAGGATGGCGACGACCAAGGCATCGAGCCTGACGGCCAGCAGAAAGGCCGTCACCGTGATGAGGGCCATCAGGAGGAAAGTCGGAATCGGCCCGAAAAAATCGAAGTGATAAATCGAGCGGCAGGCGAAAGTCACCGCATAAAGAATGACGACCCCGGTGGCGCACAAAGTCTGCGAAAGCGCGGGGTAATCCTTGCGCGACAACACCACGCCGCCGACCAGCAGGCCCAGGCCGGCCATAAAGCCCAGCGCCACCCGCAGTTCGGGCGGAACGAGGTTGTTGTCGAACGAATATTTGACAAAGAAGGCCACGCCGATGAACAAAGCCAGTCCGCCAATCCAGGCGAAGAGCTTGACGCCCATGAATTGTTCCCAGTTGACCGCAGGCGAGGCCGGGCGCGCCGCCACAGGCTCCGGTGTGTCCGCAACGGGCCGAACTCCCGCCGCCGGCGCGGCCATCGGCGGGGCCGCAGCCGGCGGCGCAGCCGCAGTTATAAATTCTGGCAAGATGGCAGGCCGGGGAGCGGCGAAGGGTTTTTGCGGCGCGGCAGGACGCGTGGCAACTCTGATTGGGGCCGCAGGAGGAGGCTCAACCGGCCGGCGTGATTCCCGTTCCTGCCGCAAAAGAAGAACCTCCGATTCAAGATCATCAAGGCGGCGCGAAAGCTCGTCCAAGCCGGCTTTCGATTGATTGGCCCGAATAATCAGCCAGACGGCCAGAGCTATTGGAATACCGAGAATGACTAAGACAAGTACATATGCCATAAACTGCCTTTCAATCGTCGGCGCAGCCCGATTGCGGCCAGTGTGCATCCGGGATCGGGCTGATGCCAAGCCGTAAAATCGGCGCGCCTTGGTTTGCGGCGCATTTCACTTTCCAGGCATCCCCAACCCCTGGCTCGGCAGGCGCCGGAATTGCTCAAAAAAGGAGAAGCACCCTCGCAGACTTTTTATTGTGTTTGCGCCGCGGCGGTGTTTAGTTAGGGCGATACTATGACTGATCCCCGCTATACAAAATTGGCCAATCTGCTGGTGGGATATTCCACAGAACTCAAGAAGAACGACCGCGTTCTGCTGGAGATGATTGACGTGCCGGACGAGTTCTCCATCGAGATGATGCGCGCCGCGCGGCGGGCGGGCGCGATTCCTTTGATCGAGGTGCGCCACACGCGGGTGACGCGCGAAATGGTGCTCCAGACCAACGCCCGGCACGCCCGCCTGGTGCGCGACGTGGAATTGGCCCGCATGAAGCGGGTGCAGGCCTACATCGGCGTCCGCGGGTCCGCCAATGCCAGCGAAAACGCCGACGTGCCCCATGCGATGATGAGCCCTTTTTCCAAAACGACGCGGCCGGTGCAGGATTGGCGTGTCAACAAGACACGCTGGTGCGTGCTGCGCTGGCCCTCTCCCAGCATGGCACAGGCGGCTAACATGAGCACCGAGGCGTTCGAGAATTTTTATTTCGATGTTTGCACGATGGATTACCCCAAAATGGCCCGCGCCATGCTCCCGCTGCAAAAGCGGATGAACCGGACCGACCAGGTGCGCCTCAAAAGCCCCGGCACGGATCTGCGTTTCAGCATCAAGGGCATCGGCGCGCTGCTGGCCGAGGGCAAACGCAACATCCCCGACGGCGAGGTCTTCAGTTGTCCCGTCAAAACCTCCGTGCAGGGCTGCATCCAATACAACACGCCCACCATTTATTCAGGCTCCAAATTTGAAAACGTGCGGCTGCAATTCAAGGACGGCAAAATCGTCCAGGCGACGGCCGGCGGCAACCAGGCGCGCCTGAACGAAATCCTGGACACCGACGCGGGGGCGCGCTACGTGGGGGAATTTTCGCTGGGTTTTAATCCCTGGATTTTGAATCCGATGTGCGACATCCTGTTCGACGAGAAGATCGCCGGGTCGCTGCATTTCACCCCCGGCCAGGCCTACGAGGACGCGGACAACGGGAACCGTTCGGCGGTGCATTGGGACCTGGTTCTGATCCAGCGGCCGGAATGGGGCGGAGGAGAAGTTTGGTTTGACAACGAACTCATCCGCAAGGACGGCCTGTTCGTGCCGCACGCCTTGCAACCTCTCAATCCCAAGAACTTGAAGTAAAGCCCCAGGATTGCGGCAAAATCATGAGGGGCAAAATCGCGTTCTCCTGATTTTGCCCGCCCGCGCCTCTCAGCCCTTGAGGATGTGGAGAAACTGTTTCATGGCCGGGGAGAGGACCTTGTTTTTTTTGTAAATGGCGGCCAGGGGGCGGAAGAGTTCCACCCCTTCAATTCTCAGTTCGGCCAGGGTTTGCTTGGCCACTTCCTGGGTGATGGTCGCCTGGGGCACAATCGAGATGCCCGCTTCGATCTCCACCGCGCGCTTCACCGTTTCAATGTTGTCAAACTCCATCACACTCTGCACCTCCACGTCGTGGTCCCTGAGGATTTTGTCAATGGCCTTGCGGGTGGGAATGTCAGGTTCGAAGCTGATGAATTTCTGGCCGGCGAGCTGGGAGAGCTTGACGGATTTGCTCTTGGCCAGCGGATGTTGCGGGTGGCAGATCATCACCAGGCTGTCCTTGCGCAGCGGAACCAGTTCCAGCTTGGCGTCCCGGCTCGGGTAGGCCACCAGGCCCAAATCCACGACGTTTCCCAACACGTCTTCATAGACCTGGTTGGCGCGCCGGTACTCGACATGCACGTTGACGGTCGGAAAAAGTTTCAGGAATTTCTTCAGGTAGAGGGGCAGGTCGTGCAGGCCGATGCTGTAAATGGTGGCCAGACGGATGGTACCGGAGATGATGTCCTTGATCTCCTGGAGCCGGTTCTGGAGCGAGTCATAAGTCTGGATGAGCTGTTTGCTGTAATCGTAGAGCACCTGGCCTTCGCGGGTCAGGCGAAATTTCTTCTTGCTGCGCTCGATGAGCAGCGATTTGAACTGGCGCTCCAGCGAACTGATCTGCTGGCTCACGGCCGATTGGGTGACGTTATTGATCTGCGCCGCTTTGGTGAAACTCTCCGATTCGGCCAGATCACAAAATACTTTTAAGCTTTCGACTTGCATTAGGCAATTGAAAGCTGATTTGATGATAATGTCAACTAATGAATATTGAAATGAATCCCACCGCCGGCTTCTCGGCGGGCGTTCAGGTGGATTGCCGCGCCGGCGCCTCCAGCGGGGCCGGGGCCTCCGCGCCGTCGGCCAGGGCATGTTTGACCGCGCGGAGCAAATCCTGGCTGGTGAAGGGCTTCTGGAGATAAGGGCCTTCGTCTTCCGCCTGGCTGGAACGGACATAACCGCTGCACCAAAGGATGCGCGTCCGCGGGGCGATTTTGCGGATTTGCTCGGTCAATTCACGGCCGCTCATGATGGGCATCACCAAATCCACCAGGATCAGGTCTATGGAGTTCTTCCAATGGTCGAAAAGTTCGAGGGCCTTTTGACCGCTGTTGGCGGTGAGCACCGTGTAACCGAAGGAGGAAAGCACCATTTGGGCCATCGTCAACATGAGGTCTTCGTCATCCACCACCAGCAGGGTCTGGCTCCCGCGCAAATCCGTCAAGGCCAGCGGGGCCTCGCGGACGATCTGGGCGTTGGCGGGCAGATAAAGGCAGACGCGGGCGCCCCCGCCGGTCGCGTTGGAAACGGCCACTCCGCCGCCGTGGTTGGTAACGATGCCATAAACCCAGGCCAGCCCAAGGCCGCGATGCTTGCTCCCTTTGGTGGTGTAAAAAGGCTCGAACACATGGGGCATCACCTCGTCCGGGATGCCTGCGCCATTGTCCGAAATCTCCACGCACACATATTGCCCGGCGCTTAATTTCGCCGCGCCGTCCTGAGCCGGCTGGGACAACTGGAGGTTGCGCGTCTCCACTGTGATCCTGCCATCGGATGGGACGGCTTCAACGGCGTTTTCGAGGATGCGCACCAGCGCCTGCTGCATTTTGGCTTCGTCGAAATTGACGGTGAAAAGTTTTCGCTCCAACTGCCGGGCGATGGTCAGCGGGCGCGGCAGGGAGCTTTGCAAGGCCTCCAGGGTGCGCTCCAGCAAGGTGTTGAGATTTCCGGCCGTTTGCACGCGCGCGTCCTTGGCCTGAAGGCTGAAGGAAGCCAGGTCGCTGGCCACTTCGGCGGCTTTGGCGGCGGATTTCTCGATTTGGACGAGCGAGCCGCGCCAGGGGTGGTCGGGCTGGCTCTGGCTCAGGAGCAAGGAACTGTGGCCCAGGATGCTGGTCAGCGCATTATTGAAATCCAGGGCCACCGAGCGGGCCAGTTGCAGGGCGCAATCCAGTTTCTGCCGTTGGATGGTGTGGGATTCCGAGGCGCCCGCCGAGCCGGTTCCGGCTGGAGATGACGGCGCTGGTTCTTTGAGCAATTGCAGCAGGCAAACATCCTCCGGCGCCAGGCTGGCAAGCTGGACAAGAAAAACAGCGGGCAACCCGCTCTTGAGCCGGAACTTGAGGCGGGGAGGAACGGTGGGCGCCGGCAAACTGAGGAATTGTTCCAGCGAATCCTGGTTCTCCGGCGACCAAATTGCGCTCAGTTTGACATCCTGATTTTCCACGCCGCCTCCGAACGCCCGCACCGCCGCGCGGTTGGCCCGGAGCACTTGCCCATTCTTGCGCACCAGGAAGGACGGCCAATCGGCGTCCTGCAACAAAAAGTCGTCCGCGGGCTTTGCGGGCCCACCCGGCCCCGGCGGCGCCGCCGGGACCGGGACGCTCTCCTTGAAGAACTGGAGCAAGACCCACTTGCTTTGCGCGGCCGGGCAGATCTGCGCCTGAAAAGGAATGACCGTGCCGCTTTCGGCCCGCAGTTTCACCAGTTGGGGTTCTCCATTCATGGCGGCGGCCAAAAACTTCCCCAGAGGGACCGCGTTCTCCGGGGGCCAGATCAGCCCCAAGGCCGCGCTTTTCCTGGCGGCGGCCCCAAACACGCGGGCGGAGGCGGGATTGGAGCGAATGATCGTTCCCAATTTATCCACCACCATCGCCGGCCAATCGGAGTTTGTCAGGGCGAAGGGAACTTCCATGGCGTCCAAAAACGAGGTCGGCGTGGAGCTCGATGAGTCCCTGGCTTCCTTGGAGCGCGCCCAGGTGGCCGTGTCGGAGGAAATCGCGGTTCCCGGCCCGTTGAAGAGTTGGAGGACAAAATAATTTTGGCCCTCGCGGGAGATTTTGGTGACCCGGGCCTGAAAGCGGGCTTTTTGGCCCCCCAGGAGGTTGAGCTTCAGTTCGCCGGCCTCTCCGGCGGCCTGATCGGCCAGAAATCTGTCGAGTTTCACACCATTTGCGTCATCTAAAAGCGCCGCCAGGGAAGCGACGCCCGGAACCCCCTGGACAATGGGGCCGAAGAGTTGAGCCGCGGCGCGATTGGCCCGGCAAATGGTTCCATTTTCCCCCAGCAGCAATGCCGGCCATCCCGCTTTTTCCAGGACAAAGTCGCTTTGTCGTCTCATGACCCATATCCAATACCTCGTTTTGGCCCTTCTCTCAAATGAATTCTCTGGCCAGACCGGGGGGGATGGGATAGGTTGCGGCGTGGACCCGCTGCCCAAGCCGGACATTATTCTGACGCACGAAAGCGACCTCGACGGCTTCGTGGCGGGGTTGTTGTTGCAACGGCTGGCGCGCCATCTCTTCAAGACGGAGGTGCGGTTGGAGGCGTATAATTACCATGGCTGGAAGCTGCGCGAGCCGCGGGAGAAGTCGGCCTGGGTCTGCGATTTATGTTTTGAGCCGAGGCTGGACAAGCCGGATTGGGTGATCGTGGATCATCATGCCACCGAGGCGCGCCCGAAAAACGCGGTGATGATCCACGATTTGACCAAGTCGGCGGGATTGCTTTGTTATCAATTGTGCAAGGAACAGGGCCTGGGCTCGCCCGATTTGGACCGGCTGGTTCGTCTGAATGATGTGGCGGATTTGTTTCTGGAGGACGATCGGGATTTTATTCCCGCCAATGACTACGCCAATCTGGTGAAAACGTACGGGTTCTGGAATTTGCACGCCCTGACCGGGGGCCGATTGGAGGCGCTCTTGGACCATCCCTTGCTGGAGGTCATGGCGGTCAAGCGCCGGATCGAGGACCCGATCGGCTTGGAATGGAGCCGAAGAAACGTGCTGCCCCTCAGCGCCACCGTGGGATATGTGGACACCGTCGTGGGCAATAACAATGCCATCGTGCATCAATTGCTCGAACAGGGCGCGACGCCCTATCCGGTGCTCTTGACCCTTTTTCGGAAAGCCAACAGCGCGGTGGTGGCCAGTTTTCGCAGCCGCAATGGGGAGGCGCTCAAAGTGGCGGAGCAATTTCAGGGCGGAGGCCATGCCAACGCCAGCGGCGCCACCCTGCCCCGTTCGGTGAAGAACATTCCAGACGCGCTGGATTATTTGCGATCCATCCTCAACCCCGCCCCCAGGAAGGAAGCCATCAACAGCTTGGAATCCCTTTTCGACGGGCTGGAAATCAAAAAATAAGCTCAGAGACCCAGATGCTCCCAGAGTTGGGCGGGGTTGAGGCGAAGGTTGACGTAGAAGGGGCCGAAGTCCCCGTAGCGCGCGCTCACCGGGTCGAAACGCATTTCATAGACTATTTCCTTGAGCGCGCCGGCTTGGTGGGCCAGGAGCGTGACGCCCCACTCCCAGTCGTCCAGGCCGGTGGAACCGGTGATCAATTGGGAGACGCGGCCGCTGTATTTGCGGCCGACTCGCGCGTGGCCGCTCATGAGTTGTTTGCGCGCGGCGAAATCCAGGAGATACCAGTTGTCCGCTCCGTGGCGGCGTTTGCTCATGGGATAAAAACCCATCACTTCCCAGTCGGGCAGTTCGGGATAAAGGCGGTAATGTTCATACTTCCTGGTTTGTTCGACCAGCTCGGCCATCCGCTTTTCAAACGCCGGGCCGCCCGGCTCCAGCTTTTCCTGTTCGACAAGCATTTTGCGGTGGTCGTCGGGCGTGGACATGTATTCCGTCAGTTCGGTCAGGCTCAGATAGGAAAAAACGCGGGTCAATGTTCCAGGCGGGAAACATCCTTCCAGGTCGCGGTGCATTTGGCCGATTTGGCCCAATTCGGCGGCGAGCAGCAAAAATGCCAGATCGGCCTTCCCGCCGATGTTGGCATAAGTGGCCAGACGCGGGTGGGAAGGGGCGCAATTGGCGGCGCAGAGTCCTTCCACGCGCAAGCGGGTTTGCTCCGACTGGCCGGCGGGCAAATTGGCCCACCGCTCACGGTCCACGCGGTAAAACAGATGCATCACATGGATGCCGCGATCCAATTTTATGGCAGGATGGGAATTTGAAGCCATCACTCAAAAGGGCCGGCGGCTTTCAGGGTCCGCCGCCCAGCAGCTTTTCCAAGTCGCTGCTCTTGGCATGGCCCAGAGCAACGGCTCTCTGGTAATGCCATCTCGCCAAAGCCGGCGCAGGCGGCTTCTCGGTCGCATAAACAAAGGCCAGATTGTAGTGCGCGTCGGCGTAGAGGGGGTCTATTTCCAGAGCTTTGCGGAAGGCCGTTTCGGCTTTGGAACGTAATCCTTTGGCGGCTAAAACGCAGCCCAGGGAATACTGCGTGCTGGAATTGGTGGGGTTGATGGAGGCCGAGCGGCTCAACGCGTCCAGGGATTCGTCCCATTTCTCCTGGCGGTAGCGCAGTATCCCCAGCAGATAGAGGGCGCCAGCGTCCTCGGGATCGAGCGTGAGGGCGTGATGCACATTCTTTTCACAATCGTCCAGGTGCCCTTCGCCGTACTGGGCAAGGCCCAAATGCACCAGCACATAGACGTTGTCCGGGTCCTGCGCCAGAACTTCGAGATACTTTTGCTCGGCCTGGACGTAATCGTGCTGTTCCTCCGCGGCCCGCTGGGCCTGGGTCATCAACTCGCCGGCGCCGGGAGGCAATTCCCGCACGGAATGCGGTTTGTGGGTGGTTTCCGCGCCGGCCGCCGGAATCTGGGCCGGCGCAATGGCGGGCGCGGCGGCATTGAGCACGGCCAATTCCTCGGAGGTGTAAGGGACGGCGCCCGCTTCCAAGACTGCCAACTGGGCGCGCAACCCGTTGTTTTCCGCGGACAACGTGGCGCCTTCACCAGCGCCAGGGTTGGGCACCAGCCGGGCCACGGCGGCGACTTGCTTCGCCAATTCGTCCCTTTCCTGCTCGACCTGCTTAAGTTTGATCGCGTCCTGGCTGGGGGCGGCCGGCGCGGCCTGGGGATGCGCTTCCTGCTCGGCCAATTCTTTGCTTTTGGCCGCCAGATCTTTTTTCAACTGGTCCCGTTCGGCGGCGAGTTCTTTGAAGCTGTCGGCGGACGGGCGCGATTTTAGTGTGTCGAGTTCCGCCGTGGCGCCGGCCAGCCTCTTTCTTGTTTCTTCCAACTGGCGCTCGAGATCGTCAATTTTGGAACTGGCCGCCTTGGCGTCCTTGCTGGATTGGGTTTTCAGCGCGGCCAATTCATCCGCCGGGCTGGTTTTCGGCTTGCTCAAATCTGCGGCGGCAGCGGTGGAAACCACCTTGAAAAACTTTTCTCCAAAGGGCACGATAGCGATTCCGTTCATGCCCAGCAATGTTTCCAAGGCGCGGATCGCTTCGTCGTGCGTCAAGGGGGATTCGGTCTTGAGCGTGAGCTGGCTGGTGCCGGTCACAGCCAGCGGTCCGGCAAACGCTTGGAGCGCGGTGCGCCCGACCAAATCCGAATAGATGGCAAGCACCTGATCGGCAGGCATGGTCCAATTGTAAACGATATTCGCCGGTTCGGCGGCAGGCTGGAGTGCAGCCGGCGCGGCCCCGGGATACGCTTCCCGGCCAGCCGGCTCTTTCCTCACGGCGGCCAGATCTTCTTTCAACTTGTCCCGTTCGGCGGTGAGATCTTTGATGATGTCGCGGAGAGACCGATCCACCGCCGGGCTGGTTTTCGTCTTGCTCAAATCAGCGGCGGGAGCGGCGGGAATCACCTTGAAAAACTTTTGCCCAACGGGCACGATAGTGATTCCATTCATGCCCAGCAATGTTTCCAGGGCCTGGATCGCTTCGCCGCGAGTCAAGAGGGATTGGGTCTTGAGCGTGATGACGGCGCTGCTGGGCACAGCCAAGGATCCGGCAGACGTTTGGAGCGCGGTGCGCCCGACTAAATCCGAGTAGATGTCAAGCACCGAATTGACAGGCATGGACCAATTGTATTTGATATTCGCCGGTTCGGCGGCAGCCTTGACGGGGACGACGCTGGGGACGGATGCCTTGGCGGCCTTTTCCTGTTCCAGGGCGACCTGGAGCAGGTCCCGCTCTTTTTGCAGGGCCACAATTTTTTCCTGCGCCTTGGCCAGTTCGCCCGGCGCGACGGCGGCGGGTTGGACGGAGAGGGCTTCCTTGATTTTCTGCCGCAACTGTTCATTGGCGGCGGTCAACGCGCTGATTTGCCCCTGCAATGCCGCCAACTGCTGTTGCGGCGTGAGCATGGCGGGCGCGGCGGCGGGGGCATTGGTGCTGCCGGGCAGGTACTGGCCAAGCTGCTTGAGTTTGCCCGCCAAATATTCGAGCCGGAAACCAACTATCGCCTCGTCAAATTTGGGGTGGTCGGCATGCAATTTCTCCAGCGCTTCTTGGGCATCGCGATATTTTACCGCCGCCGCATCCAGATGGCCGTCTCCCTGGAGCGTATCGGCTTGGAGGATTTGCCCTAGAATATCCAAATACTGGTCATCGGTCCCGGCGGCCAGAACTCCCCCGGCCAGGGCGAACAAAAGTGTCAAGGACGCAATCCATTTCATAGAATGCGGCATGATAAACAGGACGGCCAGCGGTTGGCAAATCATTCCACTCCTTCTGGGAAGTGGGCGCCCTTGACTTTTGGATGGCGGTTTCCGGCTTCTGATCTTAATCTTCATCCTGATCCTAATCTCAAACCCATTGCCCGAAGGAGATCAGGATCAAGATTAAACTAAGATTGGAAATATACTCATGAATACAAGCCCTTCCCCACAATTCCCCGGTTTGGAGGTCATTCTAAAACAACGGCTCATTTGCGTCGCGGTTATTGACAAGCCCGACCACGCCGTGGCGCTGGCGCAGGCGCTGCTGGCGGGCGGCATGAACGTCATTGAGGTCACCTTTCGCACCAGCGGCGCGGCCGAGGCCATCAGCCGCATTCGCCAGGCCCTCCCGGATGCCTGCGTCGGTGCCGGCACCGTGTTGACGGCCCACCAGGCCGCTCAGGCGGCGGACGCCGGCGCGCAATTCCTGGTCGCGCCGGGTTTGGACGAGATGGTGCTCCAGGCCTCGCAGGAGCGGCAACTGCCGTACATTCCAGGAGTGGTGACCCCGACGGAAGTCGTGCGGGCGCTGCAGTTGCAATGCCGGTTGTTGAAATTCTTCCCCGCCGAGGCCTCGGGGGGCGTGCCGATGCTCAAGGCGCTGGCCGGCCCGTTCGCCCACACCGGCGCCCAATTCGTCCCCACCGGCGGCATCACGGCGGCGACGCTGCCATCCTACCTGGCTTTGCCGCAAGTGGCGGCGGTGGGCGGCTCCTGGATGGCCGAACGCGACCTGGTGGCCCAAGGGGCCTGGGCGAAAATCACCGCGCTGGCGGCCGAAGCCATGAAAATTGCCGCGGCGGCGAGTGTGAAGGCAAAGTAAGAAGGAGGCGGGAGCAGCGCGCCCAGGGCCGGATCCCCTCCCATTTTCTCTCGCCATGGCTGTCAAATCACCCAGTCCAAATATTGCAGCATGGCGGCCCGCTTGAGGCAGAATTCCAGGCCGTCGGCCACGCCCTGGCCGTGGCTCCACTGGCTGACATACCCGTTTTGGCGGCGGACAGAATTCTGGACCGCGGCAATGGCGTTGGCGGGGGCGGCCAGCCAGCGGGCGTGATCCAGGGAGAGCATCGGCAGGTCGTTGAAATGGTCTCCCGCGGCAAAGGTCTCGTCGGGACTGACCTTCAGCAGGCGGGCGATTTCCGACAGCGCGCTGCCCTTGTTGAAGTCACGGTGGCTGAAGCGGGCATAAACATCGTTGCGCACCACCGTCAGTCCGGCCACTTCCCGGCAATACTCGTTAAGATAGGCGTGAATGGCGTCGGCGTCCTGGGTCTTTTCGGCGATGAAGCAAAACGGGGAGTAGCTGTCCTCGTAGAGGGTGGCGCGGAAGCGCTGGCGCACCCAGGCGGCCAGACGCGGCAGGTCCGGACGCACCCGCAGGAATAATTGCCGGTGGGCTTCGCTGCAGGCGTGGTTCCATTCGGCGCATTCCACAAATTGGCAATCGCGGTGCATATAAATCTCCCGTTCGACCACCACCAAATAATCCGGTTGAATGAGCAGATGCGCGCGCGCCAAGGACTCCAGCAGGCTGGAAAGGTCGCGCCCGGTGTTGATGACCCAGCGCGCGCCGTGTTCCTGCAACTGCCGGATGAGGTTTTGCAGCGCCAGCGGGACCGGCGGGTTTTCAAATTCCGCGAACAAAGTTCCGTCAAAGTCCGTGGCAATCAATTTTATCGGCAGCGCCATGCTGGGCGGCAATCTGCCAGCGGCGCCGGAGAAAAACCAGCCAATTCGGGCGGGGGCCAGGACGCGATTAGCATTGCGCCCCACCGGGTGGATGGGCCAATAATCCTTCGTGCATGATCCCAAATCCACCGCCGCGCTGCTCAAGAGGGAGTCGCCCTTGCGTCCCGCGCTGGCCATGATGCTGGGCAGCGGCTTTCAACACGCCCTGGGCCAGTTCCAGCCTGCCCGCGAATTGGCCTACGGCCAGTTGCCCGGCTTCCCCACCGTCGGGGTGACCGGCCACGCCGGCAAGCTGGTCTTCGGGCATTTCGAGCAGGTTCCCGTGGTGGTCTTGAAAGGGCGGGCCCACTACTACGAAGGCCATGAGATGGCCCGCCTGGCCTTCCCGGTGCGCGTCCTGGCGGAGTTGGGCGTCCGCACTTTATTATTGACCAACGCCGCCGGGGCCGTCAACCGCGCGTTTCGCCCCGGCGATTTCATGGTGGTGGAGGACCACATCAATTTGATGGGGATGAATCCCCTGCGCGGGCCGGGACCTTCCGGGCTGCCGCGCTTTGTGGACCTGTCCCAGGTCTATGACCCCGCCCTCATCAAGCTGGCCAAACAAGCCGCCAAAGCCGCCAGGATGCGCTGGCACATGGGCGTTTACCTCGCGGTGACCGGTCCCAATTATGAGACGCCGGCCGAGATTCGGGCCTTCCGGCGCCTGGGCGCCGATGCGGTGGGCATGAGCACGGTGCCGGAGGCCATTGTCGCGCGGCAATGCGGCCTGGCGGTGGCGGCCCTCTCCTGCATCACCAACCTGGCCGGCGGGGACCTGAGTTCCGGCACCCTGGTTCACCAGGATGTCCTGGCCATGGGTGAAAAAAAGAAGGACGAATCCGCCAGATTCCTCAAGGCCTTCGCCCAACTTTACTCCAGCCAATAGATTCCACGCCCGCCGTCAGAAACCTTCGATGATATAAAACTCCTGCGGCGCCGCCGGGTTGGCCGTGATGATCGTGTCCAGGTCGCCGCTCCCGTCAAAGTTGGTGGTCAGGACCGAGGTCCAATCGGCGACCGGCAAGGCGACGTTGGTGCTCGACAGGACAACCACCGGGCCGCCGGGCAAGCCATTGGTGGCGTTGAGGGTGACGGAGCCGCCGGCGCCAGATGCAATTACGGATAGATCAACTGGAAGAAGACCTCGTTGGTTGTGCCGATGGGGATGACCACCTGGGTGACGGTGGTTGAATTAGGCCAAGTCACCCAGTTGTTGATGTTGGTCGAAAGACCGGCGCCCACCGAGTTGGATTGATACACCAGACGCCAGCCCAGGTTGGTCGGCCAGCCGATGGTAATACCGGTGGTTGGTGACCCGCTGAAAAGCATCCTCGGCGGCTCTGTATTGACGGGAGGAGCGGGAGGAGAACCGCCGGTGACCAGCTTGATCGTGCCGTTGACGGTAAGATTGGCGGTATTCCACACATAGGTAACGCCGCTGACCGGCCCCGTGGTTGGCAATGTCACCGCCAAGTTGCCAGAGGTGAATATGGGATTGCCGGTGGCGATCTTGAATACCGTGAAGGTATCGCCCGTGACCAGATCGTTGGTGCCCTGGGACACAACAAGGGTGGAGCCTGAATTGACGGTCAGGCTGTTTGCCTTCAAGGTCCCGCTGGTCGCGCCGGCGGCATAGGTGTGGTCGAGGCTGACCAGGATAGGGGGGCCGCCCACGGCGACGCTGTTCGTCACGCTCAGTGTGTTTGTGGCCCCGATCCCAAGCGAAATCGTCCCGCCACCAGTGGTGTCCACCGCGCCTTTGACGGTTCCGCCGCCGCCGAGGGTCTCCCCGGTCACCAGCGCCAGCGTGGGCGTGCCAAGGCCGGAAAGATCCAGGACGGCATTGGTATTGATGAAGATATTGGTGCTGTCGGCGATGGAAGCGTCGCCGCCCCCATTGGCAATGCCCAACACGTTGGTCAGAGCCAGTGTGCCATTGCTGATGATGGTCTTGCCGGTATAGGTGTTGGTGCCCCCCAGATACCAGGTGCCGGCGCCCACCTTGGTGATGGAGGTCGCATAACCCGCCAACGGCCCGGTGTTCGTCGTCGGATCCATTATGGTCCCGGCAAACACGTTGGTCGTGGTGTTTAACCAGCCCACCGTATAATTCGGATTTGCCGACGTCTCATTTCCGGACCCGATGACCGTGCCGGGGTCCCCGCTCAGCGCCCCAATATTAATCGTCCCGTTTGCGCCGTAGGCGTAGTCCATCACCGTCACGCCTTGCAGCCAGAAGGTGGCTTTGGCGTAGCCGTTGGTGTTGTCTATTTCAAACGCATCCGCCAGGTTGGCGGTCTGTCCCGTATTGAGGTTGGTCACGATAATCAAGCCGGT
>JBEKOF010000029.1:0-29788 GCA_049522055.1 Verrucomicrobiota bacterium | reverse complement strand
CCAGCCACGTCGGCGCAGTTGGAGCAACTGCACCAAACCTATTGCCGCCTCACCGGTCAAAACCTCTCCCTGCGTTTTGACCGGGAGCGACTCTGGTTCGAGTTCCACCGCGCCGGCTTCACTCTGGGCGATTTGGTTCAAGTCGTGCGCTACCTCCAAAAGGAAATCCGTCATACCCGCCGCAATGTCGGCGCCCTCAAACTATCCAATCTCCTCCAACTCGACCGCTTCGAGGAGGACCTCAACATCAGCCGCGTTCGCCTCGTGGCCGAACCGCCACGCCCTCAAACACCCGCTGATTTAGCGCCCGCCTGCTCTGCGGCCGAACAGGAACGTGGGCGCCAGATCGCCCTGGAACGACTGCGCCAACTCAAAGCAAAACTCCGTCAAGGACCGCTCTAAATCGGCGGGGCAACTTCGACTTCACGCAAATCTCGGCTCAACCCTCGTCTGATTTATCAAGATACGCTCGGTCCACCTCTCCCTAATTATCACGATAATCTTCTCCCAGATTTTCGTGAAGCGGAACAACCTTGGTGGGGAGGCGACCGAAAACGAATTCGCCCTTTCCTGTCTCCATTGCCTTTCGGCTTTTTGTCCCCTGTCACCGGGGGGCACGTCTTACCGTGGATGCGCCAGTCTCCATTGCCTTTCGGCGTTCTGTCCCCCCGTCACCGGGTGATCGGCTTGTATGAGAGCCTTCACCCCGGCGATAAGTCTCCATTGCCTTTCGGCGTTCTGTCCCCCCGTCACAAAATGCGAAAGGTCGGACTGGATGATTTGGTTGCTTCGGGTCTCCATTGCCTTTCGGCTTTTTGTCCCCTGTCACCTCACAAATTTGGAGGAGCTTAGAACTGCGGAACCATGTCTCCATTGCCTTTCGGCTTTTTGTCCCCTGTCACCAAAAACACTCGGTGACTTGACCGAGAAGCAATACGCGGTCTCCATTGCCTTTCGGCTTTTTGTCCCCTGTCACCCGGTGTGGCGGCAAAAATCCGCGCAGACGCGGCAAGTCTCCATTGCCTTTCGGCTTTTTGTCCCCTGTCACCGCACCTATGGGCAGGTGACGGGGCTGCCAGAGCCGGTGGTGTCTCCATTGCCTTTCGGCTTTTTGTCCCCTGTCACCCCGCGCAGACGCGGCAAAAGCCTACGCGGATAGTGAGTCTCCATTGCCTTTCGGCTTTTTGTCCCCTGTCACCTCCTAGTGGACGGACAGTGGGTAAGGCTACCAGGCCGGTCTCCATTGCCTTTCGGCTTTTTGTCCCCTGTCACCAAAACCGACAGAAAGGCAGAACTTAAAGGAACTATGAGCGTCTCCATTGCCTTTCGGCTTTTTGTCCCCTGTCACCCGCCCCACCCCAGACGAGTTGGACACTCTCATCGCTTTGGTCTCCATTGCCTTTCGGCTTTTTGTCCCCTGTCACCGATCGTGAGGCGCGGTTTAGGGCGGGTAAGGATGCTGGCGGTCTCCATTGCCTTTCGGCTTTTTGTCCCCTGTCACCCGTCTCAAGTGCGGCTCAAGACGCGGCGGCTCAAATCACGGTCTCCATTGCCTTTCGGCTTTTTGTCCCCTGTCACCCAGACGACGGCTTATATTCAGCCATGTTACGAGTACGTGGTCTCCATTGCCTTTCGGCTTTTTGTCCCCTGTCACCCATGCTGCCGTGACTGGTGCCGTGCAATCGCCTGACGGTCTCCATTGCCTTTCGGCTTTTTGTCCCCTGTCACCGGCTAAAGACTGGCAAGCGGCACGTTCTGGCTTGCTGCGGTCTCCATTGCCTTTCGGCTTTTTGTCCCCTGTCACCTATTCCGAGTCTCCATTGCCTTTCGGCTTTTTGTCCCCTGTCACCCTCGCACCACTTCGACCTAATCACCATCCGGCAGAATTGTCTCCATTGCCTTTCGGCTTTTTGTCCCCTGTCACCAACCAATGAAAAACCAAGAACTCGAAACAATGCTCAAAGTCTCCATTGCCTTTCGGCTTTTTGTCCCCTGTCACCCTTGGAATGGAGCGACGCGGTGAACCCAGCGCCCACTGTGTCTCCATTGCCTTTCGGCTTTTTGTCCCCTGTCACCTGGCAATTTTTTGGGACCTTGACTTTTAGGTCGCGTCTCCATTGCCTTTCGGCTTTTTGTCCCCTGTCACCCGTGGGTATCGGGCTCGTTGTGTTTATCGTCCGTAAGGTCTCCATTGCCTTTCGGCTTTTTGTCCCCTGTCACCTTTCGACACAAAAAAAGGGCCGAAAACTCTTGACCTGTTGTCTCCATTGCCTTTCGGCTTTTTGTCCCCTGTCACCTTTTTATGCCCGCGCAAGGTGGGGGGGGGGGTGTGTCTCCATTGCCTTTCGGCTTTTTGTCCCCTGTCACCCTAAGTCTGACACCAAGCTTCCGGCCCCGGTGGGGGTGTCTCCATTGCCTTTCGGCTTTTTGTCCCCTGTCACCTGCCGCGTGTCGTCAATTCAGCATCGGCGGCGCGGGGTCTCCATTGCCTTTCGGCTTTTTGTCCCCTGTCACCAAGTCAACGGCGCGGTAGAGCGCCGCAAGCCGCTAGTACTGTCTCCATTGCCTTTCGGCTTTTTGTCCCCTGTCACCTGATGGCGCGATGACAACATCGGCGGTGGGTGCATCCGGGTCTCCATTGCCTTTCGGCTTTTTGTCCCCTGTCACCGGCGTGGTAGTCATGGTACCATGACTGCATCGGCGGTTGGTCTCCATTGCCTTTCGGCTTTTTGTCCCCTGTCACCACGGAATACCAAACCCTGGTCAACATCTGCAACAATGAGTCTCCATTGCCTTTCGGCTTTTTGTCCCCTGTCACCGGAAACTCCGCGATGTTGAGATGTGGGATTTTTACCGGTCTCCATTGCCTTTCGGCTTTTTGTCCCCTGTCACCTTATGAAGAAATTAGTTGCAGTTATTACAATGGGTGTTTCGTCTCCATTGCCTTTCGGCTTTTTGTCCCCTGTCACCTTTCACCTTTTGATTGCGGGCATCCCGCCGGAAGCCGTCCGTCTCCATTGCCTTTCGGCTTTTTGTCCCCTGTCACCAAAATGTGAGAAAAATTGAACGAGTAGAAAGGCAGGCAGTCTCCATTGCCTTTCGGCTTTTTGTCCCCTGTCACCGGGCTGCCCGTGACGACCAACACACTGCCCGATAACACAGCGTCTCCATTGCCTTTCGGCTTTTTGTCCCCTGTCACCTTTGCTTTGGTTGCATGAGGAAATATTTGTTGACATGGGTCTCCATTGCCTTTCGGCTTTTTGTCCCCTGTCACCTAGTTGCGGTTATTATGGGTGTTTCTTCTGGAGCCGGTCTCCATTGCCTTTCGGCTTTTTGTCCCCTGTCACCCAATCACTCCTGGGCGGCGTGCGTGTCCGCACTAAGTTCAGTCTCCATTGCCTTTCGGCTTTTTGTCCCCTGTCACCTCCGTAAGGGCGTCCACGTTCGCGGTTAGTTATTGGGCGTCTCCATTGCCTTTCGGCTTTTTGTCCCCTGTCACCCATAACAGCCGGCAGGAGCATTACGACACTGCCAGTCGGTCTCCATTGCCTTTCGGCTTTTTGTCCCCTGTCACCTTTATGCTTTTTGTTCTTGGTTGTTTTGGTGTGACACTTGTCTCCATTGCCTTTCGGCTTTTTGTCCCCTGTCACCCCCGGCCTCCAAACCCATTGGCTGACAAGAGCTTCCGGGGCTTCCAGGTCACGACCACCGGGTTGGGCCACTTTGGCACCCGATAATTGGATCTCCTGAACCGGCAAATACTACGCAACAAGTGGAGATCGCGCAACTTAACATTCAGGTCGGCACCTCCCTGATTTCCACAATTGTGTGCTCGCCACCTGGAAGGGAGCGTGAGTCCTGCATTTTGTCTGGTCATACGAGGTAGCAAAGCACTTTCTCCGAGCAAACCATTGTTCCCGCCGACATGGTTTCCTTGGCGCATCGGGCGTCAATCTTGTAGGCCACAATCCGGTCTTCGTCCTCATTGATTTGCCCCAGGAGTTGAAGCCAGAATTCGGTGAATTCCGTTTCATCCAAGCGGCATTCAAACATGCTGTATTGCACCCGCACGCCGAAATCTTCGCACACCCGCGCCACGCGGGCCAGGCGTTTCGGTTCTGAAATATCGTAGCCGATCAGGGTTAACATTTCCTTTTCTCCAGGCGGCGCCGTTTCGTATGGCACGATTGGAAACGCCTCAAACCACCATTCATTTGCGGAAGCCACTTAAATTCAAGGGTTAGTTGATGAGGAATGGCTCAAAACGCTCCTGGTTTTCCAGTGACGCTTTGAACATGACGGCCTGGTTTTCCAATTGCTCGCGCAAGGTGGTGCGATGTCCGGCGGATTCGGAGAGGAATTGCCGTTCCATGCGCCGCTCATATTGGAGGATGAACTTCTTGCGCCCTTCCTCGTTTAGATAGATGCCGCCATTTTTTGGCTCGAAATGTTTCTCGTTCAGAATCTGGTGGGTGAACAAGTCCAAGGCCAGCGCTTCCACGATGACTGGACGAAATGGCTCCATCAAATCCAGCGCCAGCGACCATCTTCCATCCTCCGTGGTGTGCAGCAGGCCCAGGGAGGGGTCCAGCCCGTGAGCGTGAAGGAACGCGACTTCTTCCATATAGACAACTGTCGCTCCGAAAGAGATGCAGGCGTTGACCGGGTTGAGCGGCGGCCGTTTCGAGCGGCCCTCGAATGGAAATTGCTCGGGCAAAAATGAGGCCCACGCCTGAAAATACCTGGCGGTGGACGCGCCTTCGTACCCGCGAAGTTCATCCACACTGGCCGATTGTTTGAGAGATGCAAAGAGCGAGTCGAGCCAAGTGAGCGCGGCCTTAACTTCGGGGCTTTCCTCCCGCGAGGCCGCCATGCGTTGGAGGACCCGGCGCTGATTGTAGAGCTTGGCCGTGACAATCCGTCCGGCCATTTGCAAGGCAAAAGGCATTTCGAGCGTCCGCTGATACTGTCGCAGCCGGGCCAGGCCATGAGCATTCAAGGCCGGCAGGAATCCACCCAGGAATTCACCGTTCCAACCGAGCACATTCACGGGAATGGAAGCGCGAAGAAGAGCCGCAAGGGCGTGTGAAGTAACCTGGACAGATTCGGCTATGATCAGCCGGTCCAGATCGCGAATGGGGATCTCGCGCAAGACCTCATCCCGCTGCGTTTGCTCGTTGCGGCCGAAGACCTCCAGGCGCTCGCTTTTGAGGCTGACCCGGCAATCGTGCTGATTGATGCAGGCGGTGGGCATTTTTAAAGCGCAGAGCGCGGATTGCCAACCGGAAAAACCGGCGTGGCAGCGGTTGTTATCATTTCCAAAATCATATTGCCAGTCTGGCACGATGGCGGAAACTCGTGGGAAGAGGGACGTCTGCGGATGTCAGCGGGATAGGCGGACGCGAATGCCGAAGGCGCCCCGCTGCGGCAGGAGGAACTGCTCGAAAGGACCGAGGCCCACCTGGCTGCATTTCGACCTCATGGTACTCAGTTGTTTGCGGAAATCATCATCAGTCGGACTGGTCCAGCTTTCCGCCGTTTCCCGCTGGCGGGTGAACGGACCAAACCGTTTTCCCCATGCAGTAAGCCATTCCCGAAAACCATCCACGGCATCCTTCTGCTGGCGAAAGGGCGGAAGAGCATCGCGGCAACGCTCGGCTAGGAAGCAAAGAAGCGCATACTCGCGTGGTGCCAGGGACACGCGGATGTTTTGGACGCACAAGGTCAGATCGCTGTCGTCGAGCATGATTTCGGGCGGCCCGCCTATCTGCTGAATGCGCTCGGCATAAGCCCGAACCAGCCCGATGAATGATCCGGGGTATCGGCCCAGTTGCTTCGGAAACAGTTCCCGGAGCCTGACAAATGGCACATCCGCCAGCCAAACGCGGGCGGCATCGCTTTTATGGACACCTCCGGTTCGCGGGTGCTGGTGAAGGGTTTCCGGCTGGGCGGGGAAGTAGAAACGCGGCGTGAGGCCGGAATCCTCGAATGGTTCGCTGACCAGGACGTGGGTGAGGCGGTCTTGTGGACGGCCCAGCAACGACAGCGCCGCGTAAAGAAGTGCCCCCATGGTCTTGCGCCCCCCCGCCAGCGAGGCGATGAGCGTGGTGTCCGCATTGGCGGTGATCTTGCGCACTTCGTCGAGTATGAAGTCGGCGGCGGTTTCATTGTCCGCCGGGGTGCGGATGTCTTCCAGAGGAAAGGAACGGCCCAGTTTGGCGTCGCGGCTGGCGATCAGGCGGATGTCGTCGAGGATAAGGAGATTTTCGGTTTTTGAATTTTTGTTCTGGCTTTCAGTGCATCGGAAAATCGCGTCTCGCAGGGCTTGCCATACAGTGCGGTTGGCGTAATCGGGAGAGGCTTTGAACAGATCGTCCTCGATGCGGGCCTTGCCAGGGAGAGTCGTGATGACAACGACGCAGTCGGGAATGACGGGCGGGTTTTCGTGGGCCAAGGCCCAGATCGTTTCCGTCAAAACAGCGGGCGACATGCCGGTGACGGCGAGGAGAACGGTTTGGATATTTTGGATTTTGGATTTTGAAATCTGACTGGAAACGGACGATGGCGTGGATTCGGATGAATTGCGGACAGGCGGGAGCGGAGGAGTTTTAGGCTTGGATGATTTCATGGGCAATGAATTGCTCCGCTCATACAGCAGCGAGGATGAATTCAGTTTGGGTCATGGTCGAAAATCTCGACCTGACCGGTCACGGGCGAATCGTAGAACAGTCTGCGGGCGCGGCCATGCAGGGCGTGGGCGAGGCGGAGGTAAAGCCAGACCGGACCCTGACCAGTGAGCGTCACCTCCGCGCCCGGTGGCACGAGCTCCTTCACGCGCGCCTCGTATGCAGGCAGATCATCGAGCTTGGCTGTGCCAGTGGCGGTGAAGAGGGTGGAGATGTCGAGGGTCATGGGAAGGTGGGGGACTTGAATTGGGCCGATCAAGGCTTGCTGAATCTTGATGCCAGGTCCGCCAATTGGTCGGCGTCGGCAGGACGACCCGGATCCAGGAGATTCCGTAAGCCGACTACCAGATTCATCTTGGGAACTACATCAATATGGTTTAGACGGGCGTATTGAACCACTTCCTCCCGCGGTTCAGCTTTGCGCACACACACGACATGCCCCAGCAAGCCACCGGCTTCGCGCACAGAGAGGAGATCCTCCTTCATCACCTTCGTCTGACTGATGGAAAGCTCATTACGGACCCTGTCGAAGAGCATTCCAGCCTCCATGGAGAGGGGAGGAAGCAAGCGCCGAAGGTTGTCAGCCAGATTCTCGGCGGGCATGCGATCCTTGCAGTCCACCAGCCAGAGACGCCCGGCCCAACTGAACAGCAGGTCAATTTCCACATGTGCCAAGCGTGTGCTGGTCTGTAGTGAGGATTTTACCTTGAGCCGAAGGCTGCGTTGAACGCGAGGAACGCCAAGCTTGAGCAGTGCGGCGGCGGTTGAGAACTCCAGGGGGTCGCCGTCTTTGTGCTCCCGGTCCGCCTCGCCCAAGGTGCAAAGGAGCGGGCGGAGATCGTTGCCGGATTGGAGGCTTTTGAAGAAATCCACATCAGCCAATTTGCGGCCTTTTTCATTGAGTGTCAGGGCTTGGCCTGGACGCTCGATCTCGGAGGCATCAATCTGGCAGCGGAGCAGCGCGACTGGATCGAGTCCGTCCGCAACATGGCCGTCCAGTGTTTCGGTGCGCGTGAGAACATCGCCGTCGCGTGGTTCAAAGCGAGTAAGGCGATTGCCGCGTTCGAGATAGAAAGAGGAGACGCCACGCCGTGCCGCCCAACGGAACGCGGCGGCAGCCATGAGTTTATTGCCGCCGGTGAAATTCACACGACAGTCCGCCAGAGGCAGTTGGTGTTTGGCTTGGAGGACATCAATGGCGTGTTCAATGCCGCCGAAATCATCGTGCGGCACCAGTTCCAACCGTGTGCCGCCACGAGGGACCAGTCCCGTGTCGTCAAAAAATCGTTTGAGACGCTGGGCCGGTTCTTGCGATTCGCCCGCGTCTTGCGTGTGCAATAGGAAAACCCGCTCCGGCTTCAGCCGCGCAGCGGTGAGGACGTGCGGCCAAATCTGCTTGGAGGCGAGGGACAGCAATATCATAAGCCAGAGCCAGACCTTTTAGTCGAGGAAACCTGCCAGTTTGAGGATAGACCCTCGATTCCCATGGGCGTCACGAGCCTTTTCCCCGAGGATTCGGCTATGCGGCGCCTCTAACAGCGCGAGACGAAGCTGATTGTCAATTCGCAAGGGCCGAAGATGAACCACGCTGGCCTGTCGCGGCTCTGCCGATCCCAGAGCATTGGGCTTGCTTCCGTTTCGACCGGCGGTAATGCCGGTTCCACTCCGGAGGCGATCCCTTAATAGACCGCCAGCGGCTCGCACAAGGTCGCCCCAACTGTTGAATCTCGTCGGAACCAACGCGACTGCAAACCCTGCCTTCTCAAGTTGCCCCGTCAATGAAGGCCAATTCTGATTGGTGATGGGGCGTTCGATGCAAGCAAACGCACCCGCACAACGCGAACTTCGGAATCCAACTGCTCCCACTGAGAAAAAGACGTTTGCGGCCTGTTCGAGTAATGGTGTCACTGGATGACGAAATGTCAGTGTGACTGTCGCCTTTGAGCCTGGTGCCAACGCGCCGGAAGCCTGCAGACGGTTGGTGCGACCACAAAAAAAGCCGAGAAGGTAGGTTGTATTCCCCACTCCTTGGCGTGGGATGTTGGCTTCAGAAAACCAATCTTGTTCACCCGTCCTCGGCTCTATCTGTGTTCTGACTATTATTGACGAGGCCGCAGCACCATCTCCATGCACACTGCCGAAAATTTCGTTTTCTTGAATCGGAGTTCCTCCCATTACGCGGAACCACCAGCGCAGTTGGCCGCGAATAGCCGAGGGTCGTAGTTCTGCTCGCGACTGGTCTGCTCCAGCACAAAAGCAAGGGGTTAGGAACTCGATTCTAAAAGTGTGTGTAGTCACGGCATCTTCTCCTTGCGCTCTTTGGCCATCTTAAAAAGCTCTTGCACCGACGACGACCATCGTGTGCGATCTTTCTGCTTTCCCTCCAAGGCAAGCTGGCGTATTTCCTTCCATATTGACACCCTTTCGCCGCGCAACAAAACGTAAACCGCGACTTTCTGTTCTGGAGGCAGAGTCGAGAGCTTCTGTACAACGTCCTTGAATTTATGTGCCGGCCAAGAGGTCATTTCAAAGGCGGCCTTCTGCTCTGCGGTCATCCCTTCTGTCGCCCTAGCAATTTCTTCCTTCTTCCTGCGGCGGCCTTCTTCCTCCCTCTTCTTTTGCTCTTTTTCAGCAATTTGTTGTTGTTCTGTTTTGCGACGCTCATCGCCTGCTCTTAGGGCGTCTTGCACGTTCTTCTGAAGCTCTATGGACGCGTCAAACCAGCCGTATCCGGCAGCGGTCTTTGCTCCCATGGTGGAGGGCCGCCTGCGCACCGAGACCTGGAATAATGAGGGCACATCGCGCTCGCAACTCATCCTGGTTTGCGATTCCGTGCAGTTTGTTGTCCCGGAACCGCGGCCGCAGAATCCGTCGAAGCCCAACGACGGCGACGAGCACGAACACGCGACGCCTCCGACCGGCGGGGAAGCCGACGGCAGACCGCCGTTTTGAACACCGAACCCACCGGCGGCACAGCCAACTCGTGCGAGCCGAACTCGGTCACCCCTCACCTGGAGCCCGAAATCTGACACACACGGCCGGATTCGTGCGGTGACTCGTTCAGCTGGCCAATCTGGCCCGCAGTACATAAATGAGGTAGGGGGGAGACCCACCAGCCTTCAACAGTACCTCTCAACCACGATTCCCGAGTTTATGCCCCAAAATCGAATTTTCGAGCGCCCGGATTGTCGGCAGCGTTCTTTATCAGCATCCTTGACGGACGTCACTAAAACCGCCCGGCAGTGGGACGCCGTCTTCGCCATGCGTGTTCATCCCGATTTGCTTGGAAAATATACTGCGCCGAACGTGGCCGATGATGATGAGGGATATTATCTGGTGGGCGCTTTGGGGCAGGAGATCGATGCTGCCCTTGACGGTCGAATGCCGAGCCGGCTGGTGAGCTACGGGAAGTTTCTTGCCATTGATTTCACATTCCTGGCGCGACGCCGCCGGACATCAAGTGAGGAAGTTCTGAACCTGCGGGCTGTCCTTGGCCCTTGCGACGGCAGCCACCCTTTTGTGTGCGTGGTAAGGCAGGCCCCGCCATTCTGAACGTGCTGGGCGCGCACCGATCACGATCCAAGTGAATTCAGGACCAGAAACTGGACAACTCAGTCCAACCCGGCGCCGTGCAAAGTGAGTTTTTCCCGGTCGCTTTTGCCTTTTTGCATCTGGCCCTGGCCGCCGCCGCCTTCTGTGCCCGTGCTGCGGCATTCATTTTCCGATTGGGCCTTTTCCCTGATGTCTCAATCCTCTTGCCTTTGAACTTTGCCCAGCGGGCCATTTGAGCCGCCGCAATACGAGCCGGCCCGGCAGCCGAGCAGAGCAGCGGCTGCACCCGCGCTACTCGTCTTTTCTGGCGGTTGGGCCAGCACCTGCTCGTCCTGGCCAAGAATGATTTTGGGCATGTCCTGAACTTACGGGAATGATTGATCCCACGACGCTTCATGGATTGGCCAGACGGAAAAACAAATTGCCCGCGGGCGGCGTGATGGTGATGCTGCTCGTGCCATTGGCGTTGGTGGTGACGGGATAACCAGTGGTTGCCCATCCTGCCGATACAGCAAGATTATTGTTTTGCTGCAAGGTATAGCCTGCCGTGGCCGGCCAGGATACAATGACGCTGTTGCCTGAATGGCTGATGGTCAATAACGGCCCCACCACGGAAACCAAACTCCAAAACCCGCCGGTGAGCGAATAATTTCCGCCGGTCATCGCAGTGCTGGCATCCGGCTGGCCCATGGTGCCGCTGATGGAATAAACGGTGCCGCCGTTCGTGCCCATGCTGGTGCCGCCGCCCCCGGCGATTTTATACCAGCCAATCGAATAATTCTGCCCCGCCGCGTTCCAGGTGAACAAGACAGCACAGACAATGTACGACCATTGGCTCGTTTTCATGTTGGCCTCCTACTTGCCGGAAAGTTTTTCGACCATCGCTTTTAACTCCGCGACGCTCTGTCTCAAGCCCTGAATCTCAGTGTTCTGCGTTTCGACGGTTTTGTGTTCCTTGAGAAATTCATTCAGGAGCATCGCGTTGATCTGCTCATAGCGCACCGAGAGAACCTCGCCCTTGTCGTCGCGTACCACCAACTGCGGCGCCACCTTCTCCACTTCTTCGGCGATCAATCCATACTGTGGCGTGAGCTGGGGATCAAGGTCCGGCTTGTAATGGAAGGCCACCGGGCGCAGAGACAAGAGTATGTCACTCTGGTTGGCCATGTCCTCGATGGCTTCCTTGAACCGCCGGGACGAATTTACCGTGCCCAGTTGCCCGTTACCGTTGACATAGACTGCACCCCCCGACGGCGAAATCGTTACCCCGGAAATGCCGGCAATGTAGGTGGCGGTTTGCGATCCCTGTGTGCCGATGCGAATGACCCCGCTATCGCCGCTGCTTCCCTGGTTGCCGAGCTCAAGATTGCCGTTTCCGGTATACACAAACCTGCTGCCGCCAGCGGTAATAGAAGCACCGTCTGGAAAGGCCAAAGTGCCATAAACCGTAATGTTGTTGGCAGAAAAACTTGCGGTAGCGTCGCGACTAACCATGGTGTTCCCTGAGGAGGTGCTGGTTGAATTGTCGCTCAACGTCACTGCACCAGCAACCGTGCTGGCAGTAATGTTTGCATCGCCCGTCACCGATAGAACACCGGCATTGCTCAACGTCGTTGAACTGCCTAAAGGCACTGGACCTCCGCCGCTTAGACCACTTCCAGGGTTGACAGTGATAGAACTGTTGGCTAACTGGGTGTTGCTGACCGTGCCGCTCAACTGGCTTGCTGGAAAGTTACCTGTCAGTTGGCTAGTAGAGATTGTGCCGGTCAACTGCTCGGTTGGCACTGTGCCCGTTAGATTACTCGCGCTATTTGCGAAAATTGCATACGGCGTCGGTGTCAGCGCTTGGCGAGGGCTTAGTGGCACGTATGGGCCAGTGATGTTGGTGGCTACTGACATTCCCAGCCAGTAGGTCGTGCCATTAGTGAATACATTCCCAAAATCAATTGAAGCAACGAACAAGCCGTTTGTTACTGGTATTGTAACAGGCGATCCATTGGCGATCTCGTTGCCTATCGCGCCGTTTGTGTAAAGGCTAAAAAAGAAGACATAACTGCCGTTGGCAGGAGAACCGCTGGCATTCAATTGTCCCTGATACGTGAATGCCGTTCCAGAGGATTGAGCCTGGACCATGGCCGTTGCGATCATGAGGAACAAACACGAACTGATTTTTGTTTTCATAATTTAAACTTTTGATTTTTAGTTGATTATTGTTGGAGCCGGAAAAATCCGCTTTGACTGGAAATTGGGTTGGTCACGACGTTTTGGCCGCCGTCGATGGTTGGCATGTTAGTCACCGACTGCCACGATGCCATCTGGCCAAGATTCGTCGTGAATTCCAGCGCGTAGCTGGAGGCATTTGTGGTCCAAATGAGGACGATATTTCCGCTTTGCAATGCGGCATTAAGAACGGGTGGCGGGTTGGTCGAGAGTCCGATGCCGGATACGGGGATGCTGTTAGTGCCAATCACCGCATCCGACACCACAACGACGTCTCCCCCGTACCTGCCGGGATTGATTGGCAGGAAGGTGACCAACACATATTGAAAACCCCCAGGCGCGATGGTACCCGCCCATTCTCCACTGAAGACACCATTTGGATAAATAATATTACTGACTGTGAGCTTCTCATTGCCATTGTTGGAAATATCCAGCAGGTTTTGGAGTGGTTCGCCGGGCACTATTCCGCCAAACGCCAGGTCGCCGCTCAAGGCAATAATGCCGCCAGGCAGAACACCAAACGTGACTTGTACACTCGTGGCTGCGAGGACGTTGCTTAATGTGAAATTCACGCCGCCAACCTGGGCCACGATACCGTTGGTCAGCCATTGGCTCACACCATAGCCTTGAATCGGACTGGCCGTGAACGTCACGTTAGAGCCTGCAAGGACACTGACGTTGGTCGGGTAAATGCTGCCACCGTTGCTCGCCGAGCCGCTCACGCCATAAAACGTCGGCGCGTACGCAAAGGTGACGCCGACATTGTAATTCGTTTGAATGTCGGACAGCGTGAAGGCGTTGCCGCCTGCTTGTTCGGGTGTTCCGTTCAATAGCCATTGCTGGACGTTGTAGTTGATGTTAGTCGCGGCCGTAAAGGCCACGCTCCTTCCAGCGATCACTGTAATATTAGTGGGAAAGACGCTGCCACCGTTGCCCGCTGAGGCACTGACGGCGTACTGTATTGGAAGACTGGTGAATTGAAATGTTGCGAAGTTGCTCCCCCCAGAATTCGTGGTGACGAAACAGCCAATATAAGCGTTTGATGGCGATAGACCTATGAGCTGTACCATAAAATTCGTAGGCGAGCTTCCATCGCCGATGTCTGCGAAAGGTGTGTTTGAAACGGATTCGGTTACGGTATTGGTTACAAACACTGAGAAAACCGCATCCCCGCCATTCGGATTTAACAAGGCGTTAATTGATGCTGATGATGACGTGATATTCGTTATCGTAAGGCTCACAATACTTGGGGGCAACGGCAACGTTTGAAAGCTTTGCGTCGGTGACAGTGTTAAACCCCATAAATTCGACGCCACTACCTGCCAGGAAATGGTTGTCGCGGGAGGACAATTGCTGGCGATCCATGGACCGATAACCAGTTGGGCGTCGTCCGCAGAAATGTTTATCGTTGGCGAACTGTAAACGGCCGAACCGATGGTGTAATCGAACCAAGCAACGGTTGGTTGAGCATTGGGGACGACGGTTGCAGCGAATTGACCACTGCTTGGAGTCACGGGGCTAAAATTTTCTGCTTGGATCGCTGGCAGACTTCCAGCGGGCAAAGTTGTGAAATAAACTGGCTGTGTAGTGACTGTATCGTAGCCCTCTCCTGCCTGTGCCCAGATTACGTACGGCGTGGCAGAACTAAGAGGCGACGCGGTGGCCGGGCCAAAATAAATCGGACCGGTCTCACCATCTGTCGTGCTGAAGAGCTCGCCCAATAAATTCTCATTGGTATAGCCACCAACGGGCCCTCCATATACCGCAATGTTGCCGCAGCCAACACCGTTAGGGTAAATCCAAAAGGTGATGTTGGCGGAACTGCTGCCTATGGAACTAACCAAAAGTGGCCCGAAGGTAAAACCAGCGGCAATAATACCTGTTCCTGAAGCATCGATAATGTCCGTTCCACTGGTTGCGTCGCTGTTCACGGTTACGAGCCCGCCATAGGTCGTCGTGGCGGTCGGCGCAAATGTAACAGCGACATTTGTTGAGCCGCCAACCGGAATCGTTCCCGAGAAATTGCCCAAAAACCCGGCAGGGACACTGATGTTAGTCACAGTCAACAGTGTACTGCCACCATTGATTATCGTAAAAGTGTTGGTTGCGGTTGTGCTAACATCCTCATTGGCGAACGCCAGATTTCCGCTTAACGAAATGACGGTCGTTGCAGGACCAGGAGGTATTGTTCCATAAAAGAATTCGTCGCTGGCGTTTATCTGACTCGTTCCACATGCGCCAACAACGCGAACATCTACTGTACCTGTCCCCGCGGGCACGCCCACCACAATTTGCGTCGATGTGATGGGGATTTCTGTAACCGGTGAGGCGGGAGCATTGCCGAAGTAAACAGCCACAGCATTGCAGAACCCACTACCGGTAATGGTGATTTGGTCACCGAGCACGCCACTGGATTGACTTAACCCGGTGACCACCGGGGTTGGAATCCCTGCAGATTCGTTGGCAACGGTTTGCGACATTGAATGAGCTGCAACCAACATATTATAGAAATTCGCCGCGCGGCCGCCAAACGCTGGCCCCAATGCGAGATACTGCTGCAATTGTGATTGAATGACCTCATTGTTTTCCTCCTGGGCGCCTAAGCCACACCATATACTTTCAAATGAGCTTATTACCTCAATGTCTGCCGCAAGCGCAGGTCCATTGTCGAGGTTTGCAAATCCATTGTTGCCCGTCATTTCACCGCTTACCGTAGTGAGTTCAGGGAAAAGGTCTTGGTCAAGGGAGTTCTGGAGAAACACCATATCTTGCAGAACATCCGATTGTGGTAACAGATAATTCTGGATTATAGTCGCTGTCGCCGCGCCAGCTGCCAAGGCAGTGATTCCATCTTGTAAAAATGTGCCAGCATCAGAAACCGCTGCTTGCGTGGAGCTGGCGGTGAGATCAGAAGTGGCATAAGCCTGGTAAACATCGTATGCCCCTAAACCCGTGGCAGTAGCTCCTCTTATTGCTAACCCGGTTCCAAAGTTCTGAAAGAAATCAGTGAGGTATTGCTGCGCGCTGGGATGTAAATTATCACCAGGATAAGCCGCCGCATAAAGAGAAGCCTCGAATAGGGGAAGGTTGCTTGGATCGAGATTGGCCAGACCGGCAATCAATTCAGCGCTTGTGTAATTCTGACGAGTTACAATATTATATTGCTCTAGGACGGCGAGGATGCCGGGAGCCGTAGATGCCTGCAATGTTTGGATACCACTAACGATATCTGGAAACAGAGATATTAGACTGTTGATCTGTTCAGCAGCAACCGGATCTTCGAGCGCCGTGGCTAGGTCATCAGCAATCGTTTGAATAACATTGTTAACATCAACCAGATATGTGAGATCGATCCCCAATTCTTGTTTCCACTCATTTTGATAGACTTGTTGAAAATTGTTTTGGTCAGAACTCATTGCGGATTGTCCCCCAAATTGGAAATACCAATAATCCATCGCGGCCCATATTAAAGCCTCGTAAAGAACATTTGTGAACTCGGCTGAATTTGACGCAAGAAAAGTGCCTGGGCCGTCCTGGGGCACCCCGTTTGCGGAGACAACTTGTTCAACCACCGCGCCAACAGGTGCATTTTCAGGAAAATTCAAAGCGGTGTAGAGATATGCGAGTGGATTTCCGCTGTACGCACTGCCGTTGATCCCTATGAAATGCAGAAGCACTTCCTGATTTTGGTAGTTTCCGTAGAGGTAAAATGAGGTCGCACCGCAGGGTGGAGTTTGGGCTTGACACTCCCGCCCTGATAACGTGTAGAATGTTATGGCTGCGATTAAAAAAACAATTGTGAGTTTCATGGAGTTCTTCCTTCCTGCATCGCTTGCTGCATTCAATATTTCAGATGTTCCTTCATGCGAGTTCGCTCCTCATTCATTTGCTCGGGCCGGGCTGTTTTGTGTTCATTGGTCAATATCAATACGGTGCAGGCCAGGAAGTCTTGCAGTGTATTCTGCAGCTTTGGACCTCTGTGTCACGCTGACCGGTGACGCCAGCGGGTTCTTCCAATTATCCGACATGGCGTAAATGGGGATAAAAGTCCGCCAAAACTCTTTAATTCCGCACGCGCCAGCACATGGCCTGCCTCGCGGAAACCTTTTCAAGTAGTTGTCAGCCGGGCAGTTCCAACGCCGCGCCTGCCACGCAAACGCCCCTTGCGGATACAGCCCGTGCGCCAGCTTTGAAACCTCAGCCTTATCGAATCGACCGGCCTGAAAGTCTAATTTCATCTTAAATTCCGACTGCCGCGCTCATTTCCCCACGCCAAAACAACGACTTAAAAGATCATGCACACCCTTCCGTAGGGCAACCCAAAATTTTGAACGAAACCCAGTTCTCTGCCTCTCCATTTCTTGGCATAAATTAACCCTATTTTTACGATCCAGCGCACGGGTGCCGAGGTCGGGCTTGCTGGGGCTGTCGAAGGGAAGAGATTTCCAATCCGCTGGACGCTTTTTCTGCGCCAAGGGACACCCCCGAGTTGGTTTCGCGAAAAGGGGAATGCTGGCCTGAACAAAGGCCGCCGCCGCGAGTTTGCTGGCAAACCAAAAGGCATGAACAAGCAAACGCGGAAAACAGAACTTCTCGACGACGGATTTATGACCGCTCCGGGGTATCCGTTTTCGGCCCGCGACATCTTCGGCGATTTGCGCTCCAGGCTTGCCGCGGAGCACCGGCGCCCGATGAGCTTCGAGCGATTGGCCAAAATGCTCGGCCGGTCCAAAAGCACCACTTACAACTGGTTCGACATCTTTCACCACCCGCAGGTGCTCGGCTTTTTATGCCTGTTGGAGCGCCTGCCGCCGGCAGAACGCCAGTCTTTCATCGAGGCCCACTGCCGGGCTTACCCGACTTTGGATAACCCGCGCCTGGCCCACGCCCCTGGAAAAGCAGCCAAATTGCTGGAGTTGCTGGATCAGAAGGCGGGTCTGACCATCATCACCGGCGGCACGGATTTCTCACGCGCCTTCGTGTTTACCGCCCTGGCCCATGCCGCCAGCCGGGCGGACGGAAAGCTTCCCGCGGCGGCGGGCATCGATCTCCATCGCTCCCACCTTTTCGTTCCGGTGGAATCGCTGATTTACATCAATGGAGGTCTGGGCCCGGATCATGCCCGCCGGCTCACTCAGAGATTATGGCCGAGGGTTCTGACGTCGGGGGCGCCGCGTTTGTTTTTTAACCGCGTGTGGTCCACAGTGCCGGACGTTCGCGATGATCTTCGATGTCGGCGATTGCGACCGCCGTTTGCTCCAATTCAAGAATCAGAAGGACCCTTATGGAAACAACTGAAAACAACCAGACGGAGCGGCGTTTCGCCGACAAGAAAACGCTGGCCCAGCGCTACGCCGTCAGCGAACGTACCATTAACAACTGGATGAGCGCAGGCTTGCTCGTGGCGATCAAAATCCGCCGTCTATTGCGCTTCGATGTTCCCGCCTGCGATGCCGCCCTGCGGCAGCACGGACCCCCAACCACCTTTGAACAGCGATTTCCCATTTGATTTAATGTTCATGGGGTAAATGAACTGCTTTTTGCCGTTTTCGTGATTCTCTTTCTGCTCCACGGAGTTGCAAGTCTTTTTCCAGTCCGCTTTCGCTTTTCCGCCTGCTTGCCATCGTGGGAGACGGCGCGCTCATTCTCTCCTTCTCCGGTTGCGCGCCACCGTCAGCACATCCCGGAGGCTTGGATTCCTGGGATATGAATCTCCCTCCCCCGGCCCCGCCTTGCCAGATGTCAAACCGAGCGCTAAAAAGCCTCCTCCCACCACCAGACCGACCCCCAAAAAACCCCACTTGGCAACACCTGGCCCTGGTCCAATGCTTTCCGGAACAAAATAGCCGTCCGGAAAATGGTACCCCTTCACCGGGCTGTTCGTATTGACGGAGTCGTAGAATTCACGAGTCGTGCTCAAGTTTATTTTGGGGGTCTCCCTGCTCTTCAGCACAACATGCGGGAAACCTCTGCCAGGGCCCCTGGAACTCAGGCTGGCACTGACATACTTCCTGACGACTGTGAGACTCTCAGGCTGGATCTTCCCTTCCTGGATACTCTGTAATTTGGCGGCCAACTCTCGCTCAGAGACGCCGGCGCGGATGAACATGACCAGCCCAAAGATGATGACCACGACCCCGATAATGAAAGCAATAAAACGCATGTTAAGCCGCCTCACGTTCCAAAGCGGATCGACGCCGACGGGGGAGCGGCATCAGCCGGGATTTCCCATTTGAGTTGGTGTTCATGGTGCAAATCGAGTTTCTCCGGTCGTTTTCGCGATGATCCTCTCATCCCTTTTTTTTACAAGCCATTTTGCGACGACAAAACCGGGTTTTTCCGAGCCGTAGCCATGTTCGGCACGGACGTTTACGTTCCAACCAGCCGCTTGAGCCGGATGCAGCGACACTTTTCCTGTGCTGACTGATGTTTTCAGTCGTTTTTCCTTCATCCACTGGCCACGGTGGGCAGTCTCAGGCGGTCTATTGCCTCAAGAATGGTTCGGAACAGTGCTCTCGGCACCGACACCTCCGCCATCTGGAAGACCACCTGTCGGGAATGCCGCACCACCTTCGCCCCAATTTTGATCAGCTTCTCCCGCAGCGTCGTCAACGTCCAGTGGCGCACTCAACGGGGCAGCACCGACTGCCGCAGAAAGTTGCCCAAGTTGTAGGCCAGCACGAAGAGTTGCAGCCGCACTTGGTTGTCCACAAAATCGTGACACGAAAGCCGTGTCCATTTGACCGCATTCTTCCCTTCCTTGATCCACTGCTCCGCTGTCCCCCGCTGGTTGTAGAACCGCACCACTCCTTTGGGCGGTCGTGTCAGATTGGACGAACGCATCCGTCTTGATGAATGCCAACGCAACGCAACCTTTGCCACGTTGATCGCAGCCGAGACCAAGCTGAAACAGGAACACGACCGCGCGGAATTTCTGAACCGGCTCGCATCCTGGTATGGCCGCATCACCATCATTATCATTATTATCATCTTCGTGGTCTATGTATGGCGAGCATAGTCGTGTGCCTGCCGGCAGGCAGGCCCGCCGCCATGAGCGCGCAAGCTTTCGCCAAGTCCCATCAGCCGGCAGGCCGCGCATAAGAGCCTGTCTGAAAATTGAAAGCGGGTCCTGCGGCAGGGGATTTTGGCTGTGGCCTAGGCGGCAAGGCCCGCGCATCCCCAACGCGGGCTGTAAGGGCCGAGCCAACGAAGGCCACAGGCAAAAGACGCGCCGCCCGGAGGGTTCTCGCGTAAAATCCGCTCTGGCGGCGTTGCTCATCCCTCAAAGACCACTGCGGGTACGCTCGCTGCTCGCGCCTTGTCAGACCGGCTTTTCCACGAAAACAGGACCCCTTTGAATTTTCAGACAGGCTCTGTGGTCCTTGCCGAAACTTCCGCCCTCACAACACCCCAAAAATCAGTCGACCTCTGCCGCTCCGGGCAAACCTCTGGCCTTACGCCTGCCCGTCAGCCACCAGGCGACGGCCCCCGTCTCACCCGGTCGTCAGAAGTCGGAACAGCGCGACCCCGCGTCCCGACCGGGGCCAGCAGCATTGTTCAGCTGCGCGCCAGCGTGGCACAGGGACTGCAAAACCGCACCACTCCCTGTGCCGCGCCGGACGCTCCGCGGCTGAAAGAAATCAGTCGCGGGAGGTTGAATGAACGGCGGATTGCCCATACAATGCCCACTAATGGCCGAACCGACTATCATTTGCCCGAAGTGCAAAAATGAGATCAAGCTGACGGAATCGCTGGCGGCCCCACTCGTTGAATCCACACGCCGCGATTATGAACAGCGGCTGGCCCAAAAGGACCTCGAAATGGCCGGGCGTGAAAAATCCATTCGTGACCGCGAAGAGGCACTGTCCAAAGCCAAAAGCTCGCTCGAAACCCAGGTGAATGAGCGGGTGCAGCAGGAACGCGGGAAGATCGCCGCCGATGAAGCCAGGAAAGCCAAACTCGCACTCGCCAACGACCTCAACCAGAGAACCCAAGAGGTTGCCGATCTACAGGCAATTCTAAAGCAGAAGGACGAAAAGCTCTCCGAAGCCCAAAAAACTCAGGCCGATTTGCTTAAACAAAAGCGCGAGCTTGACGATGCCAAGCGCGAACTTGACCTGACGGTGGAAAAACGCATCCAGGCAGGTTTGAACGCCACCCGCCAGCAGGCGCGGAAGGAGGCCGAGGACGAATCGAAGCTCAAGGTTTCCGAAAAGGAACAAACGATTGCCGCGATGCAGAAGCAAATCGAAGATTTGAAGCGCCGGGCCGAGCAAGGATCGCAACAGCTTCAAGGCGAAGTCCAGGAACTTCAACTCGAGACACTCCTGAGATCGAAATTCCCGCATGACACAATTGAGCCTGTCCCAAAGGGCGAGCACGGCGGCGACGTGTTGCAGCGCGTCATCAGCCCGCTTGGTCAGGCAAGCGGCACAATTCTATGGGAATCCAAACGAACCAAGAATTGGAGTGATGGCTGGCTGGCAAAACTCCGGGATGACCAACGGACGGCGAAGGCGGAAGTCGCCATCATCATCAGCCAGGTGCTTCCCAAAGGTATTCAAACATTCGATTTCGTCGAAGGCGTGTGGATTGCGCAGCCACAGGCGGCACTCCCCGTTGCCGTCGCCATGCGCCAGTCCCTTATGGAAATTGCAACAGCGCGCCAGGCATCCGAAGGCCAGCAGACAAAAGCGGAATTACTCTATCAATACCTCACCGGCCCACGATTCCGCCAGCGTGTTCAAGCCATCGTTGAGGCGTTCAGTTCAATGAAGGAAGACTTGGACAAGGAGAAAAAGGCCATCTTAAAACAATGGGCAAAACGCGAAGAACAGATTGAGCGAGTCATGCAATCAACAGTTGGCATGTATGGCGACCTTCAGGGCATCGCAGGTAAGACAATTCAAGAGATCAAAGGGTTGGACTTAAATGCACTACAGGCCCCAACTAACAAACTGTTGAACGACACGTAAAACCTGAATTCAAAACCCATGCCATTGGAACTGTCAGACGTAAAACGACAAATTCAGGACCATCTTCAAGAAGGTTTGCTCCTCATTGTGGGTACCGGATTGTCTATTGCAGAAGGGATTCCAGGAATGGCTACTCTCGCGGAACATCTGAAAGCCGAGATTCCTGCGAAAATTGCCACATGCCCCGATCCGGGCTGGCAACAAGTCGTGGCAGCTTTAGACGCGGGCGACAACCTTGAGGCGGCTATGGGGAAAGTTACTTTGAACGCAACGACAGTGGATACCATCGTCGCAACAACAGCAACCCTAATCTCAACCAAAGAGCGTGAAGTGTTCGAGCGCGTCCTCAATGAAAAGAAGAGCCTTCCCTTCACAGTTTTCGTCAAGCACCTATTCAAGGCCGGGCCGAAATTCCACCTTATCACCCCAAACTATGACCGTCTTGTCGAGTTTGCTACCGAAGCCGCGCAAATCGGTGTGGACTCTCGGTTTTTTGGTTATTTGCATGGCCGAACCGACCCAAAGCGTTCCGCAGACGCACATCGAGAATCATACATTAGCGGCAAAACTTCTTCCTTCCGTCCTTGCCCATGCTTATGCGTGCATAAGCCCCATGGTAGTTTAGACTGGTATGACGTTGATGAGAAGGTCGTCAGATGTCCCGTAGCGATTGACAGAATTCCTATCATTATTACTCCTGGTGCCAGTAAATACCGGGAAAGCTTCCGATGGGCTTTTGACGACCAACGCACTGCTGGAAACCGCGCTGCGACGACTTCTACAAGGTTGATGTTCATCGGTTACGGGTTTAATGATGACCACTTGGAACAATATCTTTGTCCTGGTTTTCGCCTTACCAAGCCCAGCGTAATTGTCACCAAATGCCTTTCTGCCAATGCCATGAAAGTAATACAGAATAGTCCAGGAGTTGATGTTAAAGCGTTGAGTGCCGTTTCAGACACCGATCTTCGCACTCGCATTGTTACGTCAGGCGGACAGGAACTCGTTGTGAACGAATGTCTCTGGAATCTGGATAGTTTCAACAAAGGAGTAATATAATATGCCTACTGCAATAATGTCTTTTGATGCGGCCGAACCCATTGGACGAGTCATGTCAGTGGATACGATGCGTGTGTTTATCGACGTCCGCGACCACGAGTTGCTGAAAAAGGTCATGGTTGGAAACCTCATCGCAGTCCAAGGCGCGACGGGCCATCAGTTTCTCATTTCGATAGTCGAGCGGATCACGCGCCTGCCTGCCGATGTCGTTGACCCCAGCGAAACGGACGATGACGACACCGATCCCAAGAGAGAGGAGTTGCAGGATACTATCCGGGCCGTCCTTGTCGGGACGTATCGCTCCAAAGAAGGTGCAGCCGGACCTACCTTTAAGCGTGGTGCAGATTCTTGCCCGCAGATAGACCAACCTTGCCATCTGATCCAGGGATCGAATCTCACAGCCTTCATGGGGGTGCTATCCCAGGACGTTCCAAGCGAGAAAGCTCTCTGCCTTGGGTATTTCGCTCTTGATGCGACCGCTCAAGCAGTGGCAGACGGTGACAGGTTTTTTCAGCGGCACGCCGCAATTCTTGGTAGCACCGGCAGTGGAAAGAGTTACACTGTTGCGTCCATTCTCGAGCGAGCGAACACCCTCAGCCACCCGAACATCGTTTTGCTGGACCTGCACGGAGAGTATGCCTCTATTGCAAAAGGCCAGCAGGACGGCTATGCGGATTACTTTAGAATTGCCGGTCCGGCGGACCTCACCAATGCAAAACCTGAAAGCCTTTTTCTTCCATACTGGATTCTGAACAGAGAAGAAACGCTCTCGATGCTTCTTGACCGCAGCGACGATAACGCGCCGAACCAGGCAATGCGATTCACCAGCTTGGTGCTTGAAAGCAAGCGTGTGTTCCTCGAAAAGGCAAAGCGCGCCGACATTCTTGCCTCATTCACCGTGGATTCTCCTATTCCATACGACCTGCCTTCCCTGGTTGCCGCTCTGCATAGTGACGATCAAGCAATGGTTGCTGGAAGCTCTGGACGCGATAAGCAAGGACCTTGGCACGGAAAACTTACCAGATTCATCAGCAGGCTGGAGGCAAAAATCGCGGATCGCCGCTATGGATTCCTCTTCCAACCCCCCACCGGAGCAAATGAATATATGTGGCTGCAAGATTTGGCGGTGCGCTTTCTGTCCACGAAAGATACTGGCACATCTGGCATCAAAGTTATTGACTTTTCTGAGGTTCCCTCTGACGTTCTTCCCACGGTTGTCAGCGTGTTTGCCCGCGTCCTGTATGACGTTCAATTCTGGATGCAAGCTGGTTCTCGTACGCCCGTATGTCTCGTATGTGACGAAGCGCATCTGTATTTGCCAGTGAGGACTGACGCTGACGCAGCCGCGAAACGGGCATTGGACACTTTCGAGCGCATTGCGAAGGAGGGTAGAAAATATGGTTTTGCCCTCCTTGTCGTAAGTCAACGGCCATCCGACGTTAGCAAAACAATTCTCAGTCAATGTAACAATTTTATTGCCCTACGTTTGACAAATGAACAAGACCAGTCAGCGGTGAAATCCGTCATGCCGGACAGCATGGCTGGGATTGCTGATATTCTCCCTCTACTAGACATCGGCGAGGCAATCGTCCTGGGAGACTCCGTCCTTTTGCCTTCTCGCATCAAACTCGACAAACCGAAGGCGAAGCCATTGAGCCTGACGAAGAACTTTTGGCGGGAATGGTCTGAGCGTTCTTCAAATGAGGCTGCCATTAGGGCGGCGGTAGAAAATTTACGCCGTCAAACCAGGAGCTCTGACACAAACAAGTAGCAAAAGGACAAGATGGTGGATAATTTATGATGACGGCCAACCAAAAACTCGAATTGACGTGGATTGGGAAGGAGAACCGGCCCGAGCTGGAGCCGCGCATTTTGCTGGAAGACCCGTCCAAATCATACCACGCAGCGCATCGTGTTACGGATGGCGACATTTTCGATAACAAATTGATTTTCGGCGACAATTTGCTCGCCCTAAAGGCGCTGGAACAGGAATTCACTGGCAAAATCAAATGTATTTATATTGACCCACCTTACAATACCGGCAGCGCGTTCGAGCACTACGATGACGGGGTTGAGCATTCGCTCTGGCTCAGTTTAATGCGCGAACGTGTTGAAATTCTTTGGCGTCTTTTGGATTCGCAGACCGGCTCGTTTTGGATTTCAATTGACGACCGAGAAATGGCGTATCTCAAGGTGCTTATGGACGAAGTGTGTGGACGCGAAAATTTTATCGCGACGAACGTGTGGCAGAAACGATATTCGCGTGAGAACCGCGAAGCGATTGGCGATACTCACGAATACATCATTGTTTACGCTAAGTCCCCCGAAAAATTCAAACAGTGCCGCAATTTGATACCACTGCAAGAAAAGCAAACTAAACAATACAGCAACCCCGACAACGACCCGCGTGGATCATGGCAGTCCGTGTCGCTACTCGCGCAAGGCTTTCGTCCCAATCAGATGTATGAAATTGTCGCTCCAAGCGGTCGCCGACATTCGCCGCCGCCGGGCAATTGTTGGAAGGTGATTGAGCCGGAGTATAAGAAACTGGCTGCAAATGATCGTGTTTACTTTGGACGCGATGGAAACGGAGTGCCACGAAGGAAGGAGTTTTTGGATAAAGCAAAGGGTCTAGTTCCGTGGACTTGGTGGCCACATGAGGACGTTGGACACACTGGCGAATCGAAAACCGAGGCAAATACGTTATTCGGCGCTGATGTAAGTTTCGGCACGCCGAAGCCCGAAAGGTTAATGAAAAGGATTATCGAAATCGCGACCAACCAAGGTGATTGGGTTCTCGATTCGTTTGCCGGTTCAGGCACAACCGGCGCGGCGGCGCACAAAATGGGGCGTCGATGGATCATGGTTGAATTAGAAGAGACTTGTCACAGTCATATAATTCCGCGCCTCCAAAAAGTCATTGAAGGTTCCGATTCCGGCGGCGTCACCCAGGCAGTAGAATGGAAAGGCGGCGGCGGGTTCCGCTATTACAGGCTCGCACCGTCATTATTGAAAACGGACAAGTGGGGCAACCTCATCATCAACAAGGAATTTAATCCAGATATGCTCTCCGAGGCGGTCTGCAAGTTGGAGGGCTACACCTACGCACCGAGCGACACGCTTTATTGGCAGCACGGCCAATCGTCTGAAAAAGGTTTCATTTATGTCACCACACAGCATTTGACCCGCGAGCAATTGACGCAGTTGAATGATGAAGTCGGCTCAGGCCGCTCACTGCTGATTTGTTGCGCCGCGTTTCGCGGCAAGCCGGAACACTATCCGAATCTGGAACTCAAAAAGATTCCGAAGGCCGTGCTTGCCAAGTGCGAATGGGGCCATGACGATTACAGCCTGAAAATCGAAAACCTGCCCAAAGCGCCTCCGACGAAGGGCCAGCAGCAACTTTTGTAACCATGCCTAAAAAGGATTCAAATCAATCGCAGGTCGTGCTTTACCAGACCCCCGATGGGAAGGTGACGGTGAATGTCCTCTTTGCGCACGATAATTTCTGGCTCACGCAGCGGACAATGGCCGACCTTTTCGGCGTAAAGATACCGGCTGTGAACAAGCACCTGAAAAACATCTACGCGAGCGGAGAACTTACGCCAGGGGCAACTATTTCCAAAATGGAAATAGCTCAAATCGAGGGTGGCCGCCAAATCTCACGCGAAATCGAGTTTTACAATCTGGACGCGGTGATTGCCGTGGGATACCGGGTCAATTCCGTAAAGGCGACGCATTTTCGGATTTGGGCGACGAACACCTTGCGGGAATACATCGTCAAAGGGTTTGTCCTCAACGATCAACTGCTCAAGAATGGGCGTCAATTCGGCAAGGATTATTTTGACGAGTTGTTGGAGAGAATACGGGAAATCCGGGCCAGCGAGCGGCGGGCTTACCAGAAAATCGCGGACGTGTTTGAGCAGTGCAGCAGCGATTACCGGGGCAACAGCGAGGAAACGCAGTTGTTTTACAAGATGGTGCAAAACCAGCTTCACTTTGCGACCACCGGCAAAACCGCCGCCGAGATCATTTACCAGCGGGCGGACAGCGACAAGCCGTTCATGGGGCTGACGACTTGGAAGAACTCGCCCCAGGGCAAGATTCTCAAGAGCGATGTCACCATAGCGAAGAACTACCTGAACCAGGTGGAAGTTTCAAAACTGAACCGGCTGGTGGGCATGTTCATAGATTACGCGGAGGTGCGGGCTTTGAACCGGCAGGTGATGACGATGAAGGACTGGTTGAAGCAGGTCGAAAAGTTTTTGAACTATACGGATCAGCAGGTGCTTCGCCACGCCGGGGAAATCTCGCACGAAATGGCGGTGGCGAAGGCGCATGGGGAATTCGAGAAATACCGGGTGAAACAGGATGTGGATTATATCTCGGACTTCGACAAGGCGTTGGCGCGATACCTGAAAGGGAAAGACGAACCATGAGCCCACACGTCAACGCCATTGCCGGTCGCCTCAGCTTGCGGCCACCGCAGCGTGAATCGCTGGAAATTCTTGACCGCATCACGGAGGTTGTGCCGCCGAGCAAGACGCCGGACGTTGCCGCCGCTCTCGCCGTCATCCAATCCGAGTTCCCCAAGGTCACGGATTTTGAGCGGGAATTCCCTTCGATTTGTTTCGCGCTGGCGACAGGTGTTGGCAAGACCCGGCTCATGGGCGCGTTCATCGCCTACCTGCATCTGGCGAAGGGCATTAACAATTTCTTCGTGCTTGCGCCGAATCTGACCATTTACAACAAGCTGATTACGGATTTCACCCCGAACACCCCGAAATACGTTTTCAAAGGCATCGCGGAATTCGCCACGGACGCGCCCGAACTCATCACGGGCGACACCTACGACAAGCGCAGCCTGTTTGGCGACATTTACCGCGTCCGCATCAATATTTTCAACATCTCCAAAATCAATTCCGAAGTGCGCGGCGGCAATATGCCCCGCATCAGGAAACTTTCGGAGTACATCGGCCAGAGTTACTTCGATTATCTCGCCGGTCTGCCGGACTTGGTGTTGCTCATGGACGAGTCGCACCGCTACCGAGCCTCCGCCGGTGTTCGCGCGATCAACGAGTTGAAGCCACTGATGGGGCTGGAATTGACGGCCACTCCGTTTGTCGAGGCCGCCAAGGGCGCGGCGCCGTTCAAGAATGTGGTTTATGATTATCCGCTGGCCCGCGCAATGGCGGACGGCTTTGTCAAGGAACCCGCGGTCGTCACGCAGAAGAATTTTGACCCGCGCCAATTCACCCCGGCACAGTTGCAGGAATTGAAATTGCAGGACGGCATCCGCCTGCATGAGGCAACAAAGGTCGAGTTGGAAACCTACGCCCGGCAGAACGAATGCCGGCAGGTGAAGCCGTTCGTGCTGGTCATCGCCCGCGACACCACCCACGCCAAGGAATTGCTCGATTTGATCCAGTCCGAAAAGTTTTTTGAAGGCCGCTACAAAGAGCGCGTTATCCAAGTGGATTCCAGCCAGACCGGAGCGCAGGAAGAAGCGATGATTGAAAGGTTGCTCAAAGTGGAAGACCCTAGCGAGCCAACGGAAATCGTCATCCACGTCAATATGCTCAAGGAGGGCTGGGACGTGAATAATCTCTACACCATTGTTCCACTCCGCGCGGCGAACGCCCGCATCCTTATTGAACAATCCATCGGGCGCGGTTTGCGCCTGCCCTACGGGGTCCGTACCGGCGTAACGGCGGTGGACAGGCTGAATATCGTGGCGCACGACCGTTTCCAGGAAATCGTGGACGAGGCGAACAAGCCGGACTCACCCGTGCGCCTCACGCAAGTCATCCTCGATCCCGCAACGGATTTGCAGCCGACCAGAACCGTCATTGCCCAGCCGACGCTCCTGGCAAAGCTCACGCCGCCCGCACCCACACCACCAGGCGTCACCCCTGGCAAAGCGGCGCAACCCATGTTCGCCACGGAACAGGAGCGCAAAATTGCCGAAATTGCGGTCAAGGTCATTCAGCAGCACGAATCCCTGCCGCAGGTGAGCTACCTCCAACAGGCAGACGTGCAAGCGGACATTCTCCATGATGTCGCCGCTGCTTATGTAGCCCCGGCACAAACGGAGTTGGCCGGGGTTGTCGAGAAGCCGGACATCGCGGCGGTGGTGGCCAAGGCCACCAGGTTGGTCATTGACCAAACTATTAACATCCCACGCATTGTTGTTGTCCCGACCGGAGACGTGACCAGCGGCTTCAATTCGTTCAAGGTGGATTGTTCGTCCATCCACTTGCAACCCGTCAGCCGCGATTTGCTCATCCAGCACTTGCGGACCGCCAAGCAGGAGTTCCTGCAAAATCTTGCCGGCCAGATGAAAGAGGCCCGCCCAGAGGATTACCTTGTCCGGGCGCTGATTGACTTCGACGACATTTGCTACGATGACCACGCGGACCTGTTGTACGACCTCACCGGCCAAGTGGTGCAGCATCTCCGCAGCTACCTGTCCGAAGCGGACGCCGTAAACGTGCTGCAATACCACCAGCAGCAACTTGCCCCGCTCATCCATTCGCAGATGCAGTCGCCGGAGCACCGCTGGGAAAAGGCCACCGGCTACAAGGCCACGGTCAGCAAGGGATTCTCCTTGCTCAAACCCAACGCCTATACGGCCGGTGCGACGGACGAAATCAAACCGTTCCGCATGACGTTGCCCGACCCGACGAATATCAGACGCTACCTGTTCGGCGGCTTCGCCAAGTGCCTCTACGACAGCCAGAGATTCGACGTGGACACCGAGCGGCGCTTCGCAATGATTCTGGAGGATGACGGCGAAGTGATGAAATGGTTCAAACCCGCACGGGGGCAATTTCAGATCTATTACAACAAGGACGCCGCCTACGAACCCGACTTCGTGGTTGAAACCAAGAAACAGCTTTTCCTGTGCGAGCCGAAACGCGCTGACCAATTACAGAATCCAGAAGTTTTAGCCAAAAAAGCTGCGGCCAGCGAATGGTGCAAATACGCAACCGAGCACGCCATGCAGCACGGCGGGAAGCAATGGAGCTACCTGCTTATTCCGCATGACGCCATCACAGGCAACATGACTTTGGAAGGCTTGGCCTCTCGTTTTGAGGTTCAGCGAAAATAATGCCGACACCCTTGACGCTGTTCGTTTCCCCGTCGCCAAGCTGTTCTCTGGTTTGTAAAGTGGGTTTTCATCGGAGTTATTCACCGGCAGTGGCGGCAGAGGTCTTGTTGGCCAAGGTGAGTATCCAGGAGCCGTGCTTTTGTTGGTTGCGCGCGTGCAACTCGGCGTCATAAGGCTTTTTGTCG
>JBEKOF010000028.1:0-28555 GCA_049522055.1 Verrucomicrobiota bacterium | reverse complement strand
CGGAGGCACGGACCCCCGCCGACTTAATTGCCGCCATCGGCCGGGCTCTGGCCAGCGTCACGCCCCAAGACGCCTTGGGCTGGTTTGTCTCATGCAGCTACAGTTTTTGTTGAAACGCTCTATGCAAAGCAGCAAGATCGCACGCATCACCGGGACGGGGAACGACGGCTTGGCTGTTGTGGCTTGTGGCACCATAGGCCTCCATCTGCGATGATGATGCACAGCCAACACGCGAAACTAACCAAACCGGCGGTGACGCAGGCAATTCGAAATCCGCGTGTGCAAGTATCAGTTCTCACTGTTTAAACTCTCCTGTTTTCTTGTGGCGCCGAGCAAATTGGAAACGCGGGTCCAACTTCCCATTCCCAGGGGTTCGGCGATCCATTGCAAGCTCATCGTCGTTTCCGCCCGCAGTGGCAGCGCCAGCCGCACTTTGCGCTCGCACCGGCGAATTGGCGGCACCTCTGTCGAGGCATGAAGGCACTCTGCCAGAATGCCGGCCCCTGTCAAGCAGTTTAAAAACAGTGAGAACTGAGCGCTGGATTCCAAAACTGGGGGGCGGAATTGGACGAGCACGGACGAGCACGGACTTGCACGGACTTGCACGGATGATGGGCTTTGCTTTGGTTCCAGGGCCGGGTTGGGGGGCAAGATTTGACAGGATGAAGATTGGAACAAGAAGACGATGCGCAGCGGATGGGCAGGATAAGCTCTGCGTTGGTTCCAAAACCCGGGTGGCAGAAGCATTTCATTCTTTCAGGACCGCTCACCCGTGGTAAAATCCCGGTCCCTGTCAAGCAGTTTAAAAAGAGAACTGATACTTGACGCTTGACGTTGACACTTGACGCGCATGAGGCGACACTTGACGCCAATATGATTGGGTTAAACAAAACTGCCACCGCCAGTCTTCTTTGCCTTGTCCCCGGCCTGGCGGCGTTCCTAGCCCCCGTTGAATTGTCCGGCGCTGCCACCAACCAAACGGCCAGGGTTGTCTCGGCTGACTTGCGGCAAGCGAGTGGTCCGCTGGACACAATGTTCAAGTTCTGCGTGGGCGCCGGCCGCGCCAACGAAGGTCTGCGCGCCGACTGGCAGCGGCAACTGGCTTACGCACACCGCGAATGCGGCTTCCAATACATTCGCATGCACGGCTTGTTCTGCGACGACATGGGCGTTTACCGGGAAGACAGCCAAGGGAACCCGGAATACAACTGGCAATACATTGACGAGCTTTATGATTTCCTTCACAGCATTGGCATGAAGCCGTTTGTGGAACTGGGTTTCATGCCCGGCAGGCTGGCCAGCGGTTCGAAGACGATTTTCTGGTGGCGCGGCAACGTGACTCCGCCCCGAGATATGAACAAATGGGCGAATTTGATTCGCGCCTTCGTCGTCCACCTGCGGGCACGGTACGGCGACGCCGAGGTGCGCACGTGGTATTTCGAGGTCTGGAACGAGCCGAACCTGGACGTTTTTTGGGCCGGCACGCAACAACAGTATTTCTATCTCTACACCGCGACGGCGCAAGCCATCAAGAGCGTTTCTGCCGATTACAGAGTGGGCGGTCCGGCAACGGCGGGTTGCGGCTGGGTGCCGGAGTTCATTCATTTCTGCGACACGAACCATGCGCTGGTGGATTTCATTTCCACACACACTTACGGCGTGGAAAGCGGTTATCTGGACGAACATGGCGAGACGGGTACGGTGCTTTCACAAAACCCAAACTCCATTTTCGGCGAAGCAAAACAAGTGCGCAGGCAAATTGCCGAATCGGCCATGCCGAAGCTGCAGTTGCACTTCACCGAATGGAGCGCCTCCTACACGCCGGCCGATCCGGTTCACGACAGCTACCACAGCGCGGCTTACATCCTGGACAAGCTCAAAAAATGCGGGGATGCCGCGCAATCCATGTCCTACTGGACGTTCACAGACATTTTCGAGGAAGCCGGCCCGCGCTGGGAGGCCTTTCACGGCGGCTTCGGCCTGATCAACTACGAGGACATCAACAAGCCGGCGTTTTACGCGTATCAATTTTTGAACCGGCTTGGTCCGACGGAATTGAAGAACGGCGATCCGTGCTCGTGGATTTGCGCCGACAATAGCGGCGGTGTGCAGGCGTTGATTTGGGATTTCACAAACACGCATCCCGGCCCGAGAGTTCATAACCAGGATTTTTACAAACGCGATTTGCCGGCGCAGCCAAAAAACAGAATCACACTCAGCCTGTCAAACCTGCTCAAGGGAACGTACAGGGTGGAAACTTACAAAGTCGGCTACCGGGTCAACGACGCCTACGCCACGTATCGCGATTTAGGCTCGCCAGCGCAGTTGACCAAGGCCCAGGTCGCCAAAATCAAATCCGAAAACAGCGGCGCGCCCGCGGAAGCTTACACCGTGAAGATCGGCCGTGACGGAAAGTTTGAGCGGCAGTTCGACCTGCGTGAAAACGACGTCGTGTTGACCACGCTTAAGCCGCAGCGGTAAGCAAGCAATTCTTGTTTTTCCGAGCGGGTGCTTATTCTTCCGCGGCTTTGTCCACGGGGGTCACGGGATCGATCCAAATCCAGCAGAGGCCGCCGAGGAGGTAGATGGCGGCGGAGATGGCGAAGGTGAGGGTCCAGTTGCGATTCATGTATTTGAGGATGTAGCCGACGACGACCGGGCCGACGGCGCCGCCGATTTGGCCGGCGGTGTTCATGGCGGCGGAGACGGTGCCGGCGTATTTGCCGCCGACATCAATGGCGGTGCGCCAGCAGAGGGGCAAGGTGAGATCGAGGGAGAAACTGGCCAGGCCCATCGCCAGCATCGCCCAGACGGGGTCGGCGATGCGGGGAGAGAGGAGGAGCATGAGGGCAGCCCCCCCGTAGCCGACAAAGGCCAGGCCGCGGCGGACGCAGACGAGGGCAAAGCCCCGGCGCACCAGCCATCCAGCCAGCCAGCCGGACAGGAGGCAGGCGAACCCGCCGAAGAAAAGGGGAATGCCGGAAAGCAAGGCGCCCTTTTGCAGGTCAAGGCCGCGGGCCTCTTTGGCGTAGGTCGGCAGCCAGGTGATGTAAAAATACCAGCCGTAACCGAAACAGAAGTATTGGACAATGAGCAACCAGACGGCGCGGGAGCGGAGGATTTTGGACCAGGGCACTTTGGGGCGGCTGGCAGGCTTTGGCGGGGTTTGACTGAGGAGTTGGAGTTCGGCGGCGTTGACGGCCGGGTGGTCGCGCGGGTGGTCGCGGAACCACCAGCAGAAAATCACGACCCAGAGGATGCCGGGAGCGGCGAAGACGGAGAAGGCCCAGCGCCAACCGACCAGGGAGATAATCCAGACGACGAGCAGCGGGGTGATGGCGCCGCCCCAGCGGGAAGACAACCACATGACGCTGACGGCGCGGTTCTGCTCGCGTGCCGGGAGCCAATTGGTGAACATCTTGGCCAAGGTGGGAAAGACGCCGGCTTCGGCCGCGCCGAAAAAGAACTGCGCTATTATCAGGGAGGCCAGATTCCAAGCCCGGCCGGTGGCGGCGGTGAAGAAGGACCACAAGATGACCATGCGGATGAGGACTTTGCGAGGGCCAACCAGGTCCCCCAGCCAACCGCCCAGAACGCCGAAGACCGCATAAGCCGCGGTGCTGGCGGCAAAGACATAGCCCATTTGCACGTCGTTGAGACCCAGGTCCGGGGCGACGGAGCCCTTGGCCTTGGACATGCAGACGCGGTCAATGTAGGTGATGACGGCCAGAGTCGCGGCAAAGACGGGCACCCAGTGGCGGGCGGCGGTGGGCTTGAGCGGCGGGGAGGCCGCCGGAGGGGCAGGAGGGCCGGGAGAGGGGTCGGGAGGGTTCATAATTGGCGCGTTAAGGCGAGGGGCGTTGGCCTGAACAATCCATAAGCGATGGCCGGAGAGTAGGAGGATTGTCGGCTGATGACAACGTGATTTTTGCTTTTTCGGCGCTTTTTTCCAACTTTCTGACTTCTTGGCTCTTGACTTCTGCCAGACAGAGGCATAGAAGAGTGGCCATCCTAATCGAAAAAGCATGAACGCGCGATGCAGCAAGCTGCCGAGGTGATTTTTTTTATCAATACAAACACTATGAATAACCGAATCAATGCACCTGAAAGTTTTGGGTCACACCGTGAATTTTCCCGCCGCCATTTTCTGGGCGCATCGGCGCTCGGCGCGATGGCCGGAGCGTCGCTGATAAGCGATCCGATCCAGGCGGCCGCGCAGGCAGTGGGCGGCAAGCCCAGCGACCTGCCGGACCTGACGATCAAGGAGGTGAAGGTGTATGTGGCGAATCTGGTGGATGCGATGACGGGGGTGAACATCCGCAAGATCAACAGCGGGGAGAGCGGGGAGATCGTCTCGATTGTGACGGCGGATGGGGTTGAGGGAAATTACACGCTGGGCAACCGCGTCGCGGGGACGGGATGGCTGGATTATGCCAAGGCGGTGTGCCTGGGCAAGAATGTGCTGGACCTGCTGCCGTCGCTGGCGGCGAGCTGGGGCAACGGGACGGGCGGCCCGCCCGGGCCGCGTGGCAGCGGACGAGGCGGCGGCGGGGGGGGCGGCGGCGGGCGGGGTGGTTTTGGCGCGAGCATGGGCGGGCCCAGCCCCTCTGGATTCGTGGGCGGATTTGGGTACCCCAACGGGATGCGGATGGGGGCCACGCCACCGCCCGAAAACGATTATCATGCGGCGATCATTGACGTCTGCCTGTGGGACATCCTGGGCAAGGCGGTGAACCGGCCGATATATAAATTGCTCGGCGGGACGAAAGACCGGATGCTGGCGTACGGGAGTTCGCTGCATTTGGCGACGATAGAGGATTTCGCGCCGCAGGCGCTGCAGGCGCAAAGCGAGGGCTTGCGGGCGTATAAGATCCACCCGGGCGGAGGACAGCACCCGACGGGCGGACCGATCCCCGGTTATGTGGGCCACATTGAGGAGATCAGAACAGTGCGCAAGGCGGTGGGGGACGAATTTACGCTGCTGTTCGACCCGGTGCAGCGCTACAATGTGTTCGAGGCAATCAAGGTGGGCCAGGTGCTGGATGAATGCGGATACGTGTCGTTCGAGGATCCGATACCGACGACGGACATCGAGGGTCTGATTGAACTGCGGCAGAAAGTCCGGGTGCCGGTGGAGATCGGAGAGTTTCTGTATTCGATCCAGGGATTTGCGGAGTACATCCGGCGCGGGGCGTTGGATATAGTGAGATTGATCAGCGACAACGTGGGAGGGATCAGCGGGTCGTTCCGCATCGCGCAACTGGCGCAAGCGTTCGGGATGCCCTGCACACCGCACAACTGGGGCAACGGGTTCGATCTGGCGGTGCATTTTCAGATAGAGCTGGCGATGCCCAACTGCTACTGGTTTGAGATGCCGTATCCGCAGACCTTGACGGACCGGAAATATCTTAAGAACCAGTGGCGGATAAACAAGGAGGGCTACGTGATGGCGCCAACGGAGCCGGGCCTGGGCTGCCCGCTGGACCGGGACGCGCTGGACAAGATGCTCGCGCGAATTGACCGTTGACGCATCGCGCGCCAACACATTTGAATCCATGCAACGAAAGGAGAGACCATGAACACGCAAGCGGCAGTGAAGGAACCGTCGGGGGAATTAAAGCGGCGGGAATTTTTGCAGTTGCTGGGCACGGGGGCGCTGGGCCTGGCGCTGAGCAGCGCCGGTTGCGCCAGCCAGCCAGGGGCGACCCCGCAGGCGGCCGCCATGCCGCGCGGCGGGAAGAAACAATTACGCGGACTGTTCCCGATCGGATCGTCGCCATTCACGGAGGAGGACAAGCTGGACGTGGAATCGCTGGCGGAGGAGGTAAGGTTCTGCAATCGCGGGGGCGTGCATGGATTCGTGTGGCCGCAGATTGCCAGCGGCTGGACGACGCTGAGCGAGCCGGAACGGATGAGCGGCACGGAAGCGATCCTGGCGGCCGGCAAGGGAGGGGCGACGGCGCTGGTGGTCGGCGTGCAATCAAAGACCGGAGACATGCAGGAGGTCGAGCGGTACGCCAAGCACGCCGCCCAGAACGGGGCCGATGCCATCGTATCGCTGCCGCCGCCCGGGGTGACTGATGAGAAGGCGCTGCTGGATTATTACCAGCAGGTGGGCAAGATGACAGAACTGCCGCTGTTCGTGCAAACGCAGGGGACGATGAGCGTGGATTTGGTGGTGGAGATATATAAGACGGTTCGCACGGCCCGGCATGTGAAGGACGAAGCCAGCGCCGGAGGCGGGGCCTTGCAGCGGATCGGGGAAATCCGCAGGCGGACCAACGACGAGATGAAGGTCTTCTCCGGCCAGGGAGTGCGGACGATGATCACGGAAATGGAGCTAGGATTCTCCGGCCATTGTCCAACGGTGGCGCTGGCGGACGTCTATGCCGCGGCGTTTGACCTGTGGCACGCGGATAAACACCGCGAGGCCTTCGACATGTTCGGACGCATCCTGGCCTTCAACAGTCTTGGCACCTCGGGCAGAGAAAGCGTGTTGATTGTGCGCGGAGTCTTCAAGCCGACGGTCAAAGGCCGCAATGCGCCGCCAACCCCGGGCGTTGACTACACGCCGGAACCCGGCGCAGGCGGCGGACGCGGCGGACGCGGCGGCGGTGGTGGCGGCGGCGGCGGCGGCCCCAGCGCGCCACACCTGGACGACAAGGGAGTGCGCGACGGGCTTAACAATTATCTTAAGCCTTACCTGAGGGGTTAAAGGAGGCTGCCAGAAATGCCAACTGAAATTGACAGAACGCGCGGGAAATGGTATAAGGGAGAATGATTATGAAAATGAACAAAAATACTGATTTCTGCATGACACGCCGCCGGTTTCTACAATGCACCGCCGCCAGCCTGGCCGCCGCGTGTCTCCCGCGCGAGGCTTGGGCGGTTTCCACGGAAGTGCCGGGTCAATTCCGGCGTGGAGGCATGGTGTACCGCCCGCTGGGGAAGACGGGATTGAACGTTTCGCTGCTGGCCTTCGGATCGCACACCGATCACGCCTACAAGCTGCCGGGGGGCCTGAGGAACATTTTAAGCGAGGCTGGCCAGGCGCGGCGCGACCGCCAGATTTCCAAGGCGATTGATCTGGGGGTGACCCTCCTGGACGTGTATGAGCACGAGGGGCAATGGGAGCCTTTGGCGAAGCTGGTGAAAGCCAAGCGCGAGAAGCTGCTGATCTCCGGGGCTTACGACAATCCGGAGTTTATTGGGACAAACATTGACCGGCTGGCGAAGTTGTACGGGGGCCACATTGATCTTTACCGCATCCGCAGCGAGTCGGTGACGTTCGACGTGAAGAGTCTTCTGGATCAATGGGACGTGGTGCGGCGGGCCAAGGAGGCGGGGAAGATCCGGGCCATCGGGATCGCGTGCCACCTGGAAGGTCCGATGCTGAGCGCGCTGGAAGAACTGGAGGGGCTGGATTATCTGATGCTGCCGTACAATTTCATACACTCCAAGGCGGACTACAGCCGGCTGCTGCCCGCGGCCATGCAGGGGAAAGTGGGGCTGATTGGGATAAAGCCGCTGGCGGCGGGGTCGGTGGTGCAGTTGGACCCGCGGTTTAAATCGGACACCAACCCGGACAACTCGAGATTCATGCTGTTCAACTCGACGCCGGGGAGCCGGGCGATCCTGCCGCAGGTGGTGGAGGAACTGTCCAAGAGCTTGAATCAACTGCCGGATGAGAGTCTGCCACAGGCGGCGATGCGCTACGTTTACTCGCGTCCGTTCTTGAGCTGCACGGTGGCGGGGATGTTTGATGATCAGTTCGTGGAGGACAATTACGCGGCGCTGACGCGTTACGAACAGATGAGCCAGGAAGAACACGCCGCGCTGGACGCGGCCAGGAAACTGACGCTTGTGGCCGGGGCGGGCTGGCTGCCAGAGAATTATCAATGGTTGGAGGAACAATGGCGCGCCTGAAGATTTGGCATTTGACCTGGGGACTCCTCATCTTGACGCCGATGGCGCTGCCGGCCCAGGAAGGGCAGCGGCAGGATCTGGCCAGCGCCGGGGTGTGCGCCCGGTGCCATGTCAGCACGTCGTTGGAATGGGGCATTTCCAAGCACAGCACCGTGACCAATGGAACGCGGGTGCCCAATTGCACCGGGTGCCACGGCCTGAGCAAGGGACATGTGGCGGACGAGCAAAACGGGGTGAAGCCGGATCGGATTCCGCGGGGAGATGCCATCGCCGGGCTGTGCACGGGATGCCATGTGGAGGGCTGCCCGAAGACGGATCAACAGAAGGGCTGCCAGGACTGCCACCATCCGCACGCGTTGGTAAATCCGGCGATGGATCCCGCTGCGATGCGGGCGCACGCGAAAGAACTGACGACCCAACAGGATGCGTACAAGGCTCGACTGGCGGAAGGGGAACGATTGGCGCAAGCGGGGCAATGGGGCGCGGCCGGGGAGGCTTTCCGCGCGGCACTGAAGGAGAATCCCGCCAGCAGCCGGGCCAAAGCGGCTGCGCAAATGTGTGATCGCAGGCTCAAACCCGGCATAGCGGGATTTAAAATTGTGGGAGATCAATTTGACGCGCAAAGCGGGCTGCCGAAGGAAATCGTGCTGGATGGTTTGGGCGTTGACATGGTGCTGATTCCAGCGGGGAGCTTCGACATGGGATCGGAGCGGAACGCAGACAGCCAGCCGGTTCACAGTATCAATGTCGCGGCTTTTTACCTGGGCAAATTCGAGATGACTGGAGCGGAATGGAAGGCTCTGATGTCCACCAATCCCAGCTTTTATCAGGGGGAGAAATACCCGCAGGCGGACAAGATGCCGGTGGAGCAGGTATCGTGGGAGGACTGCCAGAAGATGCTGGCGGAGATAAACCAGAAGGCGCCCGGGGGAGGATTCCGGCTGCCCACCGAGGCGGAATGGGAGTATGCGGCGCGGGCGGGTTCGAGCGAACCGCTGCCAGCGGCTCAAGTATTGCGCGTTTCCTGGTTGCGGGAGAATTCGGAGCCAGACCAACCGGCCACTGCCGTCACTGCCGCCACTCCCGTCACTCGCGGCACTGGCGGCACTGGCGGCACTGGAGTTGCTCCGTTTGCTCCGACGACTCGATTCCGCACCAACCTCTACCTGGTCGGCTCGGGGGTGACCTCCATGCCCCATCCAGTCGGGACGAGGGAGCCAAACCAATGGGGTTTGTATGACATGGTGGGGAACGTGTCGGTGTGGTGTTCGAGTCTTTTCATGCCGTATCCTTACGTCGCCGACGACGGACGCGAAGCCGCCACCGGCCCGGGAACCCGGGTGGTGCGCGGAGCCAATTTTGCGGATTTTACCGAGTCGGCGGATCCGGGGTTGCGCCACTCGGAACGTCCGGACCGGCGGTTCCGCTGGAACGGGGTGCGCCTGGCATTCAGTCCTCCTGAGGAAGGGCAAGGCGCGGCGGCATCCCAACCCGAACAGAAGGGAATGCCCAAAGGGAACTAGGGCGGCGGAGGTTGTCGAGAATTGGCCGGCTTTGAATCCGAGCGGCAAATGAGCGGCGCCCCGGCCTGACGAAGGCGACCACGGGCGGCCGACGCGGAATGCCGGCGTTGACAGCCGAAGGCGTGATCCTTAGAATAAGCCCGCAACTCGCGGCGCGGAGAAGTCACGAGTTGAAAAAAATCATGACAAAACTGTCCGGCATATTCACACCGACCCTTGTTCCGTTCGACGCGAAGGGCCGCATCAATGAAGGCGAGTTGCGCCGCATGGTGAATTGGCTGATAGAAAAAGGCGTCAGCGGGCTTTATCCCAACGGCAGCACGGGTGAGTTCATCCGGTTGAGCCTGGAGGAGCGCAAGCGGGTCATTCAGATCGTGGCCGGGGAAAATGGGGGGCGGGTGCCGGTGCTGGCGGGGGCGGCGGAGGCGAACATGGACATGATCCTGGAGGTGTCGCGGGTTTACGCGGACCTGGGCTGCGCGGCGGTGTCGGTCACCGGGCCGTATTACTACAAAGTCAGCCAGGAAAGCATTGAACACTACTTCCGGGAATTGGCGAAGCGTTCGCCGATTGACATCATCCTCTACAACATTCCGCAGTACTCCAACGAGATCAGCGTGCCGGTGTTGACGCGGCTGGCGATGGATTGTCCGCGGATCATCGGGGTGAAGGACAGCAGCCGGGATTTTCCACGGTTTCTGAGCACACTGCACTTGATCAAGCCGCAAAGGCCTGATTTCAGTTGTTTGATCGGGTGCGAGGAGATGCTTTTTCCGTCGCTGCTCATGGGAGCGGACGGGGGGACGATCGCCAGCAGCGGGGTGGTGCCGGAAGTGATCGTGAGACTCTACCGCGAGTCGGTGGCAGGAAACATAGCCGAAGCGCGGCGAATCCAGTTCAAGCTGCTGGACCTGATTGAGGCGATGCTGACCGGGACGAACTTCCCGGAAGGGTTCCGCGCGGGAATGTCGCTGCGGGGATTCGACCTGGGCAGCACGAGGCAATTGCTTTCACCGCGGGAGCAGGCAGATCTGGAGGGGATCCGCGGCAAGATCGCCTGCCTGCTGGCCGAGTGCGGATTCGCCGAGGCGGCCAGCGCCTGCCGAGTCGCTCCCCAAAGCCCAAGCCCGGCGGGAGTCAACATGGATCAAATCGTCCATGAGGTGTTGAAGACCTTGGGCAAGCCGGGCGGGAACACATGGCGCTAGGCTTCCTTGAAATCCCGTTTTTGAGCATCACCCTGCTGATCGGGGACCAGGTTGTGAAGGCGGCGGGGGTGCGGCTGCTGGGTTTCGAGAGCACGGGCGATGGGAGGATATTGGTGCGCCTGGAAGGGGAGGTCGCCGCCGTGCAAGCCGCGCTCGACCGCTCCAAGGAGTACGCGGTGAGCCTAGGGGCAAAGATTGTGGCCACCTGTCTGTCCCGCCCGGAGGCCGGCTTCAGGCCGATGATTGAATTTGCCAATGCGCAAAATCCGCTCTACGGCGGGCGCGACCAGTTTCTGCCGACGGATTATCCGGCCACAAATCAAAGCATTATGAATACGAAAGACGCACTTGGAATCATCGAAACACAGGGACTGACGGGCGTCCTGGAAGCCACCGACGCCATGTTGAAGGCCGCCAACGTCACGCTAGTCGGCAAGGAAAAAATCGGCGCGGCCTACGTGACGGTCATCGTGCGAGGAGATGTGGCGGCGGTGAAAGCGGCGGTGGAAGCGGGCGCGCGGGCGGTCGGCAGCCTGGGCAAACTGGTGGCCGCGCACGTGATCGCGCGGCCGCATGACGATTTGGCGGCGTTGTTGCCGAAATAGGGGCGCCGCAAATTGGACCGGGGAGGAATGTCCGGCGGCCGGAGCGGCGGGCCGACGTTGGAAACTTTGCCGGGGCAAACCCGCGGAGGAGGCGCGAGAGGCGGAGGACCCGTTAGCCGACGCGAAGACGCAGGCGAAGGCGGTTGTCTTGCGCAGCCGGTTTTTGGGCGCATATGACTTTCTTGGTTGCAGTTGTGTCGTGGACTGGATTTCAGCGATTGAAACAATTGGGAAATGGTCATTGAGAATTTGTCATTTGTCATGTAAACACCTTCGGGATGACGCCCCAGCAACTCTCCGAGCAATGGTGGCAGTTTGCGGCCCGCATCGCCAAGGTGGTGGACGCGCTGCCGGAGACCCGTGTGGGCCGGCAGAAGACAGTTGCCCGGCGACGGTCTGGAGACGACTCTTGCGATAACCGATGACAAATGCTCAATGACCAATTCTCAATTGAAAGGTCCGAAATCTTAAAGCGCTTCTTCGCCGACAGGAGTCGCCCGAAATAGTGAAATGCACCGGCCGGTTTTGAATCCGCCAGCAAAAGGTTGACAAGTCTTCAAAATCCATCAAGATACGGAGCATCAATGGTTGCAAGCGCGCTGACCCCACCCCGCGCCGTGGTTGAACACTTGGTGCGACAAGCTGTTTATCAACGGTTAGGCAAGCCGTTGCCCAGGGGGGCGTCGGCGCCAAGCCCGCTGGTGGTGAACGTGCGCGCCCGGCATTGCCATTTAACGCCGGAGGCGGTGGAACAATTATTCGGCAAAGGCCATCGGCTGACAGTTCACCAGGGGCTATATCAGGAGGGAGAATTCGCGGCGGAGGAAACCGTGACGCTGATCGGGCCGCGGAGCCGGGTGATTTCCAATCTCCGCATCGTGGGTCCGTGCCGGGAGGTCAATCAGGTGGAGCTGGCCTACACGGACGCGATAGCGCTGGGCTTTGAGGTCCCGCTGCGTCCGTCGGGCAATATCCAGGGCGCCCCCGGGTGCCGGCTGATGGGGCCGGCTGGAGTATTTGAAATGGGCGAAGGGGTGATTCGCGCGGCGCGGCATGTGCACCTGGCTCCGAAGGACGCGGAGTTTTACGGGGTGAGACAAGGGGAGTACATGAAGCTGAGGGTGGGAGGGGAATGCGGGCTGGTTTTGGAGCGGGTGCTTTGCCGCGTGGAGCCTGGATTCAAACTGGAAGTTCACATTGACACGGATGAGGGCAACGCGTGCAACCTGCGGCCGAGCACGGCTTGCGATTTGTTCAAATGACCGGACCCAATCCACCAACCGAAAAACAGGAGAAACAAAATGAGTGAAGCGATAGGAATGATCGAAACAAAGGGCTACGCCGCGAGCGTTGAAGCCAGCGACGCGATGGTCAAGGCGGCCAGCGTGAGCATCCTCAGGACCATCCCCATCGGGGGCGGTTTTATCACGGTGCTGTGCAAAGGGGACGTGGGCAGCGTGAAGGCCGCCGTGGACGCGGGGGCAAAATCCGCGGGGAAAGTGGGCGAACTGGTCAGTTCGCATGTCATCGCGCGTCCGCACGAGGATTTGCTGAGAGCATTTTTCGGCGAAGCCAAGGCGGCGAAGTAAGCCGGAGGAACCATTAACCCAGGAACAATTTATGGCACTACAAGCAGTTGGAATGATCGAATGCAAAGGCCTCTGCGCGTTGCTGGAAGCGTGCGACGCGGCGCTCAAGGCGGCCAATATCACCATGTCGGGCTGGGAGAAGATCGGGAGCGGGTACGTGACGGCGTTTTTCCGGGGCGACGTAGCGGCGGTGAAGGCGGCGACCGACGCCGGGGCGGCGGCGGCGGCGCAAGTGGGCCAAGTGGTCAGCGTTCAAGTGATCGCACGTCCGCACGAGGATCTGAAACTTCTCGGCCGGTGGCTGGAATAATTTTGGGGAAGGATTTTGTGATGCCGACGAACGAAGAAAGGGAGGTGGCGCGGAAGGCAGGGGTTTTTTGGGGAAAGGCCTGGCGCTGAATTTGATGTCAACCCTCAACTAAAATAATATGTCTCAAGCAATAGGAATGATCGAAACCCGCGGACTGGTGGCCCTGGTGGAGGGGACGGACGCGATGCTCAAAGCGGCCAACGTTCAACTGGCCGGCCCGATCACGCAGGTCGGCAATGCGCTGGTCACGACGGTGGTGGTGGGGGACGTGGCGGCGGTCAAAGCGGCGACGGACGCCGCCGCGCAGGCCATAAAAGCCATGAAAGGGGAGATGGTGAGCGTCCATGTGATCGCGCGTCCGCATCAGGACATCGAAGTCATTTTGCCGAAGAAGAAGTGAACCGATAACCGGCGAATCGCAGGCCGGGCGAAGCGGCAGGAGCCGAGGCGGCGCCGCCGCCGCCGGGTTTGCGATCCGCCAAACACGCTTATGTTCCTGGCCAAAGTAGAAGGGGCCGTGGTGGCCACCAAGAAAGACCCGTCCATGAACGGGCGCAAACTGCTGTTGCTTCGACCGCAAGTGATAGATGAGAAGGACCCGGAGAAGATTCGACCTGGAGTCAACACGATTATCGCGGTGGACAGTGTCGGCGCGGGAACGGGCGAGCTGGTGATGTTCACCCAGGGCAGTTCGGCGCGGCTGGCGCCGAACATGAAGGACGCGCCGGTGGACGCGGTCATCATCGGCATCGTGGATTCGGTGGATGTGCTGGGCAAACAAATCTACAACGCCCGGTCGTAGTGACGCGAAAAGTTCCAAGCCATGAGCGCGGTGAACGAAACGTTGGTTCGTGACATTGTCAGCGAAGTGCTCGGACGGCTGAACGGTTTTATTCCCGCACGGACGCCGGGGCGTCCGGCAGCGGAGAAGCCCGCGACGGCGCTCCCAAAGGCGGCGGAGAAATCCTGCGGTTGCGCGGCGCGACGCAGGCGGCGTCACTTTGGCGTTTTTGAAGACGGCCCGCAGGCGTGCGCGGCGGCGCAGGAGGCATTTTTGCAGTTGCAAGAGAAGGGGTTCGCGGCGCGGGAACGGGTGGTGGAGATCGTGAAGATGCTGGCGGACGCCCGAGCGGTGGAGTGGGGGCGGCTGGAGTTGGAGGAGACGAGAATCGGGCGTCTGGAACACAAGATCGAGAAGCTCCGGCTGTTGCGCCTAGCGCCGGGAGCGGAATGGCTGCGACCTGAGGCCCGCAGCGGCGACCACGGAATCACGCTGGAGGAATACGCGCCCTTCGGAGTCATAGGCGCGGTGACGCCCAGCACGCATTCCATTCCGACGCTCAGCGGCAACGCGGTGAGCATGGTGGCGGCGGGCAACGCGGTGGTGTTTAATCCGCATCCGCTGGCCGCGCGCTGCGCGGCGACGGCCGTGCGCGCCTACAACGAAGCGATCCGCCAGGAAATAGGGATTGAGAATCTGATCTGCCTTTGCGCGCAGCCGAGCCTGGAGACCTTCAAGGCGATTTGGAGTCACGAAGCGGTGCGGCTGCTGCTGGTGACCGGCGGAGCCGGGGCGGTGCAAGCGGCGATGGAGACGGGCAAGCGGGCCATTTGCGCCGGCCCAGGAAATCCGCCGGTGCTGGTGGATGAGACGTGCTGCGTGGCGCGGGCGGCGCAATCGGTGATTGAAGGGGCGGCTTACGACAACAATCTTTTGTGCATCGGGGAAAAGCAGGTGTTCGTGCTGGACGGCGTTGCCGACGAGTTGATGGCGGAAATGGGCCGGCAGGGGGCGGCGCGGCTGAATTCAAATCAACTGGAGCAGCTCACCAAAGCGGCGTTCACCTTCAAGGAAGGGCCGGGCGGCGGCGGCGCGCGCGCGTGCGTGAACCGCGATTTGATGGGCAAGGACGCCTGGGTGCTGGCGCAAGCGGCCGGGGTTGAGGTGAAAGCGGAGACGCCGCTGCTGTTCGCGGAGACGGAAGAGAAGCATCCGTTTGTGCAAGAGGAGCAGATGATGCCGTTTCTGCCGATCGTGCGGGTGAAAAGCGTGGAGGAAGGAATCGCGGCGGCCAAAGAATCCGAGCATCAATATCGCCACACGAGCCTCATACACTCGGAGAACGTCGAACACGTGAGGGCGATGGCGCGCGCGCTCGACACGACGATTTTTGTCAAGAACGGCCCCAGCACCGCGGGCCTCGGTCTGGGAGGGGAAGGGTATCTGAGTTATTCCATCGCCACGCCGACGGGCGAAGGGGTGACCAACCCGAGGACCTTCACGCGGGCGCGCCGCTGCGTGATGGTGGAGGAACTGAGAATTAATTGAGCCATGCTACTCGCCCGCGTCGAAGGCAATGTGGTCGCCACCCGGAAGCATCCCAGCCTGGAGGGATGGCGGCTGGTGCTTTGCCAGCCGATCAATAACGCGGGGGAGGCGCAAGCGGCGCCGTTGGTGGCCATTGATTCGCACGGGGCCGGGATGCGCCAGCGCGTGGTCATTTCATCCGACGGCGCGGCGGCGCGCAATGCGGTCGGGGACCAGAAAAGCCCGGTGCGCTGGATGATCATCGGCATCCTGGATGAAAGCCCGGCAGGAGGGCTGGCATGAGACTGGGCGCTGTGATAGGCCGGGTGACCCTGAGCAAAACCGTGCCCGGGATTACCGGGGCGCGCTGGCTGATGGTGAGTCCATTCACGCGGGACCATTACCAGCGCGGCAAGCTCACGCCCTCCGGCCTGAGCCAGGAAGCAAGTCTGGTGGTTTATGACGATCTGGGCGGGGACGTCGGCCAGACGATTGGCTTCATCGAAGGCCGGGAGGCATCGTCGCCGTTCGATGAGCCGACGCCGATTGACGCCATCTGCGCCGCGCTGGTGGACGAAATCTCTTACCATCCAATTTGAATATGAAACAAGTCATCAGCGTAAAAGATTTGCAGGAGATGGTTCGCAGCGGCCAGGGGGTGGCGGCCCTTCCGCCGGACGGATTGCTGACGCCCGCGGCGCAAGATTATTTGCGCGACCTGGAAAGCAAGAACCCAAACCAGGAAACCCGCAGGCCATCGGCCGGGGCCGCCGGACCGCCCGCCAAGGCGCTTTCGTCCAAAAGCTCCAAGTCCGAATTGGAGGCTTATTTTAATTCGAGTTACTGCCAGAACCTGAAGCTGCAGATCTGCGACATCGGCCGGCGATTGTGGCAACGGGCCTACGTGGACGGCAACGGCGGCAATATCGCGGTTCGCGCCGGGGAGGACATTGCCGTCTGCACCCCCACGCTGGTGAGCAAGGGCTTCATGAAACCCGAGGACCTGTGCCTGGTGGATTTCGAGGGCAACCAGCTTTGCGGCGCGCTGAAACGCACGAGTGAAATACTTATGCACCTGCAAATGATGAAACGCCAGCCCAAGGCGGTGGCCACGGTGCATTGTCATCCGCCGAACGCCACCGGCTTCGCCGTGGCGGGAGTGGAGCCGCCGACGTGCATGGTGCCTGAATACGAGGTGTTCGCCTCGGTGGCGATAGCGCCCTACCGCACGCCCGGCACACCCGAGATGGGGAGGCTGGTGGCCGATCTGGTGGACAAGCACAATGTGATCCTGATGGCCAACCATGGGGTGGTTTCCTGGAGCCACAACAGCGTGGAGGACGCGTATTTCAAAGTGGAGATCCTGGAGGCGTATTGCCGCACGGTGCTGGTGGCGGCGCAATTGGGCAAGCCGGCCAACACGATGACCCCGGCGCAGCTTCAGGAATTGCTCAAGATCAAGCAGGGCCTGGGCATTCCCGATCCGCGGCATGGACTCAAGGAGTGCGAACTGTGCGACAACAACGAATGGCGCCCAGGCCCGGCCTGCCCATTCCCGCAGGGGGAATCGCCGCCTGCTGGATTTGACCCGGAAGCCGAGGCCGCCGTCAAGGCAATCACCGATCAGATCATGGCCCAGATTGGCAAATGATTTTAACAGCCGTGAACTTCCCGGAGAAATCATTTGCCATGAGAACCACCCCCCGAGTTAGCATTTTCCTCCTCGTGGCCCTGGCCGCCGCCGGTCCGGCCTTGCCGATGGGCGCGGCCCCCGTGCGGGTTGACACCCAGAACGTGCTCCTTTCGGTTGACGCCACCAATGGCCGCTGGTCGGCGGAAATCAAAGGGACGCCGATGCAGTTGAACGAGGTTTACTTCCTGCCGGGGGACGATGCCTCGGGGTGGACGGTAACCAGTTCGGTCAATAATGACGATGCCAACAAATTCGGGTCGTTCGTGACGGTGACGTTGCATGGGACGAAGCCCGGCCAGTTGGATTTTGACTACCAAATCTCCGCCAGCAAGACGGGGAATGACATTCTGGTCGGGCTAGGGCGATCGAACCACACGGGAAAAGCGGTGGACATCGGGGACATGGATTATTTTGTGTCCAGTGACGCGAGGCTGGGCGGGACGGTTGACAAATGGGTGACCTTGGGGACCCAGTCGCGCAATCGCGACTATTACGAGTTCTGGTCGGTGGTAAATTTGGTCACGCCGAAAACCTACGCGGTCAATCATGTGGTCAAGGACGTGGCGACGGGCAAAAGCCTCCTGATGGGTCATGTGACGACCATGAAAGGGGCGTCCAGATTCGAGGTGGCGTCGGGCTGGCAGGGGAAGGGTCCCGACCGGATGCAGGTTCGGGGGTACTGCAGCTATAAAGTGACCATGCCTCCAGGGCAGAGCTTCGCCGGGGAGAAGCTGCTGATTGATTTCAATGAGGACCCGATCCGGGCGATGGAGCACCAGGCGGACCTGATCGCCATCGCCAGCGACATCCGGCTGAAACAACGGCGGCCGATCAACCTGGACGACAAAGAACTGGTGGCCAACAACTACAGCCGCTTCCACGGATGGATGTCCGGCGGGAGCGAGGCGAACGCGAGACGGTTCTTTGAGACCAATGGCCTGGGGGATTTCTACTGGGGCCTGGGAGGACCCGGAGCGCAGGGCAGCTTTGGTTTCTATGGTTCGGGCGGAGGCACGCAGGGCCGTCCTTCCCGGGTCAATTATCCGGCCGAATGTTATCTTCCTGTTCACACGGTAAGATACGATGGGGAACGGGTGATTGATTTTTCAAATCCCAAGGCGATCCAGCTTGAGCATGATCGCGCGTTCGCGTGGGTGGCCGGCCACGAGGGAGAGACGGGGCGGGCGGAGATGGATTTTGCCGATTGGTGGGACAAGTGGCCGGGCCAGTATGATCCTTACATGAGCGCGTTGGAAACCTATCACGCCGGGGGCATGCCGTGGCGGGAGGCGATTGACGAGAAGGCGCCGCGGAGGGTCATCCGGTCCAACATGCAGCCGGTGGATCATTCGTACGGGATTGTGGACATTTGCCGGATATCCGAGGATGCCGATCACGGCTACGAGACGGGCGACTCGACGCTGGCGCCGACGGACGTGAAGGGTCAAGTCGAATTCACCGGGTTGCTCAGCGAAGCGGTGATGGGGGCCGCCAACCGGGCGTTTTACAACGGGCGTGTGTTTTGGAACGACTGCGACGGCTTCCATATCTACAAGTACAACGCGGCGGACGGACAGACCTTCAACTCCAACCAGGCGAAGGTGGACGCCAACTTCCACGCGATGGCCGGCAACACGCTCTTCGTGTCCGAAGCGTTCAATGTGCCCTATCCCGCCGACCGCATTGAACTATTGAAACGGATCAGCCCGCCGACGATGGATGTGTCCTATCCGGTGGACTTGTTTGACCGGAAGCCGGCCCGGGTCTGGAACATGCCGGTAGAGCGGCCATTTGGAAAATGGAACGTGCTGGCGGTTTTTAATTACACCGGCAAGGGGGATCGCAAGTTCACCACCTCGCTGGACGCGGCGAAGGACCTCCGACTGGATCCCGCCAAAGTGTACATCGCCTATGAATTCTGGAGCAAGCAACTCATCGGGACGTTCCAGGGCAAATTCAACACGCGTCCGCTCAGTCCATACGATTGCGACATCTACAGCATCGTGGAGAAACAGGACCACCCGGCGCTGATCTCGACCAGCCGGCACGTGCGGCAGATGGCCTTTGACATCAAGGACCTGGCCTACGACGGCCCGCAACGGGTTCTGCGAGGCACTTCCCGCGCGGTGGCCGGCGACCCGTACCAGTTGCGCATCTTCCTGCCGGATGGTTTCACCGCCAAGGGCGTGGAGTTGAGCGACAATCTTGCGGCCACCATGAAAACGGACGGGAATCTGTTGATGGTGGATTTTACAACGTCCACCGGCAAGGATGTGGAGTGGAAGGTCTCCTTTTGAGATGTGAAAGATAATTTGCTGAAAGCGGAGAGCCGCGAGAAACCGGGGCGCGCATTGGTTTGCGGCTTCATCCTGAGCGTGTGCGTGGCGGCGCTGGCGGATCAAACCGTGGAGGTCAAGGGCGACGCCGGCGGCAAACGATTTGACGGCATCGGCGCGGTGAGCGGCGGCGGGGCGACGTCGGCGTTGCTGAAGGATTATCCGGAACCGCAGCGCAGCCAGGTGCTGGATTTGCTGTTCAAGCCGAAGTTTGGCGCCTCGATGTCGGCGCTGTATGTGGAAATCCCCGGGGACGGAACCACGCAGGGCACGGAGCCGAGCCACATGCATTGGCGAGGGGATGAGAATTACTACCGGGGCTACGAATGGTGGCTGATGAGCGAGGCGAAAAAAAGGAATCCGGCGATTACGCTGGACGGGGTGGCCTGGAGCTGCCCCGGATGGGTGGGGACCAACCACTTCTGGTCGCAAGACATGTGCGATTATTATGTCAAGTGGATCCAGGGCTTGAAGAGGGAGCACGGGCTGGAGCTGGACGCCATCGGGTGCCGCAACGAAAAAGGGGTCAATGAAGATTTCATCAAAAAGTTCAAGGCCACGCTCAACGCCAATGGCCTGAGCGGGGTCAAGCTTCATGGATTTGACAATTGGGAGAGAAATAAATTCGACTGGGTCAAGGACATGGCCCAAGACCCGGCGCTGAAAGAGGCGGTGAATGTGGTGGGCAATCATACGATGGCGGAAACCCCGACGCCGGCCGATGTGAGGAAGATGCTGGAGGAGATGGGCAAGCCAATCTGGAACACTGAGGAGCATGTCTATAAGGAGGATAACTTTGATTGTGAAATCAGCGTGGTGCAGGCCTTCAACAAGAACTTCATAGAGAGCGGCGTGACCAAGATCGTCACTTGGTTCGTCCTGGGTTCGCTCTACCCGATCCAGCCGCTGCCCGAGACGCCCTCGGTGATATTGGCGCACGAGCCCTGGAGCGGCAATTATCGCGCGCGGCGGGTCCTGTGGGCTTATGCGCATTATGGGCAGTTCTCCCAGGTTGGCTGGCAGTATCTCAACGGCGCCTGCGGCAACCTGACGGGCGGGGGCACCTATGTAACTCTGAAATCGCCGGGCGCGGATTACAGCATCATCGCCGAGACCAAGGGCGCCGGTGGGGCGCAGAAGGTGACCTTTAACATCAGCGGCGGTCTTTCCACGGGCAAGCTTTGCGTGTGGCGGAGCAATGAAGGGGAGCAGTTCGTGAGATTGGACGATCTGACCCCGATCATCAAGCACCTGGGCGACGGAACGTTTGCGCTGACTCTGGATCCCATGTCCGTCTATACCATCTCGACCACCACGGGACAGCAAAAGGGTTCGTTCGCGGACATCCCCGCCTCCAAGCCATTCCCCTTCCCCTATTACGACAATTTTGAGGGATACAAGAGCGCGAAAGCGTGGGGCTATCTGCCGCATTATTTGACGGATATCTCCGGCATTTTCGAACTGGCGGACCGCCCGGACCAGACGGGCCATTGCCTGCGGCAGGTGATCGGGGAAAAAGCCCAGAGCTGGTCGGTGGAATGGATGCCCTATACCGTGCTGGGCGACAAGGATTGGAAGGACTATGAAGTGAGCGTTGATCTGTGCCTGGACAATGGCGGCTGGGCCGGGGTAATGGGGCGCGTCAACAACCTGGGGAGCGGCACAGTCTGTCTGCCCAAGGGATACTATCTGCGGCTTTCGGAGGATGGAACGTGCGGCTTGTTCGCCGCGACGCAGGCCCGCAACGCCGCGGCGGGCAGCCCGCTGGCCACCGGCAAGGCGGGCAACGCCGCCGGCAAGCAGTGGCATAATGTGAAGCTGCGCTTTTCGGGCACGACCATCACCGGCTTTGTGGATGAGGTTCAGGTGGTGACGGCGTCGGACACCCGGTTTGCCAGCGGCATGGCCGGCCTGGTGACCGGCGGTGAAAACGATGCCCGCAACACCGCGCTGTTTGACAACCTGATTGTCAACACAGTCGGCGGCCCAAAACCCCAGCCGACGGTGTTCGCGCAGGATGCCAACCCCCTCTATCAGCCATAAGGGCGCGTGACCTGGGTCAGGGCAGGGTTGGAACGGGGGTTCCGGGTTGCACATCCAATTCCACCGAGGCGCCTTTCAAACCTTCCGCCTTGGCGGAGAGCGTGACATGTCCCGCTGTTTTCCCGGCCTGGAGGGTGACCAGGGCCATGCCGTTGAACACGGGGCGTGTGCCGGCTTGATAGGAGTCGTGCGAGCTGGGGTCGCCGTTGTCATTGCCGATGATTTTGGCCGGGCCGTGGAGGTCCAGAGCCACCACGTTGCCGGCGGTGGGGACAACAATTCCGCTGGCATCCAGGACGCGAACTTCCACCTGGGCCACGCCTCGCGCGGCGCTGCTCAAGACGGCGTTGTCCAGTTTGAGCGCCAGGGCGGCAGGCGGCCCGGCGGTGCGGATTTCTTCCTGGGCGACGATCTGCCCGTCCCGCCGACCGATGGCGCGGAGGATGCCGGGTTCGTAAGGCACATCCCAAGTGAGATGGAGATCAGCGGTGGTGCCGACAGGACTGGGGTCGTTCCAATTTCGCGTGGAGCCTTGGCGGGGGAAGACCAGCGATTTGGCACCGTAACTCTTGCCGTTCAACTGGAGTTCCACTTGCCTGCAGTTGGAGAAAACGACGACGGGGATGATGGCGCCCTTTTCGCCGGGGTAGTTCCAGTGCGGCATCAAATGCACCATGGGGTTGCTCGCGCACAGGCTTTGGTATAGGTAGTATCCGTCTTTGGGGAAACCGCAGGTGTCCAGGATGCCGCTGTCGGTGACTCTGCGCGGCCAGGTGGATTCGCCAAGATAGTCCACGCCGGTCCACATGAAGTAACCGATGACATAATCGTGGACGGAGTTGAATTTCCAGAGTTGTTCGGCGCGGACCAGGGAGGTGGCATAACTGAATGCTTCGCGGCTGCCGTCGAAGTAATTGCCGCGCACACCACCGACGCCGACATCTTCGGTGCCGAGCAATTTGTAGCGCGGGAATTTCTCGTGGTCGTCGGAGAAAAACAGTTCGCGATACTTGCCCCAACGATCCACGTAGTTGTAGCCGGCAATATCGAGGGCCGCGAGGAAGCCGGGCTGGGTGGGGTTGAGAGAGTGAGCCTGGTCACAGGCGGAGGTGACGGGCCGGGTGGGATCCTCGGCATGGCAGATGCCGACAAGGATTCTGGCTGTCTCCACACCGCGAGGCTCAGATTGGTCGGGGATTTCATTGCCGATGCTCCACATGGTGATGCTGGGATGATTGCGGTCGCGCTGGAGCATGGAGAGGAGGTCGGGTTTGGAGCACTCATTGAAAAGCGTGGCGTAGGAGCCGCGCAATTGGCCCTTGGGCTCGGTCCATTCGTCGAAGGCTTCATCCATGACCATGAGGCCAAGGCGGTCGCACAGGTCGAGGAATTCCGGCGCGGGCGGGTTGTGGCTGCAGCGAATGGCGTTGCAGCCCATGGCTTTGAGGAGCTTGAGCCTCCGCTCCCACACTTCCACCGGCACGGCCGCGCCCACCGCGCCGCCATCGTGATGCAGGCACTCGCCGACGAGCTTGACGTGCTGGCCGTTGAGGAAGAAACCCCGGTCCGCATCGTAGTCAATTTGCCGGATGCCGATGGGAGTCTCGTAGGAGTCAAGCACTTCGGTAGCGTCAATCTTTTTGGGGAACAAGCTTGTCCGCACCGTGTAGAGGGCGGGGCTGTCGAGCGTCCAGAGTTGCGGTTGGCTGACAGTAATGGTTTGCTCCACTTCTTTCTCGCCTTTGGCAGGGACATCCACGATGGCAAGGGATTCGACATGGCCAACGGTTTTGCCGGCAGCATCATTTATCTCCTGATAAACCCCAACCCCAACGAGAGCGTCGGTGTCGTTCTGGACGCGTGTTCTGACAATGACGTCGGCGCTGACAGCGTTTGCGTTGGGTGTCGTGACATAGGCGCCCCAGTTGGCGACATGGACTGGGCCGGTGACATCGGCCCAGACGTGGCGATAAATGCCCGAGCCGGTGTACCAGCGACTGTTCGGCTGGATGTCGTTGGCCACACGCACGGCGAGGACGTTGTTTCCCCCCGGCGCGGCAAGAAACGGTGTCAGATCACAGGTGAAACTGGTGTATCCGTAAGCGTGATGGCCGGCGGGATGGCCGTTGAGATAAACGTCCGCGTTCATAAAAACGCCGTCGAACTGCGCCGACACGTGTTTGTCCTTGAAAGCTGCCGGGGTGGGGAAATGCTTCCGGTACCACCCGATGCCGGCGGGCATGTATCCGCCCGAACCGGCGGTGGAGTTGGTCCGGTCGTATGGCCCCTCGATGGACCAATCGTGGGGCAGATCGAGCGGGCGCCAGCCCGTGTCGTCCCATGCCGGATTCTGCGCGCCAGCCGGGTCTCCCTTGGTGAACATCCAGTTCAAATCCATGGAGAGGCGCTGCCTCGGCCCGGCGGCGGCGTGGCCGGGGCGGGGGCAAAATGTTGTCAAGACGATAATTGAGATGAGGGTGTTGATGGATTTCATGGCGTCTTTCCAGCCGGCCTCCAACCGCCGGCCTATCGGGTGTCAAAGCGAGGGATTGCTGTTGCCATCCCCGGAAAAAGTCTCAAACCTTGTAGTCCCATTCCTTGCGATAGGGTGTGTCCACAAAGGCGTTGGCCTGCTCGTCGTTGGTGAATCTCATGGCCTTGGCGTCCCAGAGAAGGACCTTGGAACTTCGGTAATAGACTTCTCCTGTGCGAACGCCTGCCTGGGGGCGCGCCCCGGCGACCTGAACATGGCCCCCGCCTGTCGCTTCAACCCACACGACGGCGGAGTCCGATCGTCCGGATCCACCCCAACTTAATCCGGGGGTCGTCCCCGGCGGAGGCTCGGTGTACCGGCGCAATGTCGCGCTGCCGAGCAAGGCGAATTCCGTCAGATCGCAGGCCAACTCGATGGGCATGATGGACTTCTTGCCGGCTTTGCAGGACCGGATCCACTCGGCGTAATGATCCGCTCTTTCGCATCGCGGCAAGGAGGGATCGGGCTGCTTGAAGTCCCTGAAACGGCTCTCCGGCAGGAGCCAGCCGCCGGGGAGTCCTTGAATCCGCTGGCCCGGCCGGGGTGAAGTATGGTCCTGCACCGACGGAGTGCCGCCATAGAAGGCGGAAACCTGCACGCCGTTCTCGCCGACGAACATCACCCCCCTGCCCGGCATGCCCATCGAGGGGGGCATGGAAAGCGGCCGCGGCGGCTGCAGGCCGCCATCGTAGTAGTATGCCATCATCTCCGGGTGTTTGCCGCGCGCCGGAAAGTGCCATTGCGCGTAGTTGCAGATGCTCGCGCACTCGTAGTTCGAGATCGTGCCCGCTGGCGAAAAGGCCTGGCAAGCGTCGGCCGCGACCCAGTCCGGAGCGCCCATCTCCAGTTCCTCAAAGTACGTATGCAGCGTGTGGCAGGCCACGTCACCCAGGTTGCCAGTGCCGAAGTCCCACCAGGGACGCCAGTTGCCGTAATGGTAGATCTTGTGGTACGGCCGGGCTGGAGATGGGCCGCACCACTGGTCCCAATTCATTCCCGCAGGCGGCTCCTGCACCTCCGCCGGCCGTTTCAAGCCGCTGGGACTGTGTGTGCCGGTCCAGAAATGCACTTCACGCACAGGCCCGATGGCCCCGGTCAAGAGCAACTCCGTGGTGGCCCGGGCGTGGGAACTCCGCGAATCTTGTATGCTCGCCTTGGTGGTGACCTTGGAGGCCAGGGCCGCCGCCTTGACCTTCCGCGCCTCGGCGATCGAGTGCGTCATCGGTTTGGCGCAATAAATGTGCTTGTTCATCGCCAGGCCCGCCAGGACCAGGTGAGAATGCCAATGGTCCGGTGTGGCGACGATCAGGGCGTCGAAATTCTTCTCCTCCTTGTCGAACATCTCCCGGAAGTCTTTGTAGATCCTTGCTCTGGGATGCTGCGCAAACACCGGCGCGGAGTACTCGTGGTCGAGGTCGCAAAGCGCGACGATCTCCTCGCTGTTGCAGCCGGTCAAATAGTCCTCGCCCACGCCACCGACCCCCACGCAGGCGATCCTGAGTTTGTCGCTGGGCGCCTGGTAGCCGGCCCCTCCCAAGACATGGCGCGGCACCAGCAGCGGCGCGACCACGCCCGCGGCAATGAAGGCGCGCCGGGACATTTGCAGCGGGCTCTTGGAAGGGTTTGAAAGAGCGGGTGGGTTTGCCTCCCCTTGGCCATCTGGTTTCGGCGACTCCTGCTGATCGGTTCCAAGCTGGTCATGAGGATTGCCCGCTTGCGGCGGCGACTCCGCGGTCCTCGTTTCGTTACGGTCCAAAGATTTCATACGGTGCTGTGTCTTGTTTGGTTTGTGTTGGTATGCCAGTGATTGACCGGATGATAGCGAGAGCAGCTGGCTTTTCAACGGAAAGTTTTTACCGCATTAATTGCTCGACCACGTCCTCAACACGCCCGACGACGGCCTGCGCTCAAAAACTTGCGTGGACCAGCGATGCCGCTTGATCGAAATGAATTCAAGTCTCGCCGCCAAAAAATCAAAAAAATGAGCGGCCAATGCTTTTGGCGGGGCCGGCGGCGGGCCGACCGGGCAAATGGCGTCAAAGGGACGAAAGCTTTATTAATCCAAATCATAAGCCGCGATGTTTGTTTTAATATGCTGATGTACAAATACTTGTGTCATATTATTCTTCAGCGCGCTTTTTGATAGACAGGCGCCGGCGTTTGCGTCATAATGCGTTTTGTGAGCTTTGCTCAATGGTGCTCTGGTACCCGATTGGTTGACGAGTATGCGCGATGGCATGTGAGATTGGAGCTTCCGGCGGGCGGGGCAGAGAAACCGAATCATTTACAACTGCTATTATGAAAAACGACAACTCTCTTTTACCAAACCTCTCACAAAAGAACCCGGCGTGGACGCCTGTTTGCGCCCTGGCTGCCGGCCTGTTTCTGTTGGCGGGCGCCCTCTCGGCGCAGGCCCAGACCACTTGGATCAAAGCGGCCAACACCACAGCGCTCGGCACGAGCGGCAGTTGGGTAGCAGCGGGAGTTCCCGCCAGTGGCGACATCGCCGAGTGGAACAGCGTGGCGACGTCAGCCGGCGACACGTTGACCTCGATGGGGGGCGCCTTTACCATCGGGGAAATCCAGATTGCCAGCAGTGTCGCCGGCGCGGTGAGCATCACCGACGCGACCGCCGCCGATCTTCTGACCCTCAACGGCAACAGCAGCACTGCAGTGGGCATTGACATGTCCGGTGCCACCGCAGGCCTGACGATCGGAACTTCGATAACCCTGGGCGGCAATCAGACCTGGAACATCGCCAGTGGCCAAACGCTGACAATTAACGGACTTAGCGTGAACACAAATGTCAGTTACTACCTTAATTTTAACGGTCACACTGTGACCATCAACGGTCCCGGCATAGTAGCCTACAATGGCGAGACTGCCCCTGCTGTTCCTACGGGAACTTGGGCGGGCGCATTGGTCCTTAGCAACACCGCGTTCAATATCACTATGCTGTACAACGGGATCGCGAACGGAAGCGGAGGCCAGACGAACTCATGGTTTGATACGGTAAACATGTCGTTGACCTGTTCGGGCACCAACATATTCTCGGCGAGCTACCCCGCGGGCACCGAGGTCTTCCGCATGCTTCAAACATTCACCAACTTAACACTCAACCCCGGAAGCACTGCCTTTATCTATGTCAACCCTGCCGCAACCAATCAGGCCGCCTTCCAGTGTTCATTTACCAATCTAACTCGCAACGCCGGTTCGATGGCTGATTTTACTCCTGCCACGGCTACAGGTCATGCTTTTGACACCTCGGGCAGCGCCGCAGACTTCGATTCCTGGTTTATCCCTGGAACCGGGGTGCTTGGCTTCGCGACTTGGTTTACCAATGATTGGCTCCAGTCAGCCGGGGCGTTCAGGTCCCCTTGGATTGCCACCTATACAGCGGACACATACACCCCCGCCACCAACGATGTTGGCGTGGTGGCGGGCACCGCGCCCCCCTCCGGGTTCACGATCAACTCATGGCATTTCAACACCGCCATCGCCGCCAACCTTGCCCTCGGAGGCGCGAACACCATCACCTCGGGCGGCATTTTGCTCGGTCAGACCGTTGGGGCCAACACCACGACCATTGCCGGCCCCGGCACCCTGACCTCCGGCAATGGGACGGACCTGATTGTCATCAACAATAACGACCTTGCGGGCGCTGGCAACCTGGTCATTAGCGCCCCCATCGTGGGTGGCATTGGTCTGACAGTAGGCAGCACGGATATGGCGAACACCGCACCCGGCTTGGTTCAGTTGGGCGGGGCGAACACATTCACCGGCCCGACCTATATCACCAAAGGCGTGCTGCAACTGGCCAACGCGCTGGCGTTGCAGGACAGTCAGCTCAATTATAGCCTGCCAGGAACTTTGAGTTTCGGCACGTTGACCGCCGCAACCATTGGGGGGCTGAACGGGGTGAATAATCTGGCGGTGATCAATTCGACAGGGTCGCCTGCGGTTGCGTTGACTCTCGCCCCCGCAAGTCCCTCGACTTACTCCGGCATCCTGAGTGACGCCAGCGCAGGCTCCTCCTTGACGCTGGCAGGCACGTCCTCCCAGACCCTCAACGGGGCCAACACTTACACCGGCGCCACCATCATCAGTTCGGGCACGCTGGCCTTGGGCGTTGGCGGTTCGATTGCCAACTCCAGCGTCAGCCTGGCTGGCGGCGCGACCTTTGATGTCTCCGCCGTCTCCACTGCGGCGGCCCCTTACAATATGCGCGGGACCAGCTTCACCGCCAGCGGCGATGCCCCCGCCACTCTTAATATCGCCTCGGCCGGGTACGTCACCAACACGTTGCCGACGACGCTCATCCTGACCTCCGTCGCTGGCGCCGTGCCGCTTCCCGCCCTTACCGTTGCGGGAGGCGCCTTGGTCCTGAGCAATAATCAATTCACCATTAATGGACCGATTTTGCCGCCGGGCATTTACACGCTGGCGAATACCAGCGGCACCGGGGCCATAGGTTATAACGC
>JBEKOF010000027.1:0-28658 GCA_049522055.1 Verrucomicrobiota bacterium | reverse complement strand
ACGAGGGTTCGATTCCCTTCGCCCGCTCCAATGTTTGCAAGGGTTTCGTAACGTCAGCCGGTTTTTGCATCAGTTTTGCATCAGCGCGGAACTTCCCGCCGCCTGACATTCTTCCGCGCCCTCGACCTTTCCCCGGCGTTCCTTTTCTTGCCCGCACGCGCGGGTTTGGAAAATATTTTCAAGCCAAAATCGCAACTTCTCGTTGCGGCGACACCAACAACCCGTAAAACTATTTATGGCTATTGGTGTTTCTTCCAAGGAGAGAAAACCGGTTGCGACCGTGACGGTCGGATCGGTTGCCATTTCCATTTACGCCGCGCCCGTCACGGTCAGGGCAGCAATGCCAGCGGCGGCAGATTCAAGCAGTGCGGCCAGCGCCACTGAATCCAAAGTTTATCAATCGTTTCAGGTCGCGCACTACGAAGGCGCTCGCCGGATTTTGCAGCGGCGCAACACGCTGGACAAGGCCAAGGCGCTCGCCAAGGAAATCGCCAACCGCTTGAGCCGCGACGGTGCCCGCGCCCAATACCTCACGGAGAAAGACCGGCGCGTGCTGATTCTGGCGCAGACCACCACCGCGCCGCTGGGCTTGGAGGTGGACGAGGTTTGCCGCCGATACGCCGAGTTTCAGGCGCGGCTTACGACCGGCACGCTGGACGAGGCGGTCAGCTTCTACCTTGCCCACGGCCAGCGCGTCCGCCACGGTGCGACCATCGAAAGCGTTTACGGCGAATACTTGGAACACCTCGTCAAGCGCGGCGTCGGCCATTACCACCTGCGCGACGTGAAGCGCTACGTTGGCAATTTTGTCGCCGCCTTCCCCGGTTTAATCAGCGCCATCCAGACGACCGCGATTGACGCTTACCTGTCACGGCTTGGCGGCAGTGCCCGCAACAAGAACAACCACCGCCACGGCATCATTGCCTTTTGCAACTTCGCCCAGGAAAAAGGATTTTTGCCGCACGGCATTATCCACGCCGCATCAGCCACGACGGATTACCGCGACCAGCGCACCCAGATTACTTCCGAGCAGCAGGCGCTCGACTTGCTCCAGCCGACCGACATTTATTCGCCAGAGGAAATGCGGAAGATTCTGGCCGCAGCCGATGACAGTCTCCGCGCCACGCTGGAGATCAAGGCGTTCAGCGGCGTGCGCACGGAGGAAATTGTCCGGTTGTGGTGGGTGATGGTGGCCGAGGCCGAAGGCTGCTTGAAGGTGCCCGACGCCGTTGGAAAAATTTCCGCGCGGCGCGTGCCGTTGCTGCCCAATCTGCAAACGCGGCTGGCGAAATACTCCGCCGAGTTGAAACGCGAACGGATTTCGGCGGACTTGCCCAGCGCCAATTCGCTGACGCGCGCTTGGGCGCGCATCGCCGCGAAAGCCGGAGTGACTTACAAGCGCAATGCGTTCAGAAATTCCTACATCACTTACCGGCTGATTCTCACGGACGACATTGCCAAGGTGGCCGAGGAGTGCGGCACCAGCCCGAAGATGATCCGAAAAAATTATCAGTCGCGGGCGCACATTTCCCGCGCCACCGCCGAGGATTGGTTTTCGATTTAAGACCAACCCCGCACCAAGGGGAAAAAATAGTTTGCGAATTTTCCGCAAGGGACACTTCGGGAGATTAAAATTAGTGAGAACCAAGGATTATGAATCAGGAATTTCAGATTTTAAGGAGTGACGTGTCCCGCGATGCCACCGACAAGGCGGGATTAGCAGAACGTTACATGGTCGGCATCCGCACCATTGAGGCGTGGCAGAGTGCCAGAATTATTCAGGGCACGCGCCAGGGAAAACGGATTTTTTATGATGTCGAAGATTGCGACCGCCGCTTGCTGCAATTCAAAAACCCGAAGGACAATTATGCACACAACTGAAAACCCAACAACGGATCGGATATTTGCCGATAAAAAAACACTGGCTGAACGCTACGGCGTCAGTCAGCGAACCATCACCAACTGGATGAATGCGGGTTTTCTCGTGTTCATCAAAATCCGCCGGGTTGTGCGCTTCGACATTCCCGCCTGCGATACAACTTTGCGGCAGCAAGGATTGAACAACCGCTTTTGAATTATATGCAACTAGAAATGCAACCCCACGACGGGCTTCAGCCGGAAGGCCAGAAGCAAAACAACGACCAACCACTTCCCGCCAAGGCCGTGCCCAAGCCGGAGGTGACGATCACGAACCCACTCATCAAAGCGCAGATGCCCGGCCCGAAGCCGTTGAGCTTGGCGGCAGCGGATGAGGTGGACAAGTGGGTCAAGGCAATAGCGCCCAGCCAAAATTCCTTGCAGCCGGGCATGGTCGAGCTGTCGAGCGAACACCGCCATTATTACGTTGACCAAATTGATTTACTCCGCCCGACGGTTTACCAAGGCGCAGCCGCTATCATTTTTCGCTACCAAGATCGGACGACCAGCCAAGTGCAGGTCGTCATCATCAAGCTGGATCGCCGCGACCATGCGATTCCGTTGGCTCGCGCGATTGCTTGGCGACGGATTCAACTTTTTCCTTACGGCCAGTTCGTCCAGGGCACGGACGCGGATTTGACCGACAGACCGCCGTTCAATCCCGGCCAATGCGTTGACAACTATTTTCGGCAACGCTGGCTTGAGGCGGCCAAGGCTCGACTTGCCGCCGACCAAGCAGCGATTGCCGCACCACTCGAAACGGCCAATAAGCGAGTGCAAGAGTTAAGCGAGCGCATCGAAATCGAGGAACGCCGTTACAATTCGACGATGGCAACTTTGGTCGAAACCGAAATACAGTTGAAGCACACCCACGCCCGCGCGGAATTTCTCAACCGCATGGTTCATTGGTTCACCGGGATTTTCATCATCATTATCATCATCATCTTCGTGGTGCATCGGATATGGCCGTCCCTCTAAATCTTGCAGTGGCGAGCATAGTCGTGTGGCCACAAAGTGGCCACACGACGCTCGCAAGGAGGGTAGCCCTCCTTGACCTCCCATGAACCCCCGCCGCCAGCACGTGTTGAAAATCCGCCTCTCCGACTCGGAGCGGGCGCATTTCCAAAGCGTGTTCCCACGGCGGGCGCTCGGAACTTCGTTGCGGGCGCTCGCGCTCGGCCAACCGTTGCCACGGCGCAACGAAGTTGCCGACAGTAAGCGCGATGTCACGCGCCACCTCGCGCGCATCGGAAATAATTTGAATCAAATCGCGCACGGCTTCAATCGCGCCGCCCTGACCGGCGAGCGGATTGACGCCGTGAGAATGGCGGTCGAGTTGGCCGCCATCCGCGCGGCAATGGAGGCGTTATGGTGATCAAGATGCTCGGCGGCAGGCGTGCTTCCATCCGTTACCAGTTGCGGAACCAGACCGCCCGCGTCTTACGCGGCGACCCGGCGATCACGCAGCGGTTGATTGACCGCTCGAAGTTCAGCCAGAAGTATTGCGGCATCGTCCTGAGCTTCGAGGAAAACATTTCGGATGCAACGGCAGCGGCCATCCTCGATGACTTCCGCAAACTGTTGTGCGGCGGGCTAGAGCAGGACGCGCTGGATGTTCTGGTTGTCGGCCACACCGACAAAGTGCATCCGACGACCAAGGCCGTCCGGCCAGATTTTCACGTCACAGCCGTTGAAACCGATTTGCACACCGGCAAACACGTCACCATTTACCACCACCGCCGCGACCACGATCTGTTTTACGCCTGGGAGCGGATGATCAATATCAAATACGGCTTGAGCCGTCCCGACGACCCCGCCCGGCGGCGCACGATCAACATCGGCAAGAAACTCGGCCAGAGCCGGAAGGATTTGCTCGCCGCCGTGGACGCGGCGGTGTGCGGCGAGGTGAAGGCCGGGCGCATCGCCGACCGCGCCGATGTTGTCCGGTTTCTTGAGGAGGCGGGGTTCACCGTGCCGCGTCAGGGCGACAATTATCTCACGATTGCCGACAAGGACGGCAACCGGACGCGGTTGAAAGGTTTATTTTATGAACGCGAATTCACTCGCCAGCGACTTGAAGCTGGCCCAACAGCAGCGGGAACAGGAGGCGCGGACGAACTCCGAACGGCAACAGACCGAGTGGCAGAATTATTTGCGCGCCGAGTCGCAACTTTTCAAAAGCTTTATCGCCGGGGCGGAAAGCCGGTGTCGGAGGTTGATGCTGCTGGCGCTGGCGGTGACGACGCTGGCGGCATTGTTGGCATCGGCCTTGATGCTGTCGGCGATATGGCGCACGGCACGGGCGGAGTCGCAGCTTCACCAGTTGCAGACGGAGATCAGGCAGAGCCAGGACAAGCTGGCGAAGTTGCGCACGGCGCAATACATCCCCGTCGGCCAGCCCGTCCGCACTCAGGGCAGAACTTTTATCGAAATCGAAATCGCGGAGTGATTTATGAAAAACGAACAGTCGGAACTAACGCAGATGTTGTTGCGCACATTGGAAGAATTGTTGCGCGATCACGAACAGCAACAGCAGGAACAACGGCAATTTTTCGCGCAGCAGCAGCGGCAATGGGCGCAGCAGGTGGCGGACTTGACCGGGCAGGTGCAGGACTTGCGGCGGCAGTTGGAAGCTTTGTCGGCATCGTTGCAGCCGTTGACCGCGCAACTCGATTCTGTCAGTGCCCTTTACAATTCCTTGCCCAAATCCTGATTCACGAAATCCAGCGGCGGCAACCTTCACCACGTCCCGCCCGGCCAATCATGCCGCCGCCAAGATTCACGCCGCCAGCCATCAAATAGCCTCCCTGTTTTTCATCCCGGTTGTCTCTGGCACCCAGCCAGCGAGTATTGAGGTCACTCTGATTTCTTGGTAATTTTCTTCAATTTAATCATCCAGCCTTTTTTGTCGGCAGTTTTCAAAACGGAACAGGAAGCAGGCCCGAAACATTTCGCTATGTCGCGGATAAGTGTGGAGTGTGCGCCTTCGATATAAACTGCGGGCCCTCCCACAATCAAGCGATCTTTATTTTTTGCAAAACCGTTAGTGTCATCACTCAAAAGACGCCCGGACTTATTCCAGGCAACCTTCTTCTGCTTTCTTTTACCATCCGGGCCGATATATGTGGCTACACGGTTGCCGTAGGTTCCTTCCAACGTAATCACAATCTCATTTTGCCTGGCGTCATTCACGGCCGTAGCACGGTCTTTCGCGCCCCCTGTATAAACGGCTTGAGTGCCGGGTTTCTGTTTTTTGAAGTATTCGGCTAGTTTGTGCCGGGTGGAATACTTGTTCAGCCCCATTTTCATCCGATGAAAGGCGGCGACTTCTGGCGACATCCCCCATGAAATATTCGTATTTACCACGCTTTGAAATGGAATCCGCAAAGTCGCGCAAGCGGCGATGGCTTTGGTGATCAATGGATTTGAATCTTTGTCCAATTCGTAGGCTTTGATTTGATCGTCCCTAAACTTGCCCTTGTTGGCCCTCATCACGTCCGCCAACTCCAAGTAAGCAGCCGCGTGGTTTTTCTCTTGTGCGGTAAGCTCTTGTTGGGTCAGCGTTGCATTATATCGCCTCCAATATGGCTTGTTGATGGCGAATTCTCTTTGCACGGATTCGCGCCAAGTCGCCGGTGCTTTCCCCAACAGCAAACGTTGGACCCTTCTGGTTTTTTCATTGGGTTTGTGCCTCCGCACGTTATTAAACTTTACAAACGTGGCCAAGCGATTTCCATGCTTTCCAGCGAGCTTGGCCGCGACACCCGCCATCCTGATGCCTTCATTTGCTCTGATGCATTTCCACGGCCCGTCAATCAACACAACCCGGTCTCCCGCCTGCGCTGAATTTTTTTTAAAGTGAGATGCCACACCAGCCACTCCAGAAACCTTTGTCACGCCCAAGTCCATCTGGCGGAATTTATCCACAGCGTCCTGAGCTACCTTGATCCGCTTCGACTCGACCGGCAATTCATCCACCACCACCGCCTGAAACGGAATGCGGAGAGCTTGGCAGGACTCAAACGCCTTTTCGACATTGGCGATGGCGGCAAGTATTTCAGCGACCGGTTTGCCATGCCGCTTGGACAATTCCTGCCATAAGATGATGGAGGGTGTGCTGCTATCCGGCACCATTTCATTCTTGGCTAGAAAGGCATCAACCTGCCAACCGCTGAATTTTGCCCGGTTGGATTTCATAGCTGACGCCAAGGCAAGTTGAGCAGCGGATATGGTTTGTTGCTGGTTTTCCCGCTCTGCTGCCGTGAAATGGTCGGCAATTTTTGACCAATAAGGTTCGTTGCAGCTATTTTCGCTCTTGATGCAGTTTTGCCAGGAATCATTCCTTCGCTCTGGCGGGTAATCAATATGCGGGGTCTCGATAAATGCCATCTGGTTGGCTGATTGCGCATCGGTTTTCATGGTTACTATCTATGTTCGTGGTTATTGTTGAGATTGATTATTGGGGACAGTTTTGGTCTTGCTCACCATTGCCGACGAGGCCAGCAACTTTTCATTGTCTGTTCTGAATTATTCAAGCGCATTGGTTATTCATGAACTCTTGAGATTATTCTGATTTCTCAGGGATTTTCTTTAATGTGACCTGCCAGCCTTTCTTGTCGTCGGTTTTTGCGAAGGAACAGGAGTCTGGGCTGAGATGCTTTTTGACAGCCCGGCCAAGTGTCTTACGCGCGCCTTCGATATAAACCGTAGCTTCACCTTCTTTCAAGTCATTCACTCTATTGGAAAAGCAAAATGTATCATCATTCATATCGCGCCCGGATTTTTGCCATTCAAGCTTCTTCGCCTTTCTTTTTTCATCCGGTCGGATAAATGTAGCTACACGATTGCCATAAGCTCCTTCCAATGTAATTACTATCCCATTTTGCTTGGCGTCACTTACCGCTGTAACACGGTTTTTCGCGCCCTCGGTATAAACAGCTTGAGCACCCGTTTCCTGGCCTTTGAAGTATTCAGCCAGTTCATGTCGGGTGGAGCACTTTTTCAGCCCCATATCCATTCGATGAAAAGCGGCGACCTCCGGCGACATCCCCCATGAAATATACGACGTTACCAAGCATTGAAATGGAATCTGCAAAGTCGCGCAAGCGGCGATGGCTATGGTGATCAACGGATTTGAGTTTTTGTCCAATTCGTAGGCTTTGATTTGCTCTTCGCTAAACATGCCCTTGTTGATTCTCATTGCTTCTGCCAATTCCATATAGGCAGCTTTATGGTCTTTTTCCTGGGCGGCAAGCCGTTCGGGTGCCAGGGTTAAGTTATATCGCTCCCAATATGGCTTATTGATGGTTAATTCGCCCTTTACGGAGTTGTTCCAACCATCTGGCGCTTTTGGTAACGATGCCCGCAGGGTTTTTTTCGATTTTGCGTTCGGTCTGCCTCTCGGTTTCAAGGTTAGTCGGACAAAGGTGGCCAGACGATTGCCGTGCTTTCCGGCAAGCTCAACCACGGCACCCGCTATTCTAATGCCTTCGCGTGATTTTTTACATTTCCACGGCCCATCTAATAATACGACCTGTGCGCCTGCCTGCGCTTCGTTTTTTTTGAAGTAAGATACCACTCCTGCTACCCCAGACACTTTCGTCACACCAAAGTCCATTTGGCGGAATTTATCTACGGCCTCTTGAGCTGCCTTGAGCAGCTTCGATTCTGCCGGCAATTCATCCGCGACTACAGACTGAAATGGAATCCGAAGGGCTTGGCAGGCGTCAAAGGCTTTTTTGACATTCGCGATGGCGGCAGATATATCAGCAACCGGTTTGCCGTGTCGGGCGGACAATTCTTGACACAAGTTGGCTGGCGGAGTGCTGTCGGACGGAGCTAATTCATTTTTAACCAGAAATGCGTCAACCTGCCAGCCGCTGAATTTTACCCGGTTGGCTTTCATGCTCATCTCCAAGGCCACTTGTGCAGCACTAATTTCTTGTTGCTGTTTTTCCCGCTCTGCTGCCGTGAAATGCTCGGCCAATTTCCACCAATAAGGTTCGTTGCAAATGTTTTCACCGTTGACGGAGCTTTGCCAAGGAACATTCCTTCGCTCTGGCGGGTAATCAATATGCGGGGTCTCAATAAATGCCAGATGATTGACTTTTTGCGGATCTGTATTCATGGCTGTTTTCTTGCATTCGTGGCTATTGCCGAAATTTTAATCTCCCCCCCCCATTTCCGACGAGGCCAGCAGCTTGTCATAATCCGCCCGGAAACTTCGATAGGATTGCCCCGCCCGTTGTTTCCAATCCCGCCCAAGCGCATCCGGGTATGGCTGGCAAAATGTTTTGTCAAGGTGTGTGGCAAACAAGTCTTTCACCTGTGTCTGGACGGCGGCACTTTTGACACCGAGGCACGCCGCCGTCATCCGGCTGACAGTCATTGCGTAGCGTTTCATTGCTTCAAGCTTGCCGATGTTTCGCCGCTCATAGACAGCCGGTTTCGCTGTGATTTCTTCGGCGAAAGCGACCACCGTATCTGAATCAATCATCATCAACCGTTTATCCGGCGTAAAAACATAGTTTGAATCCCGAATGTCCCAAAACGCCGTGCCTGCCGCCCACAGCGGAATGACGATTTGACCGAACAGGTCATCCAGCATTTTCAAAACGTCGCCCCGCTCGATTTTGCCGTTGAGCATATCTTCCAGTGTTTCACCCTCGATCCATTCTTGAATGAGGAAGTCGTAAGCCAGGCCATCGGCGGCCACTTCGTTCCCGGCGTGAAACACTTCCTGGACGTATTCAGTTGGCAGGCCGGGCAAATCTTTTCTTAACTCATTGTGAAACTTGACCAACCGGGGTGATTCCTTGCGCGTGTCCTCGTTGGTCTTGAAAATTTTCAGCGCCATCTTTTTCCCCGGCTTGGAATACTTGTGTTGGATGTTCTGGTTGATGCTGATCACCGTTGCCGCAAATCGTCCTGGCGGATGCGCAACGCCCCAGCAGATTGCGGCGTCCTTCTTGGTGAGTCCCAAAATTTTCACGCCCAGCCCTTCAATGATTTCCTTTTCCGGCGGAATCATTTTCGGCTGGTTGACTTCCATCCACCGGTAACGGTCGTAATTATCGCACCAGTTCAGCTTTAGCTTCGGCACGATGTTGGTTGGGTCAATGCCTTTCAGCAAAAACGCAATGACCATGCCGTGACCAAAGGAATGTTCTGCGCGCACGCAATCTTCCGGCGTCATGCCCAGCGACGCCCAATCGTAACCGTCCCGGTCAAAAATTTTCAAATCGCATCCCGGCTTGCCATTATTACTGGCAAAGGCTTCTCGCAGCAGCTTGAAGCCGCGCAATTTTACGACCTGTTCCCCGTAAAGCGTGGCGTAGATATGTTGCCGGGCTTGGACGGAGTCCAAAATCTTCCCGCCCCAATACCAAAACGCAATCTTTGAACCTGTTGGAAACGGATGCCGCACCGTCATCTTGGGCGATTTGCCGTTGGCCGTCTTGACATCAAATTCCGGGTGATCATGCCGATAGCAGGGATTGTTGTAGGCTGCATCCCGCCAGGCAAACCACGCCTCGGATGGAAACTGTTTTCCCTCCGCATCGGTGGTAATGAATCTATGGCTGACATCTTCCAACTCGCCGGTTTCCTCGTTGGTGATTTCCCGATAGACTTTGGAAAATTGCCAAGCAACCTCGATGCTAATTGCCGTGACGGATTTCCATTCGCCACCTCGCTTTTCACGGTAACAATCCACCGGGCCAATCAGCATCGGCGACAATTCACGGAAAAACGGATCAGTGCTATCACTGGTGACGTTGGCGCAAAACGGTTCGCTTCCCGTGATGGCTTTTCGTTCGGAAAACCACTTTTCAAAATCTGTCCAATAGCATCGCTCCCCGTCCGGCACGTCCTTTTCATTTTTCCGCCCATAAAGATGAATTTGCGGATTCGGATTCGCCGCCGGGCGGTGCGGATTGACAAAGGCGGCGAAGTTCAATTCCGGTTCCGGTGCGATGGTCTTGTCGGTCGCGGCCTTGTCCAGCAACCGCAGCACTTCTTCTTTGTTGTCCCCGGCGGCGAATGCTTTCAGGATTTCGATCCAACCTAGAAAACCCTTCAAATCAATTTTGATTTTTTCAGGTGCCGCTGGCTTGGTTTTCATCGGCGACGGCGCGATTTCCGCCGCCGCTTCCCGAATCAGTGCGGCATTGACCGGCGCATGACCGGCTTTTTTCGCCGCCAATTTAAGCACTTCCAAACGCTTTCCCTTCGGCTTGATCCGCGCCAGTTCGCGTGCCTGGGACTCGCTTTGGGGCAGCAAAATGTCTCCATTTGGAGACATTTGCCCCGCCTTACCACCGGCATTTTGCAGTTTTTGGAGATCGGCAATGACTTCCGCCGCCGCCAGCAACCGGTAGCCTTGCGCCCGCCCAAAATCGAATTTCTCCCGGCAGTAGTTTTCAAAGGTTCCATATTCCCGATACAGCTTCGTATCCTTGATTTCTTTGAACGCCAGCACCACTTCCACAAACTGTTTCAGATTGGCTTTGATCACCGCCTCGACCACCGCCAGCCGTGTTTTTTCAGTGTCGGCAAGTTTCATGCCCAGCAATACCGCGCCACATTCCTGATATTGTTCCCACCGCTCAAATTCGTCTTCTTTGGTCGTGTATTGCAGGAAGCGCAGCTTGTCGGCGGGAATGACACGGCTCATGGCCAGAAAAGTTTGCATTGCGTATTCCTGTTTAGCGTCTTTGTCCGCTACCACCCGGTCAAGCAAGTCTGCCTCATCAATCCGCCCGGCTTGCCGCAACGCTGTGCTGGTTGCGTGCAGTGAAGCGCCACGCGGATTCAACACCTCGGCCCAAACGTGCTCGCATTTTTCCAGATTGATTTGCGCCACAGCTTGTTCCGCAAAGGCACGGTAGGCAGATTCATTTTTCTGCGGCAGAATCGGGCAAATCATTCCATAAGTCCGATAACTATTATCTTGCAACCAGTGCAGCGTTTCCAATCGCTTGCCCACCAGCGCAGTTCCCTTTTCAATCGCTGCCGACGCGACAGCATCAAGCGTCCCGGTCGATAAACCGTAAATCATCCGTTGCTTGAATTCCGTCGGGATACGCTTCGCCACTTCTCGCAGCAGCGAGTTTTTCGACAGCAGCCGAATTTGCCAATGGGTCAATTCCAAGATTTCCAGGCAGATTGCCACCGTGACTTTGACCTGACCCATGTTCCCGGCCACATCCACCAGCGGCGAGGCGAAGATGACTCGTTTGTCCGACGGATCATCAAAGCGGGGCGTTTTCAAATCGCCGCCGACAGTCAGGTATTCGCGTGCAATGACTGGCGCATTGGCAATTTCGACCACAAAATCTTGTGTTCTCAAATCCTCGCCCTTCTTCTTGATGGCGAGGATGCGCTTGTTTCGCGCGAGCGAAGCTGGCACATAGCAGTAAGCGCAGGAAAATGCGCACGCATGACCAGCGGTGAAAGTCAGGCCATCGCAGAGTTTTTTATGTCCAAAGGCGGGATTTGATTTTATGACCTGCTTGCTGTGGATCAGAAAACATGGCTTGTCTTTGACGTGCCCGTTTTCCTCGATTTTCAAGGCGGCAAAATTTTCCTCGCCATCCTCATTTTCTCCATTTTCGGCAACCAAACCGTTGATTGGTCGAGCACCCCCGTTTTTGAGACGCCGGGAACCGTCCTGCAATTTTATATTTTGCCGGGAAGACGCCGACAGCTTGGGCGGCTTGATTTTTTTCATTTTGGCAGCGGATATACACTAACCCGCTGCTAAAGAAGCATTTTTAATGCCGATATAAAGCTTCGGCTCACTCGCTGGATTTCTTGCCTTTTAGCCGCTTTGTCCAAAGCGGCTGCCTTCTTTTTGGCAACCAAGTTGCAACTTCTTGGACAGTTTGATTGGCGTATTCGCCAGTGTATGAATTTTTAACGACTGGTTGCTGAATCCGGTTTTAACACAATTGACAAAACCAGCGTGACCAGCAACGTGAAGCCGGCCAGCACCGCCGCCGCCAGCAGCCAGCCACCTTCTTGCTTGAGGAAATATGTCAACAGCAAGCCTACACAAAGGATCGTGCTGATACCCTGCCAGAACCACGCTGCGGTGCGCCCAGCATCGGCCATCTTGCAGGATGCCACGATGAGCGATAGCAACGCGTGTAGGCCACACGCACCTGCCGCCCAATAAGACCACTCCTTGACCTGTGGATATACCAAGCCGCCAAGCAAGACCAAGCCTGCCGCGATAACATAAGCAACTAATAGTATGATTTTCATGTTTTTATAGTTCTTTAAGCCGCTGGTGGAATGGGCGGCGGCATGGGTGGAGGCGTAGGCACTGCGGGTGCGAACAGCGCCATCAATTCAGGCATGGTGGACGCCGCTTGCCAGCCCGCCATGCCCTGCCGCCATACAAGCGACGCGGCATTGAAAGTTCCTGCCGGAATCATCTGTTGCAACATCGCCACAGGAAACGGCCCTATTTGTTGCCCATTGAGCGCGACATAAAATTGCACTGTTGGCACAGTTGGCACTGGCGGAGGCGCTGCCGTGCCTTGGGGTGGCAAATGTGTAACCATTTGGGTGGCCTGCTGGCCAACTTGGTTCCCAACCACCATCCCCATACCCATGCCAATGCCCGATTGCATCACCGTGCTGCCTGCCCCCTCATTTCCGGCAGCCGTTTTCAAAACATCCATGCTCTTGTCGTATTGATAAATATCGCGTCCAATCATATTCAACTCAGCCGCCTTTTCTTTGAGTTGTTTGAGCTTCATGTAGCTGGGGTCTTTTTCAGGAACATTGATGGACTCAAAATAAAAGCTCACAATTTCAAGTCCATACTTGGCAAATTCAGCGGCAATTTTCTCCCGGCAATAATCAGACAAGGATTCAAGGTGAACCGCTATCTGCACGATGGAGATATTCTTTTGCGCCAGGGCCGCGCCGATATTTGAGCCGACACAAGCCAAGAGTCTTCCGCGAAAGTATTCAGAAATTTTCTCTGCGCCGAAAACCCGCGCCGTTCCTACCAGCGTTGTCAAAAATAGTTTCGGGTCTTGCACCCGGAATCCAAAAAGCCCAAAAGCCCGCACCGACACAATCAGCCCATATTTTGGATCTTCAAGCTGCAATGGTGTTGGTGTGCCAAATCGGTTGTTCAATTTTGAAACCTTGTTGACGAACCACACTTCCGCTTGAAATGGTGTGTCTCCGCCAAATGGCAGGCTGATAAGTGATGTGAGCAACGGCAGGTTGCCAGATTGTAATGTGTATGTGCCTTCGGTGAACAAGTCGAGCAGTTGGCCACCTTTTACAAAAACGGCCCATTGTCCTGGCTTCACTACCAACTGTGTGCCCAGGCGGAGGTTTTCCGATGGAAATTTCCAGACAAACTGGTCAAGGCTTCCATCCCATTTTACTACATCAATTAAGGCCATAATTTTTTTCAGGTTAAAGTTTTCGACCGCAATAGCTACATACCGCAAGACCCCGAACTGTTGCACCGCATCCCGGACATTCTTGAACTTCCGAAACCATCCCACCGCTTGGCAATACCGGGGCAACCGCTACCGATGGCGATGCACCCGAACCAAGTTCCGTCACCAGTAGGCAGATTTTAACGTGGTTGGATTCGCCATGTATATCAATGCAGTTGAAAGTCACATACTTGCTGCCATTGATCCACAACTCTGGCGCGAATGCGCCAACCACGTTCACGGTTTTAATTTCCGAAATGGTCATCACTTTCGCTGACGACGCCATGTCGTGAGCATAAAGCCTGTCTCGCGTTACCAGCATTCCGTCCCCGCATCCGCCCCATATCGTATTGTCCACCAGCATCAGCACTTCGCCCGGCGAAACCGCCTGCCCATAGGAGCGCAACGCGCCTTGCAACTTGTTTGCGGGAATGTTTGGCGCAAACCAGATTTTGGAATCTTTTATTCCAGCTCCGTGCCTATTCACGATTTCTTCGACAGAAGGCATAAATATTCTATTGGCTCATGTCACGCGTGATTACATTCCAGACTAAAACCACTCTTTCTTGTTGTTGACATAGATGTTTAAGAATTCCTGATCACTCTTTGTTAAATAGATGATACCTTCAATCAGGCCTATGATGCCGAGGACGATGCCGCCATAACCGCACGTCAGAACAGTGATGCCAAGCATGATGAAGCCCGCTTTCTGGTAGCCCAAAATAAATTTGTGAATTCCGAGGGCACCCAACAAAATTCCACAAATGCCTGCTGCTATTTTGCTCGGAGGCGAAGCTGGCATTTGTTGCGTCGGTTGGATTGTTGCGCCCTGACCAGTATTTACGGGGACGCGCGATACAGCCGCGCTACAATACGGACATTGATTGGCGTTGTCGTCCACTTGCGCACCACAGGATTTACATTCCATAGTTAATTTGTTGTTGTTTTTACTTATTTCACATCTTTTCCAAATGAGGAAATCACCAAAAGAAGGAGGCCGAAACTAAAGATGCCGCCCATGATAATGCCAAACCATGCGCGACCTTTGCCCATTTTATCGGGATGCTTTTTAATATCGTTCAGCGCCAAAATTCCAAAAATCAAAGCGAACGGCGCGGGAATAAAAAGAACTGAAAACAAAGCCAAATAACCTGCCGCAATTGCAAGGCCGGAACGTCCAACTGGAACTAAATGACGCAGTTCGGCGTCGTTTGTGCCAGTTGAGGATTTGTTTTCACCAGACGATTTGCTCATGTCCCGCGTCACGGCATACCAAATTGCAGCCGGCCAAAAAAATAGAACTAGCAATATTAAAACCCATACTTCCCCCTTTGGTTTTGTTTTTGGCTGGTATGCAGCAGTAGGTTGCGCATTAGCCGCTGCCTGTGTCGCCACAGGTTTGGAAATCACCGCTTGGCAGTAGGGGCAATACGTTGATTCGTCGGCGATTTGTGCGCCACAGGATTTACATTCCATGTTTGTTTAGTGTCAAAATTTGTCTGTGATTATTGGAGATACGATAAAAAGCCAATAGTCCACCGAGTGCCAAAAAAACGCTCAAGACCTGGGAGGGGGGCAGTTCAAATGCGTAAAATGGCAGATTACCTCGTATATCGCCGCGTGTGAATTCCAGAACAAAGCGCAAACCTCCATAAAGCATCATCCATTCCGCTGCAATCTGCCCGGCGTGCAGATTGCGGCGCGCAGCAATCTTTTTTAGGTAAAGAAAAATGCAAAATTCGCCCGCTGCTTCTAGTAAAGGCGTAGGGAATCTATGATCACCAAATGTTCCAAACGAAATTATTTTGCCATAACAACAGCCGCCAAAAAAACACCCCAATCGGCCAAGTGCATGGCCAGCGCTTATGCCGAATGCTCCGGCGTCCAAAATTGTCTCAACATTGAGGCGGGCAAGTTTAGCTGATAAAAAAAGCACCATCGCGGCCGGAATTGTCCCACCGAGAAATGTAAAAGCTGGATGATGAAATACATTCCCAACACCTAGTAACTGGCTAAAGCATACGGAACCCATTGCGCCTACTGCCAACGCCAGCAGACACAAACTCGGCCAATGCAGGCGCTCCGGCTTGCCGACAAGCGCAGCATCGGCGGCGAGGTAGCCAACTGCTACCCCACCGCCAACGAAGAGGTTGTAAAATGGGAAATTCAAAATTTGTCAGATTTTTTGCTTTTTGCTCAAAAAACCCAAGATGGTGGAAATCAACAAAAGCAGTGCCACAAAAAAGCTCATCGGGCTCAGAGTGATGCAAGTGACGCAAGTAAGGGCAAGCGCCACGGCCTGAATGATAGGGCCGATTTTACTTGGTTTGTTAATGAGAATTCCCCCGACAATGGCTAAAATCGCCGCAATGACGCCAAAGAACATAAAAACATTCCCGGCAGCATTTGAATCATGATCACTGGAATTGCCTGCTGCTGACAGACCAACGGCGCAAGCTCCGGCACAAACTGCCGCTGGCAAGCCGATGAATCCGGCCACGATTGCTATTATCATTGATGCGATTTTCATTTTTTCGGATATTCGAGGTTTTTCATGGCTAACGCAAGCAAAATCTGTGAAAAAAATGCATTTTTAGGGTGGAAACGGCTGGGAGGCATTGGGGTTCTTTGGTTGATTGCAACGGCAGTGGGTCGCACCGCTTCGCGCCGGACTTCGCTACGCTGCCGCTCCGCTGCGCCGGGCGGCGGTTTTTGGTTGGCTGGGAAGGCGGTTTTTGCGAGGCTGGCGGGCATGAGCATGGACACTGAATTGCAAAAACATTACGCGTTACTTTTGGGCATTGGCAGCCCGTGGGAAGTCAAGACGGTGGAGTTGAAACTGGGGGAGAAGAAGGTGGAGATTGAGTTGGGCTGGCAGTGGGGCCAGTCGGCCAAGTGCCCGGAATGCGGGGCGGCCTGTTCGATCCACGACTGTGCGCCGGAGCGGACGTGGCGGCATTTGGACACGATGCAGTTTACCACGTTGATCCGGGCGCAGGCACCGCGAGCGGATTGTTGCGTGCATGGGGTCAAGACGATGCCAGTGCCGTGGGCGGAGCCGCAGGGGCGCTTCACCCTGCTCTTCGAGCGGTTTGCGGTGGAGGTGCTGCTGGCCAGCGGCAGCGTCAGCCAGGGATGCCAGTTGCTGGGCATCGGCTGGGAGACCGCGCACGCGATGATGGGGCGGGCGGTGCAGCGGGGTCTGGAGCGGCGGCAACTGGAGGCGCTGAAACACCTGGGGTAACTGTTCAGGTTCCTCGGGTGGCTAAGGTGGCAGCGGTTGTCTGGAAGCCGATTTATTATAGGAACATGGCCGCTTGAAGATTTTCTAAAAAAGGGGCTGGACTCTAAACCTCACGCGCGGTAGTTTTTGGCGCATGGTTAGAGCGCCCACCATTCAAGGTCGGATCGTCACGCCTGAGATTCTCGCTCAGGTGCGTGGCCTGATTGCCGAGCGAGCGGGATGGAGCCGCCGCCGTCTGGCCTTGGAGTTGTGCCGACAATGGCAGTGGCACAATGCCGCCGGCCAGATCAAAGACATGGCCGCGCGCTCGTTCCTGGACAAGCTGGAAGGGCGCGGTTGGATTGAGTTGCCGCCCCGGCAACGGCGCTGCGGTCCTGGTTTTGCGCCCCGGTTGGCCGCGCTGCCGCCGTTTCCGTCGGTCGAGGTGAATGAGTCCTTGGCCCAACTGCGACCACTGCAATGGCAAGTGTTCAGCGCCCGCCAAGCACCGGCGGCACGGTTTAACGCGTATTTGGCGCGGTATCACTACCTGCCTTACCGCAGTACGGTGGGGGAAAACCTCGGTTATCTGGTGCAAGATCGCCAGGGTCGCGATTTGGCCTGTGTCTTGTTTGGCGCGGCAGCTTGGAAGACCCAGGCGCGCGATGCCTTCATTGGCTGGAGCGCCTCGGAGCGCCAAGCGCACCTGGACAGAGTAGTCAATAATAGCCGGTTTTTGATCTTGCCTTGGGTGCGCGTGCCGGAGTTGGCCAGCCACATTTTGGGCCGGGTGGCTCGGCGTGTGGCCCGCGACTGGCAGGCGCATTACGGCCATGCGGTCGTGCTGCTGGAAACATTTGTCGAGCGGGAACGGTTCCGGGGTAGTTGTTATCGCGCCGCCAACTGGCGGCACGTCGGCCAGACCCAAGGACGGACCCGGCAGGATCGTCAGCACCGACTCCAAGCGCCGGTGAAGGATGTTTTTGTGTATCCTCTGCAAGCTAACTTCCGCCAGCAACTGGGTCATGTTGACGGCTAAAAAACTGGGGCGGCTGGCCCAAAGCGCACTGGTCGAGTTGATCCTCGCCTTTCAGGAACGGGTGGCCCAGCTGGAGCAGCGGCTGAAAGGATTGGAGGAGCGCCTGGCCAAGAACAGCTCCAACAGCCACCACCCTCCGTCCAGCGACGGGCTCCGGAAGCCTTCCCCCAAGAGTTTGCGCACTCGCAGCGGTCGCAAGCCCGGGGGCCAACCCGGACACCCCGGTCAGACCCTACGACGAGTCAAAAAGCCCGACCATTTTCAGACGCATAAACTGGCGGTTTGTCCGCAATGCGGTGGGGGCGGTCTGAGCCGGCAACCGGTGCTGGATTACGAGAGCCGCCAAGTCTTCGATCTGCCGCCGCGCTCTTTGGAGGTGACGGAACATCGGGCCGAGATCAAAGGTTGTCCGCATTGTGCCGCCCAAGTGCGGGCGGAGTTTCCGTCCGGCGTGACGGCGCCGGTGCAGTATGGACCGCGCTTTCAAAGCCTGATGGTGTATCTCAACCAGCAGCAGTTGCTGCCCTATGATCGGCTGGCTCAACTGTGCGAGGATCTCTTCGGGCAGCCCTTGAGCGCAGGGACGTTGGTGGCGGCCAACGAGCGCGTGTTTGCGCAGTTGGAACCCTTCGCCCGGGCGCTGGGCCAACAAGTGCCGCAAGCGCCGGTGGTCCATCTGGACGAGAGCGGCCTGCGGGTGGCGGGGACGTTGCACTGGCTGCATGTGGCCTCGACCGCCCAATTGACGTTCTACGGAGTGCATCCCAAACGCGGCACCGAGGCGATGGATGCCTTGGGCATCATCGGAGCGTGTCGGCAGTGGGTGGTCCACGATCACTGGAAGCCCTACTTTTCCTATTCGGGATGCCAGCACGCCTTATGCAACGAGCACCTGTTGCGGGAATTGAAGTTCCTCTGGGAAGAACAACAAGAGGTCTGGGCGCGGCAATTGAGCGATTTGCTTTTAGCATTGCACCGACGCCGGCAAAAGCAGGGCGAATTCAGCGAACGTCAATTTAAGCGGGCGCTGAAGGGCTATCGCGCGGTGGTGCGGAGAGGACGCTACCGGCACCCACCCCTGCCGGCCGGTCAGGGCCGCTGCGCGCAGAGTAAGGCGGCCAACCTGTTGGATCGGTTGGAGGAGTTTGATTGGTCCATTTTGGCCTTCCTGTGGGATGATCGAGTGCCTTTTACCAACAACCAGGGCGAGCAAGACATCCGCATGATCAAGGTGCGCCAGAAAATCTCCGGGTGCTTTCGCACGCTCCGCGGAGCGCAGATGTTCTGTCGCATTCGTAGTTATCTGAGCACCTGCCGTAAACAAGGTCACGACCTCTGGGAAGCGATGCAAAAGGCCGTCGTGGGCAGGCCGTTCATTCCCTCGTGCCCTCCGGCGGGTCCTTGAGATTGGCCTCGTGTTCCGTGGCGGGCTATGCTCCCATCGAAACATGGCCAAGCAAAACAAACAGAGGGAGCAGCGCATCCAGCAGGAAATCGTAGTGGATGCACACGACGCCGAGGAGCAGGCGATGGGATGGTACTACTACCTGGAAGAGCATCTGCATTTTCCCTTCCGCGCCAAGTGTGTTGCCGACCGGGCGATCTCGCCCTTACGCAAAGGCCAGGAGGTGGAAGTCGTGGGGTTGGCTCCCGCAGAGGAATGCGAGAGCGAAATGTTCGTCACGATACCATGGGAAAAGCGAACTCTGGCCGTCCCTTTGGCCCAGTTGGAACCTATCCAAGCGGACAAGGCGACACAACAAGCGGTCGGCGATTGGCACTATTGGGTTGAGCAGGGTTACGAGTTCTGACCGGCTGACTCTCCGCACAAAAGACCTGAATAGTTACCACCTGGGGATGGATGAGAAGAGTTTTGGGCGCGGGCAATCCTACATTACACTGCTGACGGATTTGGACCAAGCCCGGGTCATTGACGTGGTGGAGGAGCGGACGGCCGAGGCGGCGGCGCAGTTGTTGCAGACGTTGAACCCGGAGCAAAAGCAAGCGGTGGAAGCGGTTGCGGTGGACATGTGGGAGCCGTTCATCCGGACGCTGGAAAAGGAGGTTCCCGACGCGGACATTGTGCATGACAAATATCACGTCAGCAGCTATCTGGGCAAGGCGGTGGACCAGGTGCGTCGAGCAGAGCACAAGGAGTTGATGGCCCGAGGCGACGAGACGCTCAAGGGGAGCCGGCAACTGTGGCTGTACAACCCGGAGAATTTCAACGAGCAACAGGCTGGGGCGTTTTCCGCGCTCAAGGATTTGCAGTTGAAGGTGGCGCGGGCGTGGGCGGCCAAGGAACTGTTCACCAAGTTCTGGGATTATCAGGAGGAGGGCTGGGCGCGGCGGTTTTTCAAGGATTGGTTTGGCTGGGTCAGCCGGAGCCGGCTCAAGCCGATGGTGGAGGTGGCGCAGATGCTCAAGCGCCACTTGGAGCATTTGTTGACGTATTTGAAGCACCACATTACCAACGCGGTGACCGAAGGCTTGAACTCGAAAATTCAGAGCATCAAATCCAACGCGCGAGGCTTCCGCAACTTTGAGAACTATCGGATTCGGATCCTGTTCTTCTGCGGAAAGCTCGATCTCTACCCATTATGAACCTCGAAGAATCATTTTTTCTTTTTCTAATTTCCCTACTCGTTTGGCTTTTCGGATTCGCCCCGTTTATTGCGGTTTCTGGACTCCGCGTTACCTAAAGTTTTTTGTTCAGTGACGCCGGTTTCAGGGCTTTTTTTGTTTGGTCTGCGGATCAGCTTTTGAGTTTGCGTCCGTAAGGATTCGGTTGCGCTTCGCTGTCTGCGGGTCAATTTTTGATTTCGCATCGGTCAAGACCGACCTTTTTTGCGGGGCTTGTTTGTTGGCTTTATTCATATTTTTGAAATACTTGTTGCCGATTTAATGGCGGTTTCGGAGATTTTGAACTGCTCTGGATTCAGGGATTTTGTTGCGCGCAAAAGTGCGTCAACCAATTCATCTGCCGACTTGAATTCGTGAATTTGTTTTCCGCCTTCAACAAGAACAATGGGTGAACTTCCCGCCTGCTCAACAATTCCATCCGCCGGACCAACGAGCTTTAGCTTCAAGTGGGCAGCCACTTGGTCAAACAATGCTCTTTCCAGATGAAACGCTTGAGTGGAATTCTGATTGCTCATGTTTTGTGCTCCGGCGAGCCATGAGCCACGGTCAACAAAAAGAAAGGGCGCGAACTTGTCGCACCCTGATCGAGGCACCGCGAAGCGCCTGTTAGAAGAATGCTTCAAGCCGCGCCGATTGGCGCGCGCTTGAGCTGGGTCTTCTAACGTGAAAATTCGCGGTTTTCGATCAGACCGTAGCCGAGCTACGCTAAAGTTGTTTGTATTTTATTTTTTGGTCGGTGATATTTTTCCTAGCATCCGAATGTTACCCGAAGCGCCGCCCCTTATGCAAGCATTTTCCCGTCGTTGATTGCATACGCCATCCCGCGATCATTCGCGTGCAAACCAAACAAATAGTTGCAATTGCGAATTCTCGCCCGGCTGGTCTGTCTTGGCTTCCAAGATGGCAAACGGACAAATGTATCTCTGTGATTCAGAACCGGAATATTCCCAATAGGAGAAGCTAATCTTGGTGATTGTGAGTGATTTGTGATTGCCTTTCGCCCAAGTTGGAATCGAAGCCTGCCCCGACTTGATTCGATTGATAAAACCAGCTGCGTCCGGCACTGGACAATCCCGCTCCAGTTTGATGGCGCGCCACACGACTGACATATAACCGACCTTCCCTTCGTTGCCAAAATGGACATTTACACCGTCGGTTGAGCCGGTGACGGGAATGCCATCTATCTGGCGTTTCAAAAAAACCTGGCGTTCATCAATGTTCGTGACTACCAAGCCGGTGCGCTTGTCTTTGTGAATCACTTCGCCTTGAGTATATCCAGCCTGAATTTTTCCATCGGCATTCGTCGCCAGTTCCGACCGGTCAATTCCAATTTTTTCGAGAATGTCGAATGTCAACTGAAGCGCGGTTTTTGGCTCGGGCACTCCGCTTGGAAGTTCCTTGGGGATTTGTGCGCGCGTGTCCATTCTGCTGATAACGATGAATCCTTGGGATGGAATCAGATTTAATTGATGCGTGTCGTTCCGGTCGCCGAAGAATCGCACATCTTTGCCGGCAAACACGCCACCTTGGTCAACGCGCTTATGCTGGCTGGGCTTCAAACCGGCAATTTGAAGCAGGTTGGAAACGATGCCGGGTGAAAATGTTCTTGGAATTACTTTCCAGATTTTCACCGAACCGGGCAACTGGTTCGTTGGTGCATTCCAAATGATTTCACAGTCTTTTCCATCGAACGGCTTGTAATAATCGCCGGCAAACGGCGACTCTGCGGCAGTTGCCGCCAGAACCACCGCTTGGGCAAGAATCAGAGTGGCAAGTTTCATTGAATGACTTGGTAAGTGGGCCAGACTTGAACCCGACGGAAAAGGATGTCCGATGGATCAGTGGAGCCATTTTCTGTGTAATACAGCAACTTGTCATTCACGCAGTCAGGCCAATAGGCGGTCGTCATGATTACCGGCAGCGAGTATCCTTGAGGAACAGCGTTTGTCGCGATATGGGCCTTGCGTGACGCCAAATTCCAAGAATCAATGACTGTGTGCTTAACCCCATCTTCAACCCCGTTCATGTAATTTGCCCACAAACGCCCATATTCGGGATACATAAAAACCGAAGTTTCTGCTGCCAGCAAAGCGTGCAGGTTCGGGTTCATAGGCAGCACGCCTTTGTCATACATATCCGTCGCATTAGCGAAGAACAGTATGTTGCAGGCGTAAATGCCCATCCAGCGCAATCCCCCCGGCCCGCCGCCGAAATCAAATTCACACAGGCGCACCCAATCATAACCAGCCGTGCCAGTTCTGTAGATTGGCATATAGGATTGGAGCGAAGGCGTTGATGTTGCGAAGTCCTGAGTGTCGCCGTGTATCCCATGTCCGATTAACAAGCCAATATTACAGTAATTAAAAAGGCTTGAGCCGCCCTTGGAGGGCTTGCGCAGCAATGACGCAGAAACCTGATCGTTGCTATAATTAAAAGCTGTTTTCCATTTGTATTTTGCCATTGTTTTCTCAAACCCATTGGCAATTTTTCCTGCGTTTTGAATTGGCCCATACGGCAAAGCATAAGCGGGGTTCAGTTGAATGGTTCCAATCCGTTGTGAGCCAGCCATATTTGCCGGAGGATTAAACCCCGCAAGTCCACCATTCGTGCCGGGGTCGGGATGATCTCCCTGCCAAACCACCCCAAGTCTTCCCGGTGTGCCTTTGATCGGTTTCGGCGGCGGACGATGCGGCCTTTGTGTTGTCTGCGTCGTCCCGCTAAACATGGGCACAGGAGAACCCATCGAACCGGAACTCACCGCCAGCGATGTCATGCGGGAAACTGCGGGGCGTTCAGGCATAAAATCTGAAAGCGAACCCTCAAAAACTGTCAGCCCAAGTGCTTCGGCCATGCCGGGAGGATAAAGCGCCAGCGGAACGATACTGTTTCCGTCAGAGGATGCAGCTAACCATTGTGTGGGGCTTGCTATATTTGCAGATGCGGCCGTCGCCATGTTTGCGGAAAAATTCTGTGGCGGCGTGGCTTGGCTGGCGGTCAGGACAAAATCATAGGTGCCATCGGCTGTCGGAGAACCATTGTCATCATTGCCTTCCCAATCAAACGCCATCGTGTAGCCCGATCCCGACGCATTGCGCACCGTTGTCTGGGATTCATCCACAATCTGCAATGTCCATGTTGAATAGCTGATGAATTCCGCCGTGATGCGTTGCGTCTCGCCAAGCGAAGCGTCGAAACCGGGCAATGAGAAATTCCACTTGGAAATGTAGTTGTCGAATGTCACCGGGACGCTGGCAGACGCGCCACCGCCGCTTTGTTCCGTGGATTGAAATTCGCCCGTTGTGGCAGTTCCAGCCGAGGTTTCCGCTACGGCAAAAATGGTGTGTGAACCGTTCGGCCATTCCGTCGTGTTGATAACATAGCTGGCGTTTCCGCTGTCGTCTGCGCTCGCGGTTTCCACCTCTTCGCCATCAACAAAAAAACTTACGGAAGCAATTGAATTTGTGGTTTCAACGTGAACGTCAATTTCCACCTCGCCGGAAAGATTTGTGCCGGAAGTCAGATTCGTAACCGTCACAATCGGCGGGACGAGGGTGTTTGTGTCAATTTGGACAATTCGGTAATACCGTTGCGTGTCATCCTTGGGGTGAGGCAATGCGGGTTCAGTCCAGTATTTGCCGGTGTCGAGAAAAACGGTGTTCGTGCCTTGCGACGGGAAATAATCCACAAGCGTGTCCCAAGCGATGCTGTCAGAAAGTTGCGTCGCGTATTCGAGGCGATAGACCGCATTTGTTTTGCTTTGCCAACGCAGTTGGATTGCCCGCTCATCCGTGGCTTTTGTCGCGGTAAATTTCAGGGTGTTGGTTTGCGCTTGAACCCATGCTGCCATCAAAAGAAGAAATACAACCATGACCAAAATTTGGATGCTTTTCATAATGACTCGCATGGTTCGCCTTTCTCTGGAAATTGCAAATCATATTCGCGTCATCGCGCCGCGTGAGATTGTCATGTTGATGACAAGAAATAGCTGGTGACTCTTGAAGGCACTTTTGCAATGAAGCTTTCAAACCTCCGACATCTGATTTCCATTTGCTTCGGTTTCTGTGCGTTCGTTTTAATTCCCGGTGTTCATGTCTTAGCTGGTAGTTCAAGCGTCTGCTTTTTCGTCTGCCTTCGTCGCAGCCAAACTTCACTGACTCCACTCCGCGCCGGCATAGACTCGACTGCGCTTATGTGCTCGCCCGTCGCGTAAAATCCACCCGCCCCCGCGCCAGACTTCCGGCCAGCGGACAGCACCGCAAGCCGCAAGACTGGCTTGCCCCAAGACGCCCACGCGACCGGCTCCGCCACCGCTCCGCTCGCCCCTTCCATCGCTCCATTTCCGTCAGCAAAGTTTCGTCGCTCTGCCGAATTTATTGGCGCGACCGATGCGCCGATGAAGTTCTCCGCTGCGCTGCACGCAAACCAGCGAAAGTCAGAGCCAGCCAGACTTGAGCCTTTGGCGAGGCTAGGATTTTGGCACTTTGTTGGCAGCTATGGCATTTAGCGGCCATTGTTTCTGACCGGGTAACGACGCTTAAATTCCTCCCATGTCATTGGCGGGTCAATTTCCCGGACGAATTTTACCCTATTTCCGCCCTGTGCAGTTTCAGGTAACGATCCCAACTCGACTCCTTCAAACACAACACACCAATTTAGCCTGTTCCCATAATTCAAAGCTTCTTGCGGACTGTCATAGGCAGCCACCCCCTCGTATTCGCCAATGAAATACTTTTGTTCTGCGGTCAATCTTTCGTATTTCACATCAGCGAAACGAAGAAATGTCTCGCGGGCTTTCGGCGTGTATTGGCAACCATTATATTCCAGGTTGTAATCATCATGATTTGAGGATTTATCATTTTTCCACCTTTCGATCCAACTCCCCGGTGCAACAAGGTGCGATCCCGTATAAAACTTACGCTCCTTCCAGCTTTTAATGGTTCCAGGGTTATCATCAAATGCAGGTGTCAAAACCCTGTAAAAAGTTTTTACTGGTCGCTTGTCCTGAAGTCCACGAGGTTGTTTTGCATAGTCGTTGGCTTTTTCCATACACTTTGAATTCTTTCAAATCCCGCCCCTGCTGCAAGAGGGAATTCTAGCAAATGGCGCGCGGCTGGCAGACTGTGACCTTTCTGCTGCCGCTTTGCTCTGCTGAAAATCACAGACTGCCCGCCGCAAAACCGGCCTGACTCCGTCCGGTTCAGACCGCTTCACTTCACTTCTCTGCGCGTGACCACGCGACCCTTGCCCGCCTGCTCGCGCTCCGCTTCGTTCCGTTCCGCAATCTGAATCCGTCGGAGACAGGCTTTTCCCCGCAGTGTGAGCGCAAACTGGCATGGCAAATTGCTTGCGCATTTGCCCCGCCAGCACGCCCTCACGCTGCCCCGATTTTTGTCTGACATCCGCCGGTTTGCTTTCCGCTGCACTGCACGCAAACCGGCGGAAGTCAAAGCCAACCAGATTTGAGCCTTCGGCGACTCTGCGAGGCTAGAGAATATTGGTTGGTGTTTTTGACATGGCGCGTTTTTTTAAGGAGGGACGCCGCCGAAGTCTCACCGTAGTGCGCTTGCTGCTACGCCATCTTTTTCAGGGGGGTAAATTCCCGCTCTCGCGGGGCGTTTTATTTCCAGCGACGAAGGGCATGGGTCACGCCAGCGACCCGGCTATCAGGTAACGCCGAAACTTTCGCTGTCATGCCCCATGCACGCCGGAAATAAACCGAAGTGTGTTCAAAAAATGGCTCCGCCGGAGGTGAAGCAAGCGACATACGGCGAGACACGGACGGCGAACATCAAAAAAAAGCTTATGCAAAACAAATTACAGATTGAAGCAGCGACTCCAGCAAACGCCGGCCAGCAATCATCATCCAGAACGGAACGGGTTTCTATCAAACATAATGCCAACCGCGAGTTGCCGACGCAAAAGGTTTTGGAGTTGTTGAAGGCACAACTGCCACGCCAATACGAGTTGGCCGAGGTGGTAGGCAAATGGATTTGGCTGGAATTTCCCGCCGCCAGCCATCGCGCCGCCGCGAATACCCTTTGGCACTTGGGTTTCCATTGGAATCAACGCCGTTGCGTCTGGCAGCACCCTTGCGGAGCGTTTGCCCCCTACGCCGCACACCCCACCGACCCGCGCACCAAATACGGCAGCCGCTTTGCCGCTGACATCAACCCCGCTTGAGGAGGATTTATGATTCTCACTTCACAGATGAAATTCAACTTGGGGCGTTTAGTCATCACGCCCGCCGCGCTGGAATCCATCCCGGCAGACGACATTTGCAATTCGATTAACCGCCATGTGTGCGGCGATTGGGGCGACCTTGACACCGACGACCGCAGCGAAAACGAACTGGCCTTGCGCATCGGTTCCCGCTTGCTGTCCGTTTATCACACCGCCACCGGCACCAAGTTTTATGTGCTGACCGAGGCTTGCCGCACGGTCACGACGATTCTTTTGCCCGCTGATTATTAGCCGCCGGAGTTCGTTCCTTGCGGCCACCCGCAAGGGGCGACCTCTGCCGACCATCGGCAGAAAATCCCGCCGGAGATTGTCCGGCAGTTTGAGAAAGTTAAAAAATATGTTCACATTCACTGGTAGCTCACGCGGTCACGACCGCTTCCGCAGTTCGGGCAATTTGCAACCGCTCAACAACGAGCAGTTGCAGGGTGTCGCACCGTCCATTTTCGCCCAAAACGCCATGCCCGGCGTCAGCGAAAATTATTCGTTCCTACCGACCATCCACGCCGTTGACGGTTTGCGCAATGCAGGCTGGCAGCCGGTTTGGGTTTCAGAGCAGACCGTCCGGCTGGAATCCCGGAAAGGTTTTCAAAAGCACATGATTCGGTTTCAACGCGCCGACATCATCGGCAGCGCCGCCGAGTTTTGCCCGGAGGTTTGTCTGGTGAACTCGCACGACCGCAGCAGCGCCTATCAGTTGCACGCCGGAATTTTCCGCATGATTTGCGGCAATGGGTTGATTGTGGCGGACACGACGTTTGAGCGCGTCAGCATCCGGCACACCGGCTTTCAACCGTCGCTGGTGGTGGACGCCAGCTTGAAAGTTTTGGATTCGTTGCCGCAGTTGACGGACGCGGTGGAGAGTTTTCGCGCCCGCCGGTTGACGCCCGCCGAGTCAAAAGCTTTTGCCGAAGGCGCAATCTTGTTGCGCTACGATGATTTGCAGGTTGCCCCCGTCAGCCCGGATAAACTCTTGGAAGCCCGCCGCACCGAGGATTCCGGCAGTGACCTTTGGACGACGTTTAACCGCGTGCAGGAAAATTTGATCCGGGGCGGTTTGAAGGATTACACCCGCCGCAAGACGGATGGAAAACGCCACCCGCGCACCCGCGCCGTGGCTGGCCTTGATGAAAACGTCCGGTTGAACAAGGCACTTTGGCACTTGGCCGAGGCGTTAAAATCGCAGGCGTTGCCCAATTGACGGTGCCGCGCACCGAGGTTGAAGCCCGCCAGGGTTTCAGCCTCTTTTGCTTTGCAGTGGGGCGGCGACTTCCGCCCCACACCCCACCCGCCAGAGGCGTTGCCTCTGGACTCATCATCCGTTGCTCTCGGCTTGAACGCTTCGCGCCCTTTCCGATGCCGGAAAGGAAAGTGTGGTAAGATGTTTTGTCCCCAAGAAATCGAGATGAAATAAATAATTTGATCTCGTAATTTTAGCTGACTGTGGTAACTTCGCATCAACGTGCAACGGCGGGAAATGCCGTTGGCAGTTGCATCAATTTGCATCAGCGTTCAGTCATCGCCGTGCCTTTTGATGCGGAAATGTCGAGATCGGAAAGTTCGGAATGCAGTGTTAGTGAGCAATTTAACGAATTATGAAAAATTACAGCCATGATTCGATTCCCTTCACCCGCTCCAATTGACAACTTGTGGCAGGTTGCGACAGAACGTGACAAATCCCCCTGTTTACAAGGCTTTCTGTGGGGTTCGACTCTCCGCTTTTCGCGCCAGGTTGCGACACGGTTTGACCATTCCCGCCTAAAATCTGTGCGCGTATTTGTGTATAGCCCGGCAGGGCATCCAAGCGCGGCAGGTTCTTGATTGCATCGTAAATCGGCAGTTGCATTTCATCGGTATAGACTTGCGCGGTCAGCCGGATGTCACTGTGCCGCATCAATTTCATGGCGAACCGTTGCGCCACTCCGTTGCGTTGCAGGAACGTCGCCCAGGTGTAGCGCAGAGCGTGGAAATCCCCATACCGGCCCAACTCATCCCGGTAGGGAATGCCATTGGCTTCCGCGTCCAGGGTCAAACGCCGGGCGCGTGGAATGCCATTCGGAAAGACCAGATCAGTCCCCGCGCATCCGGCTGGCCGGTGAGCCGTCAATGCCTCGACAATTTCCGGCACCAG
>JBEKOF010000026.1:0-28686 GCA_049522055.1 Verrucomicrobiota bacterium | reverse complement strand
ACCAGCAGCCCGGCCTCCGCCATGACGCGTGGAATGTCGCTCGCCCGCTTGAAATCGCGGTAAACAAACGTCTCCACCGCGAAGGCGTAGAGCGCCGTGACCGCCGCGGCCTCCACCGGCGTGGCCAATCCCCCGAACAGCGCCCCCAGCGCCACGACCGGCAGCAGCAGTTCCCATTTCGCCGCCCAAATCACGCGCCCCGCCTCCGCGCCGTCGAACGGAGTGGCCTCGGCCTGCTTCTTGGGACCCAGCCAGATGCCCGTCAAGGAGGCCATCGTCACCAGCAGCAATCCCGGGCCCAGCCCGCCCAGGAACATCCTTTTAATCGTCACTTCGCCCGCGCCCGCGTTGGCGTTGGCCACCACCGCGTAGAGAATCAATGGCAGCGACGGGGGAAAGAGCAAACCCAGGCCGCCAGACCCCGTGACCAACCCCAGCGCCGCGCGCTCGGTGTAGCCCGCCCCCAGCAACACCGGCATCAGCAAACCGCCCAGCGCCAGGATCGTCACGCCCGACGCTCCCGTGAACGAAGTGAAGAAGGCGCACGCGATGACCGTGACGATCGCCGGCCCGCCCCGAAGCTGGCATAGCAGCGCGCGAAAGACCCGGATCAGTCGTCGCGACGCTCCGCCTTCCGCCAGAAAATATCCGGCCAGCGTGAACAGGGGCACCGTCGGCAGCGTGGGATTGGTGACCATCGAATAATGCGTCAACGAAAGGGAGGCGATGGGCGTCCCGTCACCCCAAAAGAGCAGCAGCGCCGCCCCGCCCAGCAGCGCAAAAATCGGCGCTCCCAGGATCACGGCCGCCAGCAGCCCGATCAGCCCAGGCATCACCAGCCGCTCCGGGGCGACAAAGGGGTGCAGCCCGATCCCGGCCACGCCGCCCGCCAACAACAAGGCCGCCAGGCGCCCGCCCCAATGGCCGGAGGCCTTCCAGAGCAGCCGCAGCGCGATGACCCCAAAGCCGACCGGCATGATCAATTGCACCGTCCAGATCGGAATCTGATAAGCCATCATGTTGCCGCCCTGCCTTTCCGACGCCACCAGTTGCGCCGCGGCGACGCAGAGGAAGACGCTGATCGCCGCGGCGGCGGCGCTGCTGTAAACGCGCGCAAAAACCTGCCAGCGCCCCTTGAGAAACTGGGACAACGTGGAAAGCGAAAGCAGACGGCCGTCCCGCGCGGCGAGCATGCCGCCCAGCAGGCTGATCACCAGCGTCAGATGTTGCTGGATCGCCGTCGCCCCGCTGATGCCCCAATGGAACAACCGGCGCAACACGATTTCCAGCAGCGGCAAAATCACCAGCGCCCCCAGCGCGATGGTGACCAGAGAGTCTTCTCCGGCGCGCAGCCACCGGCGCCTCCCGCCCGGCGCTGGCGCAGGTGGATTGGCCGTGCCACTCATTTCTTCGGCTGGCCGGCGCGATAGATGGCCAACTGGTTGGTCACCTCGTCGAAAATGTCCGCCGGCACAACGGATCCCCGGATTTTGGGATAAACCGCCTCCATCTCGCGCCGCCATTGCGCCTCGGCCTCCGGCGTCAGCGGGTTGACGGTCAGCCCGCGTTTGCGCATCGCTTCCACCGATTCCACGCTCTCGCGCCGGCCCTGCGCCTTCATCTTCGCCCCGGCCTCGGCCGCCGCCTGGCCCATCGCCTCGCGGGTTTCCGGAGCAATGGCGTCCCAGATTTTCTTACTGACAACCAGGGCGCCCACCAGCGGCACCCACGCCAGGTCCAGCATGTTCGGCGCGGCCCGGTCCACCTGTCCGGCCAGCGCGTAGCTCGGCGGCAGGGGAGCGGCGTTGATCAGGCCGGTCTGCAAATTGGGCAACACGTCCACCGCTTCCAGCGGCACCGGGTTCAGGCGCACGGAGCGGTAAAGGTCCACATACGCGGGGTCGCCGGCCTCCACGAACAGCTTGGTCTTCCTCAAGTCGTCCGGCCCGACGACCGGGTCTTTGGAAAAAAACCGCACCCAGCCGGTGTCGCTCCAAAACAAGGCCACAAAACCCTTGGCCTCCAGGCGCTTTTCCAGCATCGGCTGGAGTTTCTGCACGATGTAATCCACTTCCTCCAGCGTGCGGAAGGTCATCGGCATGAATTGTAGGCCGCTGGCCCCCGGCTCTATGTCCGCCAGCCCCGAGGCGGTGAGCAAGCCCGCCTGCAATTGGCCCAATCTCATCCGTTGCACCATGTCCGACTCCCCGCCCATCGTCCCGTCGGGATAAATCGTCAGCAACACACCGCCGTTGGACGCCAGCCGCCACTTCTCGCCCATGGCCGCCAGTTCTTTGTAGTAAGACGAGCCTTTGGGCGCCAGTGTGCCCAGCCGCACCCGGACCGGCCCGGGCGCCGCGAAAACCTCGTTCGCCCCGGCCAGCAATCCAAGCCCCAGGGCCGCCGCCGCGGGAAGGAAACGCCGTCGCGTCCATCGCGGGGGTACCCCGCGCGGTTCAGGCAGGCCCTGGCTGTTTGGCGTCATTTGGTGAATTTCAATTTTGAGGGGATCAACATTGCTCATGGTGCCATTAAAAAAAGATCCGCTTTTCGCGACAGAAGCCAGCGCGCCCGCCGCTGCATCACCAGATTGACCAGCCGCGTTTCAGGATGGGCGTCCGGATTGATCGCCAGCGCCTGCTGGAGCAGGGAATCGAACTCCTTGACGTCCTGTTTTTGCACCGCCACCGATTCCGCCATGGCCAAAAGCGGCGCCGCCTCCCGGCCGCCCGACAGGACCATTGCCCGCTCGAAGTGTTTCCGCGCCCGCGCGGCGGGATCGCCCGGCGCCCCTTGCCGGCTCATTTCGTAGGCGATCAAAAAGCCGTGGATCGCGCCGCGGTCGAAACTCTCATCCAATTCCAGCGCCCGATCAATCAGCGCCTCCATCGCCGGAACTTGCGCGACCAGGTCCGGGTTGTCTTTGGAAAGTGAAATCGCGCCCGCCCACGCGCAGGCCGTCCAATAGAGCAGCGCCACGTCTTTTTTGGCGGCCACCTGCGCGGCCGCCTTGGGACGGGCCAGCAACGCCTCGGCAAATCCCGGGTGGCCCGCCTCCAATCCGCGCAGGCCGTACCCTTGCGCCCGCAGATACAGCCGCCTCGCCCGCGCCCGCAGCACCTCGGCCTCCGTCAGGTCCCGCGCCTCCGTCTCGTCGGCCTCCTCCTGCACAAAGGCGAACGCGTACTGCGTGAAGCCCTTGGTGGCGGCCAGGAGCAGCCCCCGGTGCCGCGGCTTCTCGGCCAGCAGACTCTCAATGAGCTTGAGACTGGATGGCGAGGCCGCCATCACCAGGTCCGGATCGTCGTCGCTGGCGAAAACAGCCCCGCTCTGGCTCACCGCGTTGGACAATTGATTGACCGCATAATTGTGAATAGCGCAGCCGCTGCCGGCGATCCACGCCAGCGCGCCCAGGCATGAGGGCATCCCCAGCCTAAACAGCAGCCGGCTCACGCTCCTTTCCTTTCGTCTTGCGCCTGGCATCTGGCTCCCATGATTCATTTCCGGCTCATCGGTTTCCACAAACATTGTCGTGAGGATACCGCGACTTGGCCTTCGCCAAAAGTCAAATCACCAGCAATGGAATTCCCCGGCTTGCATTGGTTTGGCTCACGCGCCGTTAATCTTGAACGCAATGGCATGATCACTGGGCTGCTGTGCCGGGAGCCGCACCGTTAAGGCGGTTTCATCCTGGGTGAAGGGGACTTTGCCCGCGCCGAGAAGCTCGACGTTCTGAATCTTGCCGACGCCCTGCCTGGCGGTGGTCGCCAGCGATGGAATGACCGCTTGCCCGCCCGGCCAGCCCATCACGAACGCGTAGAGCGTTTCGCCCTTGGTGGTGTAGCGCACGTCCTGGGCGGTCAAGATCGTGCGGCTCGACTCCCCGAAGCTGCCTCGAGCCGGCTGGCTGGCTGCCGCGGCCGCCGGGCTGTCGCCGAAGATTTTGTAAGGCCGTGTCGCGAAAATGCCTTCCCCGTTTACCGCCATCCATTGGGTGATGCCGTCCAGGATCTTCAGCTCTTTGTCATCCGGCATGCCGCTGTTGGGCAAGGGCACGTTGAGCAAGAGGTTGCCGTTGCGGCTGACGATATCCACGAGCATATCAATGACGAACTTGGGGCTCTTGTAGTTGGCCCGGGTATCGTAGTGCCAGTTGCCGACACAGGTATCCGTCTGCCACGGGCGCGGCCAGATGGAGTCCACCAAACCCCGCTCCACGTCCAGCACGCACATGCCGGCGGCCGCGTCGGCCCGGCTCTTGCCGGTGTAGATGGCCTCGACTTTGCCGCCATGACGGCGCGCGCTGGTGTTGTAAAGGTGGGCGACGAGCGCGAGGCCGTAATCCCCGAATGGAATCCCGCCATCGGTATAGAGGAGATCCGGCTCGTACTGGGTGACCAGATCCTGGATGCGCTCGAAATAATTGTCCCTCCACGAAGGCGGTCCTTCGACGCTCATGGCGATCGCTCCCTTCGCCGGCGCATTAACCACCTTTTGCACGAAGTCCGCCGGCATTTGGCTGTAGTCATGGTAGAGCTCGGCGTACTGCGGATCATTACCGTCGTAAGGCGCCCCGGCCAGCGGGCTAGTCTTGTCGCTGCCGTGCGCCGGCCCATACCAGCAGAAACTGTTGGAAAGGTGCTCGCTGACGCCAAAACGCAGGCCGTGCTCTTCGGCCGCCTTCTTGAAAAGCCCGACGATGTCCTTTTTTGGGCCGCTGGCCGCCGCGTTCCAACGGGGTTGATACTTTGAGTTCCACAGGTCGAAATTGTCGTGATGGACACCCATGGCAAAGTAATACTTCGCCCCGGCCTTTTTGTAGAGGCCGACGAGGTAGTCCGGGTCGAATTTGTCGGCTTTCCAGGACTTGATGACGTCCGCAAAACCCGTCTTCGAAGGGTGCCCGTAATGCTCGAGGTGGTGTTTGTATTGCGGCTCCCCCTCGATATACATGCGTCGCGCGTACCAATCGCCATACTCGGCGGCGGATTGCGGCCCCCAGTGATTCCAGATGCCGAACTTGGCTTCGCCAAACCAATCCGGCACGCGGTAACTATTCAGCGATTCGCGTGTCCCATTAAACGGGCCGGGCGGGATCGCCGGGGCGGGCGCGGCGGCGGCTGGCGATGGAGCTGCCGCGCGGGCGCGCGATTGCCACACAGTCGCGCTCACGCCGACGGCGGTCGCGAGCGCGGATGTTCTTAGGAATTTGCGGCGCGTGAACGGGGTTTTCATGGGAGCGGCTCCTTTGTCCTGTCTGTCTGTTTCAGTTTGTTTAAGGTTAGTGGTCTCTGGCGATACATTTGACGGTAACGCTCGCGCTTTGTAATCCCGGAGAAGCAGCGGTGATTGTAATATTTCCCGGCACATAAGATCTCAAGGTCATCCTCGCCATGCCGTACCGCATACACCTTGTGTCCGGAGAAGTGGCATTGTCAAAGGTCATGCTGGAGCCTGTGGGGAAATATCCTTCTCCTGAAGTTACGGCAAGTGTTACCGGAGGATTATTGTCTATGGGTGTGCCGTCGGCGGACACAATCTGAGCGGTGAGTTCGCAATCGTCCGTGCCGTTGTTTCCAATGGTGAGAGCATCCGCGGTTAAAATTATCTTTGCCGGTGTGCCAGGAGCGGGCAGCGTGTAGGGAATTCCCAGATTTTCCTGCCGGTATTGATACCATTCGGGACCGGGAATCCTGTAGTAATCAACGACCCCGCCCAGGCCACCGTGATCGCTGAGGAACGATCCGTAGCCAAAACCCACCCAGCGGACTTGACCTGCCCGCCATGGAAAGGCCGCGACACCTTTATGATCGTAATACTCCGTAATGAGACTGGGAACCCCCGGATTCTGATAGGTGGCGATCGTCGCGCCATCTCCGTTATATCCAACAACCGGCGCCAGTTTGTCAAACCCCTGACGTTGAGCGCCGCCCACAGCGGGGAGCCTCGAAGGATCCAGGGATTGCGCAAGATCCGCCAGAACCCGGTAGAACGCCTTGCACTTGGCCATGACTCTTCCGCCCGGACAATCGAATGTTTCGTTTCCCATGCTCCATACAATGATGCTGGGGTGGTTTCTTCGTTCGCGAATGAATTCTGTCAATTGTTGCTTCAGATTGTCTTCGAACGGCTGCTCGTCATCAACCTTGGTAGGATAGGAACTTTGGCGCCAGCCACCGTCTTCGTTGGTCTTATATCCGCCCACTCCCCAGAAAGAATTTTCCGGCCATGCCAGCATCCCGAGCTGGTCACAGGCGTCATCCCAGGAAACGTCGTGCGGATTATGACATTCTCTGATAAAATTAAAGCCGCACTGTTTCATGAGCAAAACGTCTCTTCTAAACCCGGCGCTTGTCTGCGCAATGCCCCAGCCGGCACGGTCATCGTGCGCATTCACGCCCTTGATTAGGTAACGCGCTCCATTCAGTATGAAGCCCTGATCGGCGGTCCACTGGATGGACCGTATGCCCAGCGGACTTTCGTAATTGTCCACTATAACGCCTTTATTATCTGAAACGATCGTTTTTACCTGGTACATATAGGGCGTTTCAGGAGACCACAGATGTGGATCTGGAATGGCCGGACTGGTTTGGTCAAACTGATACACCGTTCCTGCATTAATCAGTTGCGAGCTTTGCATGATGGTTACGATCGAATTGCTTGCATCGGCAATGATTGTTTTGACTGTGCAGTTTACCGGCATCGCGTCTTCGTTCTTTATTTCGGTTTTGACATTGACCTTTGCCTGAGAGGCGGAAACCTGCGGCGTGGTGACAAAGGTTCCGTACCATGTCACATGAAGCGGACTGGTAATAACCAGACATACGCTCCTGTGAATACCCCCTAGAAACAACCAGTCGCCTCCGCGCGGGGCGATTTGCGGGTCCCACTTATTATTCACCCGCACGGCAATGACATTGTCGCCCGCTTTTACGGCGCTGGTTATATCGAAATAGAACCCCGTGTACCCGCCCTTATGTTCTCCCATAAGTTTTCCGTTGACATATACCTGAGCGACCTGAAAGGCCGCGCCAAATTCCAGAAAGATCCTGCTGGATTCTTTCCATTTCGCCTGAACGTCAAAATGTTTCCTGTACCAACCGTAGCCTACATACCAAAAGACCCCCTTCTTAAGGGCATAATAGGGGGTGTCAAAGACATGGGGCAGGTTTACTTTAGTCCATGCCGCGTCGCTGTAACCGATCGCCTCCGCGCCGGTCGCGTCGCCTTTATAAAAGGTCCAGTCTGAATTCAGGTTGATTTTTTCCCGCCTGGCAATGAGAAGGTCTGCCGCCGTGGCGGAAAGGTTCCTGGGAGCAGCCGGCGCGGAAGCCATTTGGGCGTTGCCGGAAAGACATGTTCCAAAGATCAGGAACAGAGCTCCCACCATGCTTGGAGTATTTATTGTTTTCATGCGTTCGTATCCTTTATCTTGTCTGTCCATTCCATCACGTTAGTTTTAGTCCGGTGATTTTCAGCGCATAGACAAAATCGCACGGCTTTTCGCCGGGAAACTTCACCTTCAATCCTTCGGCATCCTGGGTAAATTCAAGGGTTCCGGCGTGACCGAGCAGCTCGACCTTGGCGACTTTTCCTCGCGCCGGCTGGCCGCCGGCCAGCGAGGTGATGGTCACTGGCTGGTCCCCCGGCCAGTTCATCACGGTCGCATAGAGCGTGTCGCCATGGGTGGTGAAGCGGATATCCTTGGGCGTATATCCGTTTCGCGAAATCCCGCCGCCGCTGACCCCGGCGCCTCCCTGGTTTTGCCCGTTGATGCGGCCGGCAAACCCCGCCGCGCGTATCTTCACCATCGCTGCCGCCGCCGCGTCGGCGACGGGGCCTTCGCCATATTTGATCCACGGGCGGGTGGAGTAGATCGCCTTCCCGTTGACCTCCAGCCATTTGCCAATCGCCAGCAGCACGTCTTGTTGCTCCTGCGGGATGGTCCCGTCCGCCTTGGGCGAGATGTTGAGCAGGAGATTGCCATTCTTGCTCGCGTTCTCGATGATCTTCCAGACAAACTGATTGGGCGCGTAAGGCTTTTGTCCTTCCACATAGCCGAACTTGTCGGTGATGGGATCGTCGGGCTGCCAGACCCAATCGGTCAGCTCCATCGGCGCCCGTCCCTCGCGTTCGTAGTCCATAATCTGGCCTGAGACCCAGGCGGCTTGTTTGGCGCTGATGCCCACTTCCTTGCCCCATTGCCTGGCGCGGTTGAAGTAGTAGGCGGCAACCCGTATTTTGAGCGGATCCCAGCTATGGTCGGTGTTCATGTCGAACCAGAGCATATCCGGCTGATATTTTTCGATGGTTTCAATCCGCTTGGCCACCCAGTCGTGCATGAACTTGATCCGGGCCGCATTGCTTTTGTCGGCCACGTTGTAAAAGGCGGCCCACTTCGGGTCGTATTGATCGCTCCCCGGCAGGGCGGGAATAAAGACGAAATGGAAGGCGGAATGATCGGAGATGCCGGTCTTCAGCCCGGCTTGGCGCACCGCCTTGATGAGGTCCCCGTCCAGGTCGCGCTTCGGCCCGAAGTTTTTGGCGTTGTACGGATTGATCGCGCTGTCCCAGTTGGAGAAACCGTCGTGATGCTCGCCGGGGGCCAGCACGTATTTGGCGCCCGCCTTCTTGAAGAGCGCCGCCCAGGCGTCGGGATCCCACTGGGCCGCCGTGTACATCGGCAGAAAATCCTTGTAGCCAAACTTCGTCGGCGGCCCGTAATGCTCCGTGTGCCACTGCATGACCCCCGCATTGCCGCCGTACATGTAGCGGACGTACCACTCGCTAGCGTGGGCCGGCACTGAATAGATGCCCCAGTGCATCATCAGCCCGAACTTGCCGTCGCGGAACCACTCCGGGTCCTTGTAGTTCTTCTCGATGGATTCCCAGCTCTCCTCAAAAGGTCCGGCGGGCATGGGCGGGAGGTCTTTCAGGGCGGCGGCGATCAGTTCGGGTGTGTCGTGGCCGCTCCAGACCGGCCCATTGGAGGAAGTGGGCGTCGCGGTGAGAATGCGGGTCTCTTCCACGAGCGGATCGCCGGCGGCGCGGGCGCGCCACCGCCAAAGTGGCGCGCTCATCCCGGCGGCGGCGACGGCGGATGTTGTTTTCAGGAACTTACGGCGTGTGTATGGTGTCTTCATAAGGCTGCTTTCTATGGCTTGGATTAAGCTCTATTTTCCGTCCAGCGCGGCGGCGACGGCCTGTTGGTAGGCGCGGCGCATGGCGGAATCGTCCGGGGTGGGTTGCAATTTGTCCCGCTCAATCATCAGCACATAAATGATCCCGCGCGCGGGGTCCGCCCAGCTTTGCGTGCCGAAGGCGCCGCCATGACCGAATGTGCCGGGGGAAAGAGTGGCGTTGGCCTCCATCTGCGCCGGGTCCTCAACGACGCAAAAACCCAGGCCCCACGGCATGCCGGGCCGCGCGCGCAGGTCGCCGGTTTGTTTGCGCGTCATTTCGGCGACTGTCTCCGGCTTGAGAATCCGCCGTCCATTGGCCGTGCCGTGATTGAGCATCATTTGATAAAACTTCGCCACGTCCTCCGCCGTCGAGAAAAGCCCCGCGCCGCCCAGGGGCGGTCGTTCGTGATCCGTCACCGCGCCGCCATACATGTAGGTGTTGGTCGCCGGCCCCAGTTTTCCCGACTGCGCGTCCCGAATATAGCATTGGACGAAACGTTTCTTCTGCGAAGGCGAAATCCAGAAGGTCGTGTCCTTCATGCCGAGCGGATCGAAGAGCCGCCTTTGCAGAAACTGCGCGTAGGGCGTTCCGCTCGCCACTTCCACGACCCGCCCGGCCACATCCATTCCCGCCGTCGAATAGCTCCAGCGCGTGCCCGGTTGAAAGCGCAGCGGCTCGCGGGCGAGCACTTTGCTCATCGCCGCCAGCGTCCAGTGCGGATCGGTCACGCGATATTCGCCCAGGCCGCTGGTGTGCGTGAGCAAATCCCGCAGCGTCACGGGCCGCGCGGCCTTCACCAGCAGGCGCTGCTGCTCCGTCTGCTCCCCGGCCACCCACATGTCGCCGAATTCCGGCAGATACTTCCCGACCGGATCATCGAAGGACAGCTTGCCCTCGTCCGCGAGCATCGCGACCGCGACCGCCGTGACCGGCTTGCTCATCGAGGCGATCCAGAAAATATCATCCGTTTTGAGCTTCCGCCCCGACGCCAGATCGCTCCGGCCCACGGCGGCAAGATGCAGCACGGCATCCCTCGTGGCAACCAGCGAAACAGCCCCGGCAATTTCGCCGTTGGTGACAAAGGACTGAAGTTTTTGAGGGACGGCGGCAAACTTGTCCGCCGCCGGCGCGCCGCTGGAAAAAAGAAACGCGGCGAGCAGGGCGGCGCATCCGTCCAGCATCCGGCTTCGCGTCCCCAATGTCTTGATTTGTGTTTGCATGGGAGAAGTTCAATGCCAAAGAGCTTGTTTTGCAACCACAACATGTTTTTTTTCCCGGATCATCCGGCTTGACAACTGCCGCTGCCGGGTGATTCTCTCTTGCCAGCAACCTGATTGTCATTCGTCTGCGCTTGGCGCGCAAATTATGCTTATGTTCAACTCAATATCTTCCGTCGTGAAAACTCTCCCGTCTTTACCCCTCTTGATCCTCTTGACTGTGGCGGCAGCGCCGTCGCGGGGCGCGGAGGAACCGTCCGCTCCATCCGCGGCCGGCGGCCTGCCTCCCCCGGTGCAATTGACCGCCGATCAAGATCATCAGAGGCTAATGGATCTTCTTCACATCACCTCCCTCAGGCCCGCGGCGGATAACCGAAGCCCCCAGCCAACCAACCCGCCCAATTATGACGAGTCCAAGGCCAACCCCCATCCCACCCTGCCGGACCCGTTGCGGTTGAAGAACGGCCAAAAAGTCACCAGCCCGAATGTCTGGTGGAACCTGCGCCGCCCAGAAATTGTCGAGGATTTCGACCGCGAAATTTACGGGCGCGTTCCCAAAAACATGCCCAAAGTGACTTGGGAGGTCGCAGCCATCACCAATGGAATGAACGGCAACATACCCACCATCACAAAAAGGCTGGTCGGGCATGTGGACAATTCAGCCTATCCGCAGATCACTGTCAATATAGATTTAACCTTGACCCTTCCCGCCAAGGCCGCCGGACCTTCGCCGGTGATGATGGTCCTGGCCGGCGGGGCTTCTGTGGGAGGCGCGGTTGGAGGCGGCCCGGGCGGCCGGCGGGGAGGCTCCAACGGTTTGGCCGTCGCCAATGCCCCGGGCGGGCGCGCCGGGGGTTCGGGTGGAGGTTTGGCCGCCGACGGCCCGGCTTGGCACATCCTTGCTCTTTCCAATGGCTGGGGTTATGCGACCCTGAGCACAAGCTCCATCCAGGCGGACAACGGCGCAGGGCTGACCCAAGGCATCATCGGTCTGGTCAACAAGGGCCAGCCGCGCGGCGTGGAGGATTGGGGCGTCTTGCGGGCCTGGGCCTGGGGAGCCAGCCGCGCGCTCGACTACTTCGAGAGCGACAAGGCGGTCAATGCCAGGCAAGTCGGCATCGAAGGCCACTCGCGCTGGGGCAAAGCGACGGCAGTAGCCATGGCGTATGACCCGCGTTTTGCCATCGCCTACAGCAGTTCTTCCGGCGAAGGCGGGGCGAGAATTCACCGGCGCAATTTTGGCGAGGCGCTTGAGAATATTGCAGCCAGGAGCGAATACCACTGGATGGCGGGCAATTTCCTCAAATACGCCGGCCCGCTCACCCCGGCGGACCTGCCCGTGGATGCTCACGAATTACTCGCGCTGTGCGCTCCCCGGCCTGTGTTCATCGGCGGGGGCCGAACGGACACCCGCACGAACGATGCGTGGGCGGATCCGATGGGGATGTTCGAGGCGGCGGCGGGCGCAGGACCCGTTTACAAGCTATTGGGCGGGAAGGACCTGGGCACCACCAATTTGCCTCCCATGGAAACCGCCCTTATCGCAGGCGACATCGCCTTCCGGCAGCATTCCGGCGGGCACACCGACGCGCCGAATTGGCCCGCATTTTTCGAATTCGCCAGCCACTATATCAAGGGGCCGGCTCTCCTGCCAACCGCCCCCGCGAATCAATAATGTGGCAAACTGGCGCAATGTCTGGCTTTTGGCCATGAACGGCTACTGCTTCTTGGTGGTTAAGGTCAAGCTGGCGGGAGTCAAGCCCGGTGAACTGACCGTCAGTTTGATCGTTCCGCGAGTGAAGAGCGATTGAATGACGATCAGCGCCTTCCCCCGGTAAGCCTTCCGGCTGGCCGCCTTAAATGGCTCATTATTCGACCAGTCGCCGCTGGCAATGCCGATGCTCCTCCCCGGTCCGGTCATGGTGAACTGGATGGTATTGCTGGCGGTGTGAATAGAGTTGTTGTCCGCATCCAGGATGTCCACTTCGATGCAGGAGACATCGCTCCCATCGGCGTAGAGCGTGGTGCGATCGGGCTTGAGCATGATTTTGGCGGGCGCGCCCGCGGTCTTGATGCTGTCCACAGCCACCTTTTTGCCGCCTTTCCAGCCGACTGCCTTGATCACCCCGGCTTCCCACGGGACATTGGTCCATTGCATGATTCCCGTTTTGGCGAAATCACTCGATTTCTTGGTCCCGATTTTTGTGGAATTGACGTAGAGATCAACGGTCTCGCAATTGTTATAGGTCACCACGTTGACGGGTCCGGCCTGGTTCCAATTCTCGGGCAGATTGGGCGCGCCTCTTCTTCCCACGCCGTCGCCGATGGCGATATGCACCATGGGCGCTTCGCTCCACTGGCTTTGCATATAATAAAACCAGGACTTGCGGAAAATGCAGTTATCCAGGAAGCCGCTGTCCCCGCCCAAGCTGTTGCGGGACTCGCCCAGATAATCCACGCCCGTCCACAAATGATGGCCGATCACATAGGGAACATCCTTCACCGCATACCATGTCGGACTGCCGGAACTGCGGGCCAGGTAGGGGTCTTGTTCGGTGCCGATCAGAATGGCATTCGGATTCGCCCTGTGAATCGCGCCGAAAAGGAAGTCCTGGTAATTGACACCCACCACATCTTCCACCTCGGCGAGCGCGGCCAGGCCGGGGGCGTCGCTCCATCCCGAAACGCACGCATGAGTGTAGGGGCGGCTGCTGTCGAGCTTCTTGGCGAAGGGCACCAGCATTTTCAGCGTGTTGGTGATGTAAGCAGGCACCTTGGCGGCGGCCAAAACCTCGTTGCCCAGGCTCCAGATCACAATGCTGGGATGATTCCTGTCCCGTTCGATGAACGAGGTGAGGTCCTTTTGCCAAACCTGGTCAAAATCCGCATAGAATGAGCCTGCGTTGGTCTGGGCCCATTTATCACAAAATTCATCCATGACCATCATCCCCATTTGGTCGCAATAATCGTAAAACTCCGGGCTTTGCGGATTATGCGACGTGCGGATGGAAGTGCAGCCGGAAGCCAGCAACTCTTTAATCGTCCGCTCCCACATCGCATCCGGCACCGCCGCCCCGGCCGGAACCAGATCGTGATGGACGCACACGCCCTTGAGCTTCATGGAAACGCCGTTGATCGTAAACCCCTCCGTCGCCGAATACTTCAGTTCCCGGATGCCGAACGGGGTAATATAATCATCGGCCGCCTGGCCATTCTTCAGAATCCGGGAATAGGCATAATAGCGCACCGGCGTTGCGGGCGACCAGAGTTTGCAGGAGGAAAGAGAGAGGGTCTGCGCGCAGATTTCCGTGCTGCCCGGGTTGACCGTGATGGGGGTTGAGACCGCCTTGAGGGCCTTGCCGGCCTCATCGTAAATCCGGGTCTCCAGAGTCAGCGTCTGCGCGGTCCCCAGCTCATTGGCCACCTCGGTCTGCACCCGGATCTGCGATTCCGCCACCCCCACAACGGGGGTGGTCACGGCGGTCCCCCAGTTCTGGATATGGACCATATCCGTGGCGATGAGCCAGACATGGCGGTAAATGCCCGTCCCCGAATAAAAGTGCGAACGGCGGCTCGTCACGTTGTCCACAAACACCGCCAGCACATTATCGCCCTGGGCGTTGAGATACGGCGTCAGATCGCAACAAAAGCTGATATACCCGAATCGCTGGTTGCCGACCTGTGTGCCGTTCAAATAGATTTTTGAGTCCTCATAAACTCCGTCAAACTGCACGATCACCTTCTTCCCCGCAAACCCTGGAGGCAGCGTGAAATGTTTCCGATACCAGCCCAGGGCGCCCGGATCGCTATTGGTCGTGCTCACCAGCGTGATGCTCATGTCGTGCGGCACGCTGATCGTGGCCCATCCCGCGTCGTCGAAACCCGTCGCCTCCGCCCCGGCCGCGTTTCCGGTCCGCACTTTCCAGTTCTCGTCAATCCGCAGCTTGATGCGGCTCTTGAGATACTTCCCCTCAAGCCGTTCGATCTGCGTCGCGCGGAGATTTCCCGCGGCGGCAAAAAACATCGCAAACATCATTGAAACCGCGCCGATGGTGGATTTTCGCATATATAGTCTCTTAGGATAAGCATTGCAATTTCGCGCGGCCCTTGTGGCGGCGCCGCGCGGGTGAGGGAGAATGGGTCTTTCACTCACTTTCGTTCTGGCGGCATGCTGTCAAACAGGCGGCAAATTGTCAACAAGCAGTGACCCGCCGCCGGCCTGGCTGATGCGCCCCGGCTTGGTCCGGAAGAATCCTGCGGAAAAAAGCCGTGTTGTTTTTCCAAGGCAGGCTCTTTAGCATACGGCCCATGAAATCCAGACTGCCCCTCTTCCTTCTCGTGTTCGCAATTTCCCCGCGCCTCTTCGCGGCCGAATCCCCGCCGCCGGCGCAAAGCGCGGCGGCCTACGGCGGCGTCACCGGCACCCTGTTCCGCGAAGGGGGAGCCAGGCTGCCGGCCTACCCGGTGGTGGTCCGCGATGAAATGCCGGCGGGCCGCGACGCCCGCATGAAATGGTTTCACGACGCGCGCTTCGGGCTGTTCATCCATTGGGGCGTTTACTCCGTGCCGGCGCATGGCGAATGGTATATGAACCAGGGCAAGGTTTCCGTGGCGGATTACAAGGCCTATGCCAGGAACTTCGCCGCGGCCAAGTACGATCCCAAGGCCTGGGCCGCCCTCGCCAAGGATGCCGGAGTCAAATATGTTGTCATCACCGCCAAGCACCACGACGGCTTCACCATGTACGAGTCCAAGGTCTCCGACTGGAACGCCGTCAAGGCCTCCGCCGCCGCCCGTGATTTGCTCCAACCCCTGGCCGACGCCGTCCGGGCTGAGGGTCTCAAATTCGGGCTTTATTATTCGCAGTCCCAGGACTGGATCAATCCCGGCGGCGGCAAGGGCACGGCCCAACCGTGGGATGACGCGCAAAAGGGCGACTTCGATGAGTATCTGGCAAAAATCTCCCTGCCACAGGTCCGCGAAATCCTGGAGAAATTCCATCCCGCCTATTTGTTTTTTGACACCGAATATCAGATGACCCCCGAGCGGGCGCGCCCCTTCTTCGATTTGGCCGCGACCTATCCCGCCCTCATCATCAACAACCGCCTCGGCGGCGGCGTGCTCGGGGATGTCGCGACCCCGGAACAACATATCGCCACCGACCCCTTTGGCCGCCAATTCGAGGTCTGCATGACCATCAACAACTCCTGGGGTTACAACTCCAACGACCTGCGCTGGAAATCGGCCCGGCAACTCATCCGCAATCTCTCGGACATCTCCAGCAAAGGCGGCAATTTTCTCCTCAATATCGGGCCGACCTCCGAAGGTGTCATTCCCGAGCCGGAAGTCGAGCGCCTGCGGGCGATGGGCCAGTGGCTCAACACCAATGGCCAGGCCATCTACGCAACCGACGCCGGCCCATTTGCGCAGATACCGGACTGGGGACGCACCACGCAAAAAGCCCAGCCCAACGGCGGCGCGACCCTTTTCCTTCACATCTGGGAGTGGCCCGCCGACGGCAAATTAATCTTGCCGGGCATCCAGCAGGCCGCCCATTCCGGCCGGTTGCTGGCCGGCGGCGCGGCGGTCTCCTCAACCCTGACGGACCAGGGACTGGTCGTCACCCTCCCCGGCTCCGCGCCCGACCCGGACGTGTCCGTCGCCGCGCTTGAATTTGACAAGCCCATCCAGATTGCCGGCTTCGATGGGCTGTGAGCTTGACGTCTTGGGTGGAAAAGTCCAATTTCGACGGCATGAAATCCACTCAAAACATATTCTTCAAAATCCGCACTTCGCCGGGAATCAAATTCAGCCTGGCCGTGCCGTCGTTGCTGCTCCTGGCTGCGGCCTTGCGGCTCGGGACGACCCCGCTTGCGGCGGCCGTCGCCCCGGTCACGGTCTGGGAAGAAAACGTGGTCATTCCCACCTACCAGGCCGACACGCCCGAGCCGAACCCGATGTTCTATTTCGGGCGGCTGTCTCAAGGCGCCCAGGCCCCGGTCTATCCCTACCCGATCTATGACCTGCTCACGAACAAGAAGGTGGACAAGACCTACAAGATCGTTTGGCTCGAGAACGAGTACATCCGCATCGGGATTCTGCCGGAGATCGGCGGCCGCATTTTGGAGGCGTTTGACAAGACCGACAACTACTACTTTGTCTATCGGCAGCACGTCATCAAGCCCGCTCTGATCAGCATCATCGGGGCGTGGATCTCCGGCGGGGTCGAGTGGAACATCCCCCACCACCACCGGGCGAGCACGTTTCTCCCCGTGCAGTACAAGATCGAGGAGAATGCCGACGGCGGCAAAACCGTCTGGGTGGGCGAACTTGAATTGCGCCAGCGCATGCGCTGGGCGGTGGGCTATACCGTCCGGCCGGGCAAATCCGTCCTGGAGGCCTCCGTGCGGATTCTCAATCGCACACCCGAGGTCAACACGATGCTCTGTTTCGCCAACGTCGCCGTCCATGTCAACAAAGATTACCAGATCATCTTCCCGCCCAGCACCCAGTACGGCACCGGCCACTCCAAACGCGACTTCCAGAAATGGCCCGTCAACGAGGCCGGAGTGGACATCAGTTGGTGGACCAACCATCCGACGGGCGGCTCGGTTTTCGCCTGGAATTACCAGGACGACTTCTTCGCCGGCTACGACCACGGCAGGCAGGCGGGAATCATGAGTGTCGCCGACCACAACGTTGTGCCGGGGAAGAAGTTCTTCACCGGAGGCTCCACCGGCACTTCCTGGGAAACCACGCTGACCGACAGCGACGGCCCTTACATCGAACTGATGGCCGGCGCCTACTCGGACAACCAGCCGGACTATAGCTGGCTGCAACCTTACGAAGAGCGTTCATTCACTATGAACTGGTATCCCTTCCGCGACATTGGCGGAGTCAAGAACGCCAACCTGGACGCCGCCGTCAATCTCGATGTGACCGATGGCATCGCATCCGTGGGCTTTTACAGCACCTCGGCCCGCCCGGCGGCCAAAGTCATGCTCGCGGCCGGGCAGAAAGTCCTGCTCCAGGAAACCGTCGCCATCAATCCGGGCAAGCCCTACGTGAAGCAGGTCCCCGTCCCGGCCGGCCTCGACGAACACGATCTGGTCGCCTCCATCTCGGAAGCTGGCCAGGTGCTGGTGTCATACACGCCGATCCGCCTGGAACCCATGGCGATGCCAAAACCGGTGACCAGCCCGCCCCCTCCGGCGGATGTCAAGACGAGTGAGGAGCTTTACCTGATCGGTCTGCGCGCGCAGCAGTTTCACGATCCGAACATTTCTCCCGATCCCTACTGGGAAGAAGCGCTTCGACGCGATCCCGGCGACACCCATGTGAACACCGCTATCGGCATCACCGCCTTCACCAAGGCCCGCTACGCGGAAGCCGAGCAATACCTCCGCAAAGCTTTGGACCGGCTCACTGACCAGTACACTTCGCCTAAGGATGTCGAGGCCGAGTATTACTTGGGCGCCACGCTCAAGGCGGAGGGCAAGAGCGACGAAGCCTACACCCATTTGTTCAAGGCCGCCTGGGGTCAGGCCTGGAAGGCCCCCGCTTATTTCTCGCTGGCGGAGATCGCCACCGGGCGCGGCAACATCCAGGGCGCGCTCGATTTGACGGAGCGCTCGATCAGCGCGAATTCCCTCAACATCCGCGCGCAGAACTTGAAGTCCGCTCTCCTGCGCCATTTGGGCCGCTCCAAGGACGCGCTCCTGGTTCTGGATTCGGTCGCGCACGATGCCGACCCGCTCGACGTGCGCGCCATGGCGGAACGCTGGCTGGCTTCCAAAGATCCGGCGGCGGCCAGGACCCTGGCCTCCACGATGAATCAATTTCCCGCCACCGCGCAGGAGACCGCCGCCGAGTATCTCGACGTCGGCCTCTGGCAGGACGGCACGGACGTGTTGCTGCAAATGATTTCGGCCGCGCCGGACAAGTCCAGGATTCACCCGATGGTTTATTACTACCTCGGCTTTTTCGCGGACAAGCTCGGACAGCCGCAGAAGGCGTCCGACTATTGCCGCCTGGCCATGACGATGCCTCCCGACCTGGTTTTCCCGTTCCAAAACCAGGTTATTGACGTGCTCCGGCTGGCGATGAAGACCAATCCCCGCGACGCCCGCGCGCCCTACTACCTGGGCAATCTTCTTTACGATTGGCAGCCGGAGGAGGCGACCAAACTCTGGGAGGCTTCCGCCGCCCTGGACCCCTCCTTCGCCATCGTTCACCGCAATCTGGCCACGGCTTACATGCACCAAAAGTCGGGGAGCGACCTCAACAAGGCCATCGCCGAGCTCGAGAAGGCCGTGTCGCTGGACCGCAAATACGCCGCCCATTTCAAGGAATTGGATGAGCTTTACCAGCAGGCCGGCACTCCCATCGAAAAACGCCTGCCGCTGTTCGAGCAGAACCAGGTAATCGTGGCCCAGCGCGATGACGCCCAGAACCGCGCCATAGCCCTCAAGGTGGCCGGGGGCAAATACGACGAAGCCATCCAGATGATGACGGGACGGAAGTTTGCGGTCGCCGAGGGCGCCAATCTCAACGTGAGTGAACACTGGACCGACGCGCACATCTTCCGCGGCCGACAGTACCTCGCGGCCAACCGCAACAAGGAGGCACTGGCCGATTTCCAGGCGGCCGCCGCGATTCCCTCGAACCTGCCGACTGGTTTTGGCGGCGGGGGTGTCAACCCGCGCGCCGCGGAGATTGCCTACTGGAGCGGAGTGGCCTATGAAGCGATGGGCGACCACAACCAGGCAACGCAGACCTGGAAGCAGGCGACGGTGGTGCCCCAGGCCGGCGGTGCCGCTCGTGGTGGCGGCGGTGGCAGGTACGGTTCCGACAGCCCCGCCATTGTCAGCGCTCAGTCTTATTATCAGGCGATGTGCCTGCAAAAGCTCGGCGAGGTGGACCGGGCCAAAACCATGTTCCAAACCTTGGTGGATTCCGGGCAGAAAACATTGCAGCAGCCGCCGGCAGCTCCGGCGGGCGGGCGGGGCGGGGGTCGTGGTGGGGTGGAAAGTCTGCCGCAGTCGCCGCGCGAGCAGACGGCCTCGGCGCACTACGCCATCGGCCTCGGCTACACGGGGTTGAACGACCCGGTGAAGGCGAAGGCCGAGTTGAGCCAGACGGTGGATCTCAGCCCTGACCTTGTCGGCGCCAGGGTCGCCCTGGCCAGCCTCAACTGAGTTCCTTTAGCCGATGGGACTGGGGCGGATCAATCTCGCCATCGGACCGGGGGCCAACGTTCAGGGGAAAGTTGGCTTTTCATCGCCCGGTCTTGATCGGTGTGTCGCCTGTTTGCGCCCCGGTGCTCGCGGCGGGCGGTTTGGGAGGGTTGAAATCGGTGAGTTTCCATTCGTCATGCCATCTGATGACAGGCTTGCCGTTTTCCCATTCGATGGGCAGCCAGATGTAGTAGCCAAAAACCGCCTCCTGCGGACGCCAGCGATCCGCCATGAAAATGAAGGCGTCCGGTTTGCCCGGCAGCGGCAGCACATGGGTGCTTTGCGACTCAAATGTGTTTGCGTTCTGCTCAGCGGTGCCGCGACACGGATTGCCCAGCCGTGTCCACGGCCCGAAAATTGAATCGGCCACCGCGGACCGTCCAGGGTTGGCTCTCCAGCCGGTCGTGCCGGATGAAATCAGATAATACTTTCCGCCATGCTTGAAAACGGCGGGCGCCTCGTTGGAATCGCCGACCAGCGCGCGGGCCCATTTGCCGCTGAACCCCAGGTAATCGTCGCTCAATTGCGCGATGTGTATCGTCGCGTTTTCCTCCGCCGACGTCACCAGGTAGGCCTTGCCGTCGTCGTCCACGAAAATGGTCATGTCGCGGGACATCTGCCCGGTCTCGAAATCCCGCCGCAGATACGCCCCGACGCTGGCCGCTTGCAGCCGGTTCAGCCCGTTGGTGGGTTTGGGTGTTTTGTCCTCCTCGGTGATGTTGATGGGCCAGATGCCCTTGTTGGGGCGGAAGGAACCGACATAGCTGTAAGGTCCCGTGGGCCGGTCGCTCACCGCCACCGCGGCGCGCGCGGCGTTGTAACCCTGTCCTTTCAATTCCAAGTGAAACCACAATACGAATTTCCCCGTCTTCGCGTTGTGAATCACTTTCGGCCGCTCCATGACGCACCCCTTGGTGATTTCACTCGTCGGATCATCCGAGGACTGGAACACCATCCCCTTGTCTTTCCAATTATACAAATCCGAGGAGGAATAAGCGTGGACCCCGGCGGCCGTATTGCTCGCGGTGCCGCCGCCTCTATGCTCGCCAAACCAGTAGTAAATCCCACCCTGAAGCAGGATGCCGCCGCCATGGGCGTCAATGGGGACGCCTTTGTCATCGGGCCAGAGTTCACCGGGCCTGAATGATGTGCGCTTGCCCGCCCCGGTCTGCGCGGCGCAGGCCAGCGCCAGGAACAGCAGGCTCGCCGGGGTGATCGCGGCTGTGATTTTGAGCAGACTTCGCAAGTTGAGGCAGTTGGAGTTTGACATGATGGCTCTTTCCTAACACCTACACCTGTGACAAACAAGCACGGATTGTCTTGACTCGAATTTGAACCCGCGGACGTTGATCCCACTTCAACCCTCACCCAATTTAGCCTTCCCTTGCGGATGTATCCAGCACAGTATAGCTGATATGAAAACCCCATTCACACGCCGCAATTTCCTGAAAACCTCCGCGCTCGCCGCCGGCGCTGGCATGACCGCCCCCTCATGGCTGTCCCGCGCGACGGCCGCCGGAGCATCGCCGGGCGCCGCCCCTTACGCGATTGCGCCCGGCCCGTTCCAGCCCACTTGGGAATCGTTGGAGCAAAACTACCATCTCCCCGCCTGGTATCGCGACGCCAAGTTCGGCATCTGGATGCACTGGGGCCCGCAAAGCCAGCCCGGCGACGGCGACTGGTATGCCAAATACATGTACGATCAGAGCCGACCCCAGTATCAATTTCACCTGCAAAAATACGGCCATCCGTCCAAATTCGGTTTCAAGGATGTCTGCAATGATTGGAAGGCGGAAAAGTGGGACCCCGCCGCGCTCCTCAAGCGTTTCAAAGGCGCGGGCGCGAAGTTCCTCGTCCAGATGGCGAACCACCACGACAACTTCGATAATTTCAATTCAAAATTTCAGCCCTGGAATTCCGTCAACGTCGGCCCGAAAAAAGACATCGTCGGCGCCTGGCAAAAACTCGTCACCGCGGCCGGCATGAAATTTGGCGTCAGTGTTCACGCCGCGCGCGCGTGGAGCTGGTATGAAGACGCGCAAGGCAGCGACAAAACCGGCCCGCTCGCGGGCGTCCCCTACGACGGCAAGCTGACCAAGGCCGACGGCAAAGGCCTGTGGTGGGAGGGCCTCGACCCGCAAGACCTGTACGCGCAGAACCACCCCATCGGCGCGGAACCCGACGCGGCCTATCAGGCCAAGTTTTTCAACCGCATCAAAGATGTGATTGACAGTTATCATCCCGATGTGATTTTTTTCGATGACACCAAGCTGCCGCTGGGCGACGTGGGGCTGTGTCTCGCCGCGCATTTCTACAACGCCAACCAAAAGTGGCACGACGGAAAACTTCAATCCGTCATCATTTCCAACGGCAATTCCGTGGTCGAGCAACAGGGCATCGTCAACAACCTCGAACGCAACATGACGCTCGACCTGCTGCGCATCCCGTGGAACAAGGGCAGCACCGTCGGCCCGTGGCATTACAGCGTCGCCGATTACAACAAGGGCTACACCAAATCCGCGGCATGGATTCATCTGCTCGTGGACGTGGTCAGCAAAAACGGCACGTTGCTGCTTTCCTTCCCGTTGCCCGGCTACGGCGAGCTGGACGACAAGGCCATCGCCGTCCTCGACGACATGACCGCTTGGATGGCCGTCAACAGCGAGTGCATCTACGACACCCGCCCCTGGGCGATCTACGGCGAAGGCCCCTCGGTCAAAAACGACGCCACCGCCAAAGAGACCGCCGGCAACCCGCCCCGCGGCCTCGGCCCGAATTTGACCGCCGCCGACATCCGCTTCACCACCAAAGGCGACCTCTTGTACGCGGTGGTCATGGGCAAGCCGGAAGGCGGCAAAGTCAATATCAAAGCCCTGGCGTCCAAGTCGGCCCATTATCCCGGCGAAATTGCCGGCGTTCAAATGCTCGGTTCTTCCGCGAAATTGGAATTTACCCGCGACGAAAACGCCTTGACGGTCACCATCCCCGAAAATGGCCCCTCCATTTTCGCGAATGCGTTGAAAATCATCCCCAAAGTCTGAGAACCCCGCTCAACGCGCCAGCCAGCCGCCGTCAATGTTCAGGATCGTGCCGTTGAGGTAATCCGCGTCGCTGGAAGCCAGAAATAGGCAGCCCCCCGCGATGTCTTCCGGGTTTGCCCACCGGCCTTCCGGGATGCGTTCCAGCACGGCCTGGCTCCGCTTGGCGTCCTCGCGCAAGGGACGCGTGTTCTCCGTCGCCACGTATCCGGGCGCGATGGCGTTGACGTTGATCCGTTCCTTCGCCCATTCGTTGGCCAGCGCCTTGGTGATCCCCGCAATGCCGTGTTTGCTCGCGGCGTAGGACGGCACAAAAATGCCCCCTTGAAACGAAAGCATCGAAGCAATGTTGACGATTTTCAACCGCGCCCCGGCGGGGGATTTCTCCCGCCCGCCCGTCATCCACCAACGCGCCGCCGCCTGCGAAAGAAAAAACGGCGTGCTCAGGTTCAGCCGCAACACGTCGTTCCAGTCCCCCTCCGAATAATCCACCGCTGGCGCGCGCCGAATGATGCCCGCGTTGTTGACCACTCCATCAATCCGCCCGGCCTTTTCCAAGACCGACGCCACCACAGCCGCCGCGTCCTTTTGCGTCCCCTGGCCCAGGTTTGCCGTCAGCGAAATATATTCGCCCCCGCCCTTGCGCGCCTGCGCGGCCGTCTCGGTTTGTTCGCTCAAGTCCACCCCGACCACCTTGGCCCCTTCGCGGGCGAAGGCCAAAGCATAGGCCTGCCCAAGACCGCGTCCGGCGCCAGTGACGAGAATGACTTTGTCGGTGAATCGTTTGTTGTTCATAGATGGAATTCCTGGTTTCTCTTCAGCGCAAGTCCCCGGGCTTCACCTGGTCCATGTCATCAAAAGTCTGATTCTCGCCAGCCATGCCCCAGATGAATTTGTAATTGCCCGAACCGCAGCCGCAATGAATGGACCACGACGGCGACAGCACCGCCTGATCATTATGGATGAACAAGTGCCGCGTGGCCCCCGGCTCGCCCATGAAATGCGCCAGCACCCGGTCCCCCAAGTCAAAGTAAAAATATATCTCCACCCGGCGGTGATGGGTGTGCGGCGGAAAGGAGTTCCACACGCTGCCCTCGGCCAGCTCCGTGTAGCCCATCACCAACTGGCAACTGCGAATGCCCCCCGCATGGATGTACTTGCGGATCGTCCGCTGGTTGGCCCCGGCCTGGCTCCCCAACGCCACCGCCGCCGCCTCCCCGCGCTTGATCACCGCCGCGGGATGGCTGGCGTGCGCCGGGCAGCTTAAAAAGAAAAACTTGGCCGGCTTGTCGAAGTCCTGGCTTTCAAAACTCACTTCCCGCGAGCCTGCGCCCGCATACACACAATCCAGCGCGTTGACCTCCATCGTCTTCCCGTCCACATGCGCGACCCCCGGGCCGCCCGTGTTGATCGCGCCCAATTCCCGCTGCTCCAGGAAATACCCCCGGCCCGTTTCCCGGTGGTTCGGCAATTCCAGCGGCGTCTGCCCCGGCGTGATGCCCCCGACCACAAACCGGTCCAGATCCGTGAACTGGGCCTGGATGTCCGCGACGGTAAAAAGGCCCGACACCAGGAACGTGTCGCGCAATTCCTCGGTGGTCAGACGCACCGCTTCTTGCGGCGTCGGCATTCGGCGTATCGTATTATGAATCACAGCCCCGATCATAATTCCCCCCCCGCCGCTTTGGCAATTCTATTTTCCGCTCGGAAAAAGGACTTGCAAACCTGTGCAGCAGGAAGAGAATCGCCAAAAGCCCCGCGCTGGTCGTGGGCAAGAAACCAAATGGGCAATCGCAGTCAACAACTAATCCACATCCCCTATGAAGCCGAATGAGTCTAGTTCCGCGCTCGTCTTGCGGTTTGCCAGTCTCCTGGTTGCGGCCTCCCTGCTGGTCTCAACCCCGGCCGCCCGCGCCACCGCCTTCACTTGGACCAATACCTCCGGAGGCAATTGGAGCTCGGCCGCCAACTGGTCTCCCAACGGCCTCCCTGGCGGCGGCGACAGCGCCGCCATCACCACGACCGGCAACTACACCGTGGCCGTCAACTCGGCCCAGTCCATCGGCACTCTCACCCTGGGGGCCTCCACAGGCGACGGAACGGTTCAGACCTTAAACATCCAGTCCGGCGCCTTCTCTTTGAATAACGCCAGCGGTGGAACCGCCCAGGGTGCTCTGAGCATCAGCGGCGGCGCGCTCACTTGGAACGGGGGCGCCTTGTCCGGCGTCACGACCGTGGGCATCAACGGCGTGTTGAACATCGCCGCCGGAGGCAACACGGTGCGTTTTAGCAGCCTGACGCTGACCAACAACGGCACGGTCAACTGGACCAATACAACTATTTGGAGTGGATTGGGGACGACGGTTTACATTTGCAATAACGGTTTATGGAATGAACAAAGTGACGACTCTTTTCAGGGGGCTGTCTATGGCGGGGCCACGGTCTTTGACAACTTTGGCACCTTCCTCAAGTCCGGGAACGCGGGCACGACCACCTTCGATGCAGGCTGCACCCTGAACAACAGCGGCACAGTCAATGTGCAGAGCGGGACCTTGGCCATGCTTGGCGGGGGTGCTGGGAACGGCCTGTTCGATATTGCCGGCAACGCGGGCATCCTCTTTGGCGGCGGTTACAATGGCGGAGTTTTTTCAGCCAATTTTGGCAGCCTTCAATTGACGGGGGGCGCGCTTGCCCTCAACGGGGCGATCAATGGCCAAAGTGTCACCGTATCGGGCGGCACGCTCTCGCTCAATGGAGTGCTCACCAGCACCAACATCCAACTGACCGGCGGCACGCTCAGCGGAACCAATGTGCTGGTGGGAACCCTGGATTGGAGCGGGGGCGCCTTGTCCGGCGCGATGACCGTGAGCAACAACAGCGTGCTCAATATCGCGGCCGGAGGCAACACGGTGCGCTTTAGCAGCCTGACGCTGACCAACAACGGCACGGTCAACTGGACCAATGCAACGATTTGGAGTGGATTGGATACGACGGTTTACATTTGCAATAACGGTTTATGGAACGAACAAAGTGACGACTATTTTGAGGGGGCTGTGTATGGCGGGGCCACGGTCTTTGACAACTTTGGCACCTTCCTCAAGTCCGGGAACACCGGCACGACCACCTTCGATGCCGGCTGCACCCTCAACAACCCCGGCACAGTCAGTGTGCTGCGGGGCACGCTCCTGGTCCAGAATGGAGCGGGCGCCAGCGGCGGCGGCAGCAGCTTTGACACGGCTGTGGGGGCGACCCTAGAGTTTGGCGCGGGCTATACTTTTGCCAATGGCACGGCCTTCGCCGGCGGCGGCAATCTCCTGCTGCCGGAGGGCGCGGCGATGAACGGCGTCATCACGGCGGCCAATCTCTCTCTGTCGGGCGGCACGCTCATCGGAACCAATGTGCTCGCGGGGACGCTCAATTGGAGCGGGGGCGCCTTGTCCGGCGCGATGACCGTGAGCAACAACGGCGTGTTGAACATCGCGGCCGCAGGCAACCATGTGTTTTTTCAAGCCCTGACGCTCACCAACAACGGCACGGTCAACTGGACCAATACAACCATTTGGAGCGGCGATGGGATGACGGTTTACGTTTACAATAACGGTTTATGGAATGAACAAAGTGACGACTCTTTTCAGGGGGCTGTCTATGGCGGGGCCACGGTCTTTGACAACTTTGGCACCTTCCTCAAGTCCGGGAACGCGGGCACCACCACCCTCGATGGCAACTGCACCCTGAACAATACCGGCACAGTCAGTGTGCAAAGCGGGACCCTCAGTTTGAGCAGTTACGATTTGGCCGGCGGCACTTTGAATTTCGGCATCAGCGGCCTGGCCCGCTTCGGCGTCGTCAGCCTGGCCGGCAGTCCCGCCCCTTTGACCGGCGCCCTCAGCGCCAACTTGAACAGCAATTATTTCCCGCTTGTCAACTCTTCTTTTCAGGTGCTCAATTTCAGCTCCTCCTCGGGCGCGTTCACCAATATCAACCTCCCGCCGGTGGCGGTTTGGCAGACCATCTATAACCCGGCCAACGTCACCCTCCAGATGCTCAAACTGGTGCCGCAGTTGACCTGGACCAACCCCGCCAGCATCGTCTATGGCACCCTTCTCAGCGGCGCGCAACTCAATGCCGCCGCCGCCAGCCCCACCAATCTCAGCGCCAGTCTGGCCGGTGCGTTGACCTACAGTCCTCCGCTTGGGACGACGCTCTTCGCCAGCAACAATCAGTCCCTCTCCGTCACCTTTGCGCCCGCCGATTCGGCCACTTACACCAACGTCACCACCAACGTCTCCATCAACGTCCTCAAAGCCCCGCTGACCATCAGCTCCGGCCTCACGGCCAACAACAAGGTCTATGACCGCACCACCACCGCCACCCTCAGTTCCAACGCGGTCGTGCTTGCAGGCGTCGTTACCGGCGACACGGTAACCCTCAACACCAACGGCTACACTGCCAACTTTGTCAGCGCCAACGTTGGCAATAGCATCGCGGTCACTCTCACCGGCCTCACGTTGAGCGGAACCAGCGCCGCCAATTACACCCTCACCCAACCTTCTCTCACCGCCAACATCACCCCAGCCCCGGTGACCATCAGTTCCGGCATCACGGCCAACAGCAAGGTGTATAACCGCACGACGACCGCCACGCTCACTTCCAACAACGTCGTTCTTCTGGGCGTTGTCACCGGCGACACGTTGACCCTGAACACCAACGGCTACGCTGCCAACTTCGCCACAGCCGGAGTCGGTTCTGCCATTGCCGTCACGGTCACCGGCCTGACCTTGAGTGGAACCAGCGTCGCCAATTACGCCCTGACCCAGCCGGTGGGCCTGACAGCCAACATCACCGCAGCGCCGGTGACCATCAGTTCCGGCATCACGGCCAACAACAAGGTCTATGACCGCACGACCACCGCCACCCTCAGTTCCAACAACGTCGTTCTCCTGGGCGTTGTCACCGGCGACACGTTGACCCTGAACACCAACGGTTACGTTGCCAACTTCACCAGCGCCGGAGCGGGCACCGCCATTGCCGTCACCGTCACCGGCCTTACGCTGACCGGGGCCAGCAACGCCGATTACGCCCTGACCCAGCCGGCGGGCCTGACAGCCAACATCACCGCAGCCCAAGTGAGCATCAGTTCCGGCATCACGGCCAACAACAAGGTGTATAACCGGACGACGACCGCCACCCTCAGTTCCAACAACGTCGTTCTCCTGGGCGTTGTTTCCGGCGACACGCTGACCCTGAACACCAACGGCTACACTGCCAACTTCGCCAGCGCCGGGGTGGGCGCCGGCATTGCCGTCACCGTCACCGGCCTGACCTTGAGTGGAACCAGCGCCGCCGATTACACCCTCACCCAACCTTCTCTCACCGCCACCATCACCACAGCGCCGGTGACCATCAGTTCCGGCATCACGGCCAACAACAAGGTGTATGACCGCACGACCACCGCCTCGCTCAGTTCCAACAACGTCGTTCTCCTGGGCGTTGTTTCCGGCGACACGGTGACCCTGAACACCAACGGTTACGTTGCCAACTTCGCCACCGCCGGAGTGGGCGCCGGCATTGCCGTCACCGTCACCGGCCTGACCTTGAGCGGAACCAGCGCCGCCGATTACACCCTGACCCAGCCGGCGACCCTCACGGCCAACATCACCGCGCCGTCGGTGCAGATGGTCGCCAACTTGCCAAACATGGTCATCTCCTGGACAACGAACGCGACCGTGTTTGTGTTGAACCAGACAGCCAGTCTCACTTCGCCCGTCGCATGGTCGCCCGTGACCAGCAACATTACCGTCAGCGGAACCAACAACACAGTCACCCTCAATGCAAGCGCCGGCGGGGACCATTTCTTCGAGTTGATCGCCCCGCCATAAATCCCTGTTGACTAATGACATATTGTGAAAGGGTCCTGGAAACATCGGGTGTCGTAGGGCTCAATCAATACCTTTGCCCAATACAACACGCAACATATTGCACAGCAAGTGCTTATTGAAATGCAGTTGCGAT